>NZ_WTKY01000004.1:0-297873 GCF_011378815.1 Pseudoalteromonas sp. 31A1 | reverse complement strand
TAAAAGACCGTATATATGACAGCAAACCTGTCCCTGCTATCGTTGAATGACACCTTGCAATACTGGAGGAGACCATATATGAACTCTGGATAATAAATCTATCTCGAGCAGCTATTTTCAGCGCTAACTGCGTTGAATTTACTTGCAATAGGCTCGCTATTGACGCGTAAATTCGCCTTGTTTTCACTGAAAATCTCTGGCTAGAGAAAATAAATTTAAATATCACCATGATTCAATACCTTAGTAAATCTCTTAACCAGAGTTCAGGTTATTTAACTATTACACTCGATACTTTAGGGAATGAAAATGAGTAATGGCGCAAACACTAAGAAGCAACACTACCCTGCTATTTGGATATCTGATGTTCATTTAGGTTACAAAGACTGTAAAGCAGATTACTTACTCGATTTTTTAAACTCGGTAGAATCCGACACACTTTATTTAGTGGGTGATATTATTGATTTATGGTCAATGAAACGTCAGTTTTATTGGCACCCTTCGCATTATCAAGTATTAAACTCTATACAAAAAAAAGCAGCTAGCGGTACACGCGTCATTTATATTCCCGGTAATCATGACGAAACGTTTAGAAACTATATAAATCAAACGTTATTTGGTATTGAAATCCACCAGCAATTTATTCACACCACTAAAGCTAATAAACGTTTTTTACTCGTACACGGTGATGATTTTGATTCCGCGACACGCTATAACAAACTTATTAGTATCGCAGGGGATGCAGGGTACGACTTTTTATTATTTTTAAACCGCTGGACCAATCGTATTCGAAAGCTATTTGGTGGTAATTACTACTCGCTTGCATCATGGATAAAAGCTCGCGTACACAAAGCACGTGAAGCGATTAAAGCGTTTGAGAATGCTGCAATTCATGAAGCTAAAAAACAAAACGTAGACGGTATTATTTGTGGACACATACATCACCCCAAAATAAAAGTTGATGATGGGATTATATATTGTAACGATGGAGATTGGATTGAGAGCTGTACAGCGCTTGTAGAGCAGCAAGATGGAAAAATTGAATTACTACATTGGTCAGACACACAAACCGTACTCGATAGCGCCGACATAACAAAGTTAAATATATCAACTGATGCTAAACCAAAAAAATCAGCTGCATAAGCAGCTGATTCTCATTTTATAGTGTTTAACTTTGCCAAGTGATTAACTTAGCCAGGTGATTAACTTATCTTTTAGCGTTACTGGCTTGATTGGTTTAGTAATATAGTCGTTCATGCCTGCAGTTAAACAACGTTCTCTATCACCTTCCATTGCGCTTGCTGTCATAGCAATAATAGGTATGTAAGTGTAGTCTACCCCGGCCTTACTATTTCTGATTTCACTTGTTGTATCGTAGCCATTTAAATTAGGCATTTGGCAATCCATTAAAATAACATCAAAAGCTTGCTCTGTGTTTTCTCTCAATGCTTCTAATGCTTCTACACCGTCTGATGCACAGGTGATTTTTACTTTTGTACGTTTTAAAATCGCCTTTGCTACTTCAATATTAATCATATTATCGTCTACTAATAATATATGATAAGCAGATAGGTCTGGCTCTAC
Organism: Pseudoalteromonas sp. 31A1; assembly: GCF_011378815.1. NCBI lineage: Bacteria > Pseudomonadati > Pseudomonadota > Gammaproteobacteria > Alteromonadales > Pseudoalteromonadaceae > Pseudoalteromonas > Pseudoalteromonas sp. 31A1. The sequence goes on along the minus strand of NZ_WTKY01000004.1, from coordinate 296,292 downwards.
TTGTTCTTCTGTTAAGCCTTTTGGTGGCGCTATAATGCAATCATTACTGGCACCAAATAAGCTGGCTAACTTATAGCTAAATTGATCTTGGGTAAGCGGTTTATTTAGAATGTGGCTACCCTCAGGTAATATCATTTTAGTCGGTTTATCGGTCACCATGTCGCGTAAAATTAAGACGTACTTTTTATTAAACTGCTTACAGTAATCAATTAACGCATCAATTTGAGGATGCTCATCGTCAATCAATAATAAGTCAGCCTCAAACTCTTTATGCTCACTAAAGTAGTCGAGTCTTACAATGTTTTCTGCATTTACTTTACAGGTTAGTAGCAATAAATCGCACACGTTTTTATAAACGTTATCGCGCGCTATTAATGCCGCTACGTTAATACTTGTAGCAAGTTCAATACCTGTGTTTAGTTTTTTCTCTTGTGCTACATGTAGCTCAACTGTTGCGGTAAAGGTACTACCAGCACCCTTTTCACTTATAACCGTAATATTACCACCCATTAACTGAGCAAGTTTTTTACATATAGATAAGCCTAAGCCTGTACCACCAAAATGACGGGTTGTACTTGAATCTTCTTGTGTAAACACTTCAAATAGTTTGTCTATGTTCTCTGGCGCTATACCAATTCCGGTATCTTTTATTGTAAAGCTCATTAATAACTTTGAGTCAGTAATGTACTTAGAGCCGACAGTTAAACTTACTTCACCTCGGTGGGTAAATTTAAATGCATTATTAACTAAGTTAATTAAAATTTGTTTTAGTCGATGGCTGTCGCCAATAACCATTCTGTCTATTACATCCTTAGTATCTAAAAATACTTCAAGACCTTTGCGCTGGCCCTGTAACGCTAAAGAGCTAATCATATCGCTACATACTGTAACAACATCAAATGTATGATTATCAATATCGAGCTTACCCGCTTCTATTTTAGAAAAATCGAGAATATCGTTAATCAGATTCATCAATGAGTTAGCACTGCTGTTGGCTAGCTTTAAGTAATGATATTGTTGTTCACTTAAACCATCTTCTTTGAGCATTTCAAGCATACCCAAAACGCCATTCATCGGTGTGCGTATTTCGTGAGATATATTTGCTACAAAATCACTTTTTGCTTGGCTAGCTGCTAATGCTTGGTCAATCGCGCGCTCTAACTCAATAGTCCTTTGTGATACTTTTAGCTCTAAAGTGCTATTTAATCCTTCAAGCTCTGATTGAGTATTTTTTAATGAGCTAATATTTCTCAAAATGGCCGCAACTTGGTAACGGTTATTGTAAACATCAAAAATACTGCTCAGCGTAATTGAAAAATATTGTTTGTTGCCATAACCATCTGTGTAGATAGCTTCAAATGGCATTTTTGATCCGTTTGAAATAGTCTCTTCAATACAATTATTGTCAGCGTCATTTAAATTAAACAACGAAACAAAATCAGGACTATTACCAGTAATTGAAGTACCAAAAATCTCTTTAGCTGTATTATTAAAGTGTACAACCTGACCGTTTTGCTCAATTGTAAAAATAGCATCGAGCGAATTTTCAATTACTTTGCTATTTTGCTCTTTTAAAGAATGTATTAGCAATTTACGATTTATAAAGCGTTGGTATAAAAAGGCGATAACTAAAAATATACCAAAAAACATGACCAGCATAACAATAAAGTTTTGACGTCTTTCATTCACTTTTTCAAACAATGTTTCTGAATTGACACTTACAGCAAGATCTAAAGGTAACATGGCAATATCACTATCAAACGAAATACGCTTTTTTAATGTATAAGCAATTGGGTAATTACTTAGCGGTAAAGTATCTTGCTCTGCCATTGTAGTGTCAGTTGTAAACTCTTCAGCCCACGTTTTAGCTTTATTAAATTCAAAACCAAAGCGTAGTTGAGGGTTTGGATGATATAAAAATTCACCTTCATTGTTCATAAGGTAAATTTGTATTCCTTGAGGGGATTCTACCGTTAAGCTTTTTATTAATTTATCTGCAAAGTAGTTAGTGACTAATATTGCAAATATTTTGTTATTTTCATCAAAAACTGGCTTAGCTACACGAAAAGTACTGATGTAAGGTTCTTGTATTTGTCCATTTTCACGATTGTAGTTAATTGGTGAAATATAAACACTTTTCTTATCAAGCATACTCGCTTTGATTATGTAGTCGCGTTGGCCTTTCTTTTGTAATTGCAGGCCTTGTAAGCGATTAATCTCTCCGAGTTGATTTCTATCAACCCTGACAACCTCTTGACCACCATCTTCGAGCGTAATATAGCGGGCTTGCAATATACTGTCATCAGTTTGCATAAAGCCTGTAAATATACTTGCTAAGCGCTCTTGCCAAATATCAATAGGTGTTCCAAGAATTGGATCAATGAGTTTATTTTCTTTTGCGCGAGTAATACCTTGAATAGGAGGCGTTGCATCTAAAAATCGGATTGCGGTAACACTATCTTTAAGATGTTTTTTTAGTGAAAGGCTTTTTGTTTCAAGCTCACGCTTTAACTCTATTTGAGCTGAATGGTAAACATCACTTCTTACTTTTTGATCGAACAGGTATAGAGAAGGCAAAGCTATAAGAACAAATATTATTGTTGCAACGAGCATTAATTTATTATTTTTTGTTACATTCAACAAAATATTTCTTTTTAACATTTACTTCACCATAAATTTTTATTGTTATTAGTATAGAGCATTAACGAAAGAATTGGACCATCTAACTAATCGGTTATCGTTATAATTTTTATAATAAAAAGACTAAATCATTAGTTTTATTTAGAGCACACTCTCTATATGAATTATAAATGAATGAGAGTACCCATATCGACTTACACAGACTATAAAATAGTTGTTTCAACCAATCATCCCTTTAAAATATAAAAGGTAGCCAATGCTACCTTTTATATTTTTTCAGAATGCTAAATCTATATAATTATCTAAATAATACATCTTCTCGGTTAAACCATTTAACACAAAATGCCAGTAGTCCGGCTGCAATGATTGCAGTTGCTAAAAATATTAAGCCTACAAATGTGTAATCAACAGTCCCTTTTACTATTTCTTTAATTGCTAAAGCCACGTTTGTAACAGGAATGAATGCTGTTTTAGCAGTAAGCTCCATATTTGGCATTATTGAAATAATAATAGGGAAAAACACGCCCATACTTAAGGGGGCCATATAGTTTTGTGCTTCTTTAAACGTACGTGCATAAATAGATATAGCCAGTGCCAAAGCCGAAAATATAGCAGCCACAGGCAGTAGCAATACAAATATCATCAGTAAATCGGTTACCGCTAATGTACTAAATGCCGCTTTAATAAAATCTAGATCGGCAAATGCTAACGCCAGTGCTATCCAGCAGCCCATACTTAAGACCGTTATGGTTGTGGAGGCAATGGATGTAGTTAACAAAGTTATAAATTTACCAAGCACCAGCTCTGTACGCGTAATAGGTGTAAGTAGGAGTGTTTCTAGCGTGCCGCGTTCTTTTTCGCCAGCGCCTAAATCAATAGCGGGATAAGTAGCCCCCATTAGTACTAATGGTATAAGTAAGTAAGGTAAAAAACCGCCAATTTTTTCGCCAAGGTTTTCACGTTTATCGGCTGTATCCACCTTAATTACTTCAATTGGGTTAAGAATAGATTTTTGAACAGACTCTTCAATACCAAAACTGATTAGCTTTTGAGTTTGGAGCACGTCACTGTATTCTTTTGCGAGTTCTTTAACTCGTTCGAATAAAAAGTTGATAGATTTTGAATCGTTAAACACAACCTGCCACTGGCTTTGTTCACCGCTATCTAAAGTTTGCTCAGCATGGCTTGGTAAATAAATACCCATATCAATATCGCCAGCTATAACACCAGCTTTAAGCTCTTCAATGTTATTAAAGGTTTTAGCCCCTTTATAAAGCTCAAAACTTTTGTGATAAAACACTTTATCAGTAAATTCTTGTGCATATTCACCGTTAATAATAGCATACGTATTTACTTTTTGTTCTGCGTCCATTGCTGCTTGTGAGCTTATAAATGCCATTACGGCAAACAATAACGGAAATATAGCGACAGGAAGCGCAACAACAAATAATAGCGTTTTTTTGTCGCGTAATAACTCTCTTAATTCCTTTTTAAATACCTCAAACATCATGTTTCTCCGTTAATATGTTCATAAACGCTTGATTAAGCTCATCACTATTACCTGCTTGTTTAAATTCATCTACTGTTCCGTCAAAGCAGCTAATACCTTCGTTAATTACAGCTACTCGGTCACATAAAAGTGCAACTTCATCTAAATGATGGGTAGAAAAAATAACAGGAGTACCTTGCGCCTTTAAACCCTTAATAAATTGAATAACGGTTTGCGTGGTCATTATATCGAGACCCGTTGTTGGCTCATCAAGCACAACAACTGCTGGGCGATGCACAACAGCACGCGCTATATTTGCTTTTTGCTTCATACCTGTTGATAGGTTTTCTGCGCGTTTATCTACAAACTTATGCATATCAAGCAATGTAAATAGCTCATCACAACGCGATGCAATATCGCTTTTGCTCATACCGTGGAGCTTTGCAAAATACTCTATGTTTTCTTTTACAGTTAAGCGGCCATACAAACCGGTAGAGCCCGATAAAAAACCGATAGACTTACGCCCCAGTAGCGGTTTTTTTACAATGTCGTTTCCGGCAATTGTTATTGAGCCTTCATCGGGCTTTAACGCGGTTGAAATCATTCTAAGTGTAGTTGTTTTACCCGCACCATTTGGGCCTAGCAATCCAAGTACTTCACCCTTTGCGCAGCTAAAACTCACATCTCGTACTGAGTGAAAATAATCTTTATCTTCACGAGGGTCGATGTCGTCTATTTTATTTTTTTTGTGATCTTTAGTTAGCTTAAATTTCTTTTTAAGCCCAGCAACTTCTATCATGTTCGTATCCTTCGTTTCGCTCTAAAATAATCTGTATTGTTGTAAAAAGAGTCGTCTTCGTTTTCGTCATGCCAGCCTGGCACACCTAATAAAGGCAGTGGTGAAAGCTGTTTGTTATCGGCTAAGCAGTTATCTGTATTAATCATCTCATAAAGGGCTTGGTCTAGGTACTGATATTGAGTAACTAAATCTTTACAAAATATTTCATCCGGTACACAAACAAACAATGCTTTACCCGTTAAACCTATATAAGGTTTGGTGAGCATTTCATAATTAGCATGGCCAAACATAAAAGGTTTTATTGTTTTACCCCACTCATGTTTGTGTTCAACAAATGCTGTTTTCCATTGATGATCGCAAAGCCACTGCTGCCATTTACTCTCACTTATAGCTAATACAACACCACATTCATCAAAGAGCGTTAATGCATTACGATGTTTGGTACGCTGTTGTAATCCATGTTCAGCTATATCTTGTACATGCCGCTGGTTTATAAGCGCTTTAGTTTTAGGAAATAAACACCAAATAAAGCCACCAAATAAGTCATGCCAATTCTCACTGCGTGTAGGTACAACACCCGTTTCAAAAATAACTTGTTCGTAATAACGATCGCCAAAATCTACTTTTGCATCATCTTTAAAAGTAATAGGTATATTATTCGCATTAATAGCGGTTAAAAATGGAGAAAACCACTGAGGCACCGGCCAATCTGTTAGTTCGTTAACTTTAAACAGCTCACGTAAATGCGCAAATGCACCTGTTTCTAAACTACTGATTTGCCACTGCTCGGGGGGAGTAAAACGCTTCATTTAAACCTTTAACTATTTATGCCTATAATTTACGAGAAGTTTACCGCAAAAACTGGTTCTACTTAATAGAAGTTAATATACTAATCACAACTTAAAACAAAAAAAGAGCTGACATGAAACATTATTTCTCTCTCACACTCCTCGCTACTGCTGTTTTAGCAGGTTGCGCAACAACAAGTATTACACCTACTGATGTAACAAATGGTTACAACAGTATTCAAGCAGATGAACTTGCTGAGCATGTAAAAGTACTGGCATCTGATGAGTTTGGTGGTCGTGCTCCTTCATCACCAGGCGAAAAGCTAACGCTTGATTATTTAACTGCGCAGTTTAAAGCTTTAGGTTTAAAACCAGGTAATGGCGACAATTACTTACAAGAAGTGCCATTGGTTTCTTTAGAAGCTGATTCGAACATGGTGCTTAGTATTGGCGGTAAAGACTACCAATACAAAAAAGACATGGTTATGGGTAGCAGTCGCATAAGCGCTCAAGAAGGCATAGAAAACTCTGAACTTGTATTTGTAGGCTACGGCGTTAACGCACCTGAATACAATTGGAATGATTACGAAGGTTTAGACGTTAAGGGCAAAACGGTTGTAATGCTGGTTAACGATCCGGGTTTTGCAACAAAAGACCCTGCTTTATTTACTGGCGACGCAATGACCTATTATGGGCGTTGGACATACAAATACGAAGAAGCGAGTCGCCGTGGTGCTGCAGGTGCAATTATTATTCATGAAACAGCACCTGCATCTTACCCGTGGTCAGTAGTTGAAAACTCATGGAGCGGTGAGCAGTTTGGTTTTCAAAAAGAAAACAACAACATGGACCGTGTAGCCGTTGAAGGCTGGGTTACAACTGACGTAGCAAAAGAGCTTTTTACTAAAGCAGGTTTAGATTTTGATACCGTTAAAACGAATGCTGCCAAAGGTGCTTACCATGTTGATATGGGCGATTTAACTGCTTCTGTTACTATTAAAAACACGATTAAAAAATCGGTGTCATATAACTTTATCGCCACTTTACCTGGTAGTGAAAAACCAGATGAGCATGTTATTTACTCAGCTCATTGGGATCACTTAGGCACAGATAAAACACGTAAAGGCGATCAAATTTATAACGGTGCTCACGATAATGCAACGGGTACAGCGGGTCTTATTGAAGTAGCTGAAGCTTTTACTAAATTACCTAAGCATCCTAGCCGCTCGATGACCTTTTTAGCTGTAACAGCTGAAGAGCAAGGCTTATTGGGTTCTAAATACTATGCGGCAAATCCCGTGATTGCAGCGAATAAAACCGTTGCTAACATCAATATGGATAGCTTAAATTTATTAGGCAAAGTAAAAGATATGAACGTGGTTGGTATTGGTAAATCTCAAATGGATGAGTTTTTAACTAATGCAGCTAAAGAGCAAGGCAGAACAATATCTGGCGATCCTAAACCATCATCGGGTGGTTACTACCGCTCTGATCACTTTGCATTTGCAAATATGGGTATTCCGGCAATGTATGCAGGCGGTGGAACTGTGGCTGCTGATGAAGAAACAGCTAATTATCGTAAACGCATGAGCTTAGTACTTCGCGGTTGTTACCATCAACCGTGCGACCGCTACCGTGATGAATGGGATTTATCGGGTGCTGTTCAAGACTTACAATTATTTTATAAAGTAGGTTTTGATATTTCTGAAACAGAACAGTGGCCAACATGGAATACAAACTCTGAATTTCAGCGTAAGTAGCCTTATTTGAGTTTACTTATCGAAAAATTCAAAGTGAGTAATCGATTTAAATAGATGTAAATGATATTGATTATCATTTAATTAAAATATACAGTGTGACCTAGTTAATTTATTAGGTCGCATTGTATGATTTCACTCCCTCACATTGGTTTTATTACTCCTGCCTCAAAACGATTTTTGAGCCAAAATAAACGCTTACTGCTGCCTTTATTTATTTTAACTTGCCTTGCAATACCGCAATTACGCGAAATAACAATGACCGCACTGAGTGATGCATTTTTTCAAGTGAGTGTGTTTGTTGCTGCTACCCTTTTAATTTATTACTACGCTATAGAACACTTACCTCAATTAGAGCTTAGTTATTTAAGTGCCAAGTCCCCTATTTTAGAAATTAGCTTTGCAGCGGTTTTAGGTGCATTACCTGGCTGTGGTGGCGCTATTATTGTGGTTACTCAATTTACAAAAGGCCAAGCAAGCTTTGGTGCTATTGTTGCTGTGCTAACAGCTACAATGGGAGATGCAGCATTTTTATTACTTGCTACCCGCCCTACTGAAGGCTTGTTAATTATGGGAATAGGGTTAGTTGTGGGTACATTCAGTGGTTTACTGGTTAATACAATACACAAAAAAGACTTTTTACGCCCAACAGCGCAAGAACAAAACCACCAAATTAAAATACTCTCAACTAACATTATTAAAATCAGTAAACCAGTTTGGATGATAGCAATTATCCCAAGCCTTATTATTGCCTTTTTAATCGCCTTTAATATTGATTTTAGTCAGTTTGGTAAGTACACAAATACAACTATTAGTATTTTTGGCGCTGCTATGGCTTTGTTTATTGTTAGTATTTGGGCACTTTCGTCAAGAGGTGAAAGCTATCAAGAAGTAACGTCAGAAGACGATGCATGTAACCCCACCTCTAAAATAATAAAAGTATTACAAGATACCCATTTTGTAACGGCATGGGTTGTAGCCTCTTTTATGCTATTTGAGATTTTGGTTAACATTGCAGGACTTGATTTAAAAACGTGGTTTGTACATTACGCCTATTTAGCCCCATTAATTGCAGTGCTTATTGGATTTTTACCCGGCTGTGGCCCGCAAATAATTGTTACAACGCTTTATATTCAAGGCATTATTCCCTTTAGTGCTTTAGCAGGAAACGCAATTTCTAACGATGGTGATGCGTTATTTCCAGCAATAGCAATGGCGCCCAAAGCTGCAGTTATAGCTACACTTTATACGTCTATTCCCGCATTAATAGTTGGTTATGGGTTGTATTTTTTTGCTGAAATCTAAAAATATATTGTAAATAACAAATACAAAAAAGCTCAGCAATTGCTGAGCTCTTAACATGTTGAGTTATGCTTACTTATACTGTTGCAGGTTCTACTGCTAATTCTTTTGGATTTGGACCAAAATCGTTTTCGCCTTCTTGTGAATCTTGAGCAAGGAAAACAATTAAAACAATCCAGCCAATTACTGGCACTAACCAAAGTAGCTGCCACCAGCCTGAACGACCAGTATCATGAAGGCGACGTGCGCCTGCACTTAGTTGAGGGATCAATAAAGCTAAGCTATATATTGTGCTTACGAACATTGTGTTTGTAATACCATCTACAACACTTGTTAAAAGCGAAAAAACAATATTAATTAGTATAAACATCCAATATGCTTTACGACGATTACGGCCTGAAAAATCTGCGTAGCTACGCAACGCGTTCATATAATGTTCCATGAAATTTCCTTAGTGTTATTTTTTATATTCCCTAACGGGGTTAACTTTATTACTTTTTAGTAACATTTGTATCTTAATTAAAAACAGCTGACATTAAAACAAAAAACCAGCTAAAAGCTGGTTTTTATTACATATTAACAATTTAGCTATTAACTCATAGCCATCATCATTGCCGATGGGTTTTCTAAGTACGATTTCCATAGGTTATTAAAGCGAGCAATAGTGCCGCCATCAATAACGCGATGATCGCCAGACCAGCTCACTTGCATAATAGCTTTACTCACAACCTGCCCACTTTCATCAAAACGCGGTAGATGCTGCAGTTTACCTAGCGCAACAATAGCCACTTCTGGTTTATTAATTATAGGGGACGCGATAGTGCCGCCAATAGCACCAATGTTAGAGATGCTAATTGTCCCACCTTTTAAATCATCGGGTGCAACACGGCCTTCTCGCGCAGAATGAGTTAAACGGGTTAAATCATTTGCCACATCAACAATGCTTTTACTCTGGCACGATTTAATATTAGGCACTAACAAGCCAATTTTAGAATCAACCGCTATACCGATATTATGATCGTTATAATAGGTAAGCTCTGAGCATTCATCGTTCACTTTTGAATTAAGTACAGGGTACTCTTTCATTGCTAGCGAGAGTGCTTTTACAAAAAATGGCATCATGGTGAGCTTAACGCCTTGTGCTTTATACTGCTCTTTTAAAGCGCTACGCAAAGCTATAAGCTGTGTTAAGTCTATTTCATCACTAAACGTAAAGTGCGGAATAGTTGAAACCGAAGCTACCATTTGCTTGGCCATGGCCGCTTTAATACCTTTAATTTGCTCTACTCGTACGCCACCGCTTTGATTCTGTGTTTGGTTTTGTACTGCACTTTGAGAAGCATCGCTATTAAGCGGTGAAGTATCAATAGTATTTGGCACTTCGCCTTTTACAAACTCTTCAATATCTTGCTTGTAAATACGTCCATTTTTACCACTACCTGGTACACAGGTTAAATCAACATCTAGCTCACGTGCTTTACGACGAACCGCAGGTGATGCAACCGCTTTTTGATTGATAACTTTAGCAGTTTGCTGTGTTTTAACAGGGGCAACTTTTTCAGCGACGGCATTAGTTTGAGCCTTTACGACCGCTTGGTTTATATCAACATTTGGTTTTGCTGCACTGCCTGCAATTGTCATTTGAAACAACGGGCTATGTACTTTTGCTATTTCACCTTTCTGGTAATATAGTTTTTTTACTGTGCCTGTATATTTTGCCGGAATTTGTACTAATGCTTTGTCGGTCATTACGTCACAAACCGCTTGGTCTTCTTCTATTTCGTCGCCTTCAGCAACTAACCAATCAACAATCTCACACTCAACAATACCTTCACCAATATCCGGTAATATAAAGTCCTCAACCACATCAGCTGCATCATTAGTTTTATTTTCAGCTTGTACTGGCTCTTGTACTACTTCATTGCTAATGCTTTCACCTGCTACATCCATAGCGAATAAAGGGGCATGTACTTTAGCAATCTCACCTTTTAGATAATATAGCTTTGAAATAACGCCATCATGCACTGCCGGAATTTGTACTAATGCTTTGTCTGTCATAACATCGCAAATTGGCTGATCTTCAGATACGGTATCGCCTTCTTGTACTAGCCATTCAACTACTTCGCATTCAACAATGCCTTCACCAATATCGGGTAATATAAAATCTTTAGCCATGGTAACCCCTAAAAATCCATTGATTGTTTAATTGCAGCCAACACTTTTAGTGCATCCGGTACGTATTCTTTTTCAAGTGCCAGCGGGTATGGCGTATCTAGACCACATACACGTAAAATTGGCGACTCTAAATGCAAGAAACACTCTTGTTGTATTGTCGCGGCTATCTCTGCACCAAAGCCATTGGTTATAGGCGCTTCATGACTCACGATTAAACGGCCGGTTTTAATAACCGATTTAGCAATCGTTTCAACATCCCATGGTAAAATACTACGAAGATCAATAACTTCACAGCTTATACCTTGCTCACTTGCTTGCTTTGCTGCATCTTCAATAATCTCCATTTGAGCACCCCACGCTAAAAGCGTAATATCGGCCCCCTCTTGTACTACTTCAGCCGTGCCTAATTCAATACTATAATCTTCTTCTGGCACTTCGCCAATTGATGCACGATATAAACGCTTAGGCTCAAAAAATATGACCGGGTTATCATCTTTAATTGATGCACGTAATAAACCTTTAGCTTGATAAGGGTTACGCGGTACAACTACTTTCAAACCAGGTGTGTGCGCAAAATACGCCTCGGGTGATTGTGAATGGTATAAACCACCGGCAATACCGCCACCATAAGGTGTACGAATAGTTAAGTTACCGACATTAAATTCATTACCACTGCGATAACGAAATTTAGCGGCTTCATTTACTATTTGATCAAACGCTGGGAAAATATAATCAGCAAATTGAATTTCTGCCAATGCAGGCGCACCAAAAGCAGCTAAACCATTAGCAAAACCTAAAATACCTTGCTCGGTTAAAGGCGTATTAAAAACACGATGTTTACCGTACTTCTCTTGCAAGCCCGATGTTGCTCTAAATACACCACCGAAGTAACCAACATCTTCACCAAAAATACAGGCTTGAGGGTGTTCATTCATCGTAATATCGAGAGCAGAGTTAATTGCGTGGAGCATGTTCATTTTAGCCATTACTTAATTCTCCCTGCGGTTACTGGGTAAGCATCTGGATGCTGTTTTATATGTTCTTTTAGTTGCTCGTACTGGCGTTGCAGTAATGGAATTGGTGTATCGTAAACGTCAGATACCAGTTCTTCTAAAGCGGGCTTTGCAACAACTTCAGCACGTTTAAGCGCTGCTAAAATTTCTTCACGAATCGACTCTTTTGCTTTTATATCGTCTTCTTCGTTTAACCAGTCTTGCTTGACCAGCCATTTTCTAAATTTATCAATAGGACACGTTTGATGATTCGCTTCTTCATCTTTAGAGCGATAACCACTTGGATCGTCTGACGTAGAGTGCGCACCCAAACGATAAGCAATCGATTCAATAAGTACAGGTTCACCTTGTGTTGAGGCTATTTCGCGTGCTTTTTTAGTTGCCGCATAAACAGCAAGTGCATCTGTGCCATCAACACGAATTGTTTTAATGCCATAACCCACACCACGCGACGCAATACCGTCGCCTTTAAACTGCTCATCAGCAGGGGTAGATATGGCATAGCCGTTATTACGTGCAAAAAATATAACCGGCGCTTTGTGAACAGCGGCCATATTTAAACCGGCATGAAAGTCACCTTCAGATGCAGCACCTTCACCAAAGTAACAAATAGTCACATTATCAATTGTGCTGGCAAGCTCGCCTGTTTTAGCGTCGATGTGCTTTATTTTTTGGCCATATGCATAACCCGTTGCCTGTGGTATTTGCGTACCCAATGGCGATGAAATCGTCATGTAGTTTAGCGCTTTAGACCCATAATGAATTGGCATTTGACGGCCTTTGCCTAAATCCAATTCATTTGAAAACATTTGGTTCATAAATTGATCAAGCGTAAAGCCACGATAATGCAGGGCTGCCTGTTCACGATATTGAGCCATGATCATATCGTCTTGATCCAGTGCAGCAGCAGAGGCTGTAACTGCGGCTTCTTCGCCTAGGCATTGCATATAAAAACTAACACGGCCTTGGCGCTGCGCGCCTTGCATACGTTCATCTAACAAACGTATAAAACGCATTGTTTCATATAACTTAATAGCGGTATGTTTTGAAATGTCAGGTGCGGTTGCACTAGGATGAATGTCGCCGTCCTCAGTTAAAATACTAAGGGTTGGAATATTAAGCGCTTGACCATCAATAAATTCAAGCTCGTGGTTAATATTCAGCGATACGTTATTTGGATTACTCATAACCTACCTTCTTTTGTTGTCAGTAAAACAGTGCCCCTTTAAATTATTATTGTGGGTGATTGTTGCTGGTTAAACTTTGCAACATCTGCACTATCTTTAATTAAAGCTGCCAACACTTTACGTTAACGTAAAGTGTTATTCAACAGATCTGGGACGAAACAAAAGCAAATACTGGTTAAATAAGTGGCAAGTTAACGATACGGTTACTTTAATTAATAGTAATCATATAGTTAACTTTAAGTTACTAGTGGTCTGATGAGTTAAATTAGACGAAATTGCTATCAATATCCATTGGAATAACAGTAAGGAGTGCTCTTTGCCCTAATGCTACGCTCGCATTTGGAAAAATAATAGCCTCTCCTTCAACGTCAGCGTAAATCGCTGTATCACCGTCGGTTGCAAGTAGTGCACCTTTCGCAAAGCCAGTAAAGTTCTCGGCATCGTCAGAAAAAGGAAAGCTAAAATCGTTCTGCGTTCTATTTATTGTGCGATGGACAGCAAACAATTCAAAATCGTTTGCATTAAATTCAGGATATTTAACTTCATTTTGACTAATTAATGCAGTTAAGGTTTGCTTTGTTTTTTCAAAGCGAGCCATATCGTTTTGACCAAATGGCTTAACTTGACCCAGCTCTACCGTAAAAGAATCAGCACCGTGTATAAATGACGAATAATAGCTAAATGTTGTTGCAGGAGATTTCATCATAAGCACGGTATTTACACCACAACTCAATAAAAATTGTAGCTGCGACTTTTTCCATGGCTTACCATGTAAAAATGGATACACAGCAAATTTTTCGTTTTTAGAGCCTCTAATTGCAGTGTGTAAGTCGTAATGACATCGCGTACTGCCTTGCTCGCCACGTGTATAAAAATCGCTTACGTACTGCTCAAGCTTTGCAGCGCGGTTTCGCTCATTATTCATTGGTACACCTTCAATTGTATGGTGACCATTAAATAATCTATTTAAGTTTTCTTCTACAAAACGCAGGCCAATATTAATTGATTGTGGATTACCGTAAATAAACAAAACACGCTGCTTAAGTATCAGCTCGCCTTTTATAATTTGTTTAATAAGTGCATCACAAATTTCAATTGGCGCAGTTTCGTTACCGTGTACAGCGCTTGAATAAACTACATCTTTTGACGTTATAACAGCAGGTTGAAACTCAATGACTCCGGTATCGTGTATATTTACACGAGTCCCATTATCTAAAACAAACTCACCTGCATCTAAATGCCATTCGTTGTCACGACTAAGCGTTAAAAAATCGCCTGTTTGTTTTAATTCATTTAAGTAAGATGGATTGGCTGACATATAATAAGCCCTTTAAAAATAATGTGAGAGTAGACTCTTATGCATATATTTTTATAAATACACAAGGTATAGAAACGAAAACGGCTGAATAAATCAGCCGTTTTAAAATTATTAGATTAAGTTAGCTTATAACTGAATCTACAAGCTTTTTAGCTTCTTTTTCAAGTAACGCTAAATGCTCTTCACCTTTAAATGATTCAAGGTATATTTTATAAATATCTTCAGTACCTGATGGACGGGCTGCAAACCAGCCATTTTCAGTAACCACTTTTAAACCACCAATGGCAGCATCGTTACCTGGTGCATGAGTCAATTTTTGCAAAATAGGCTCGCCAGCAAGTGTATCTGCTTTTACATCAGAAGCACTCAATGCTTGTAAACGTGATTTTTGACCGCTTGTGGCTGGTGCATCTAGGCGTTTATAAATTGGAGAACCAAACTCTTGTTCTAATTCTTTATAAAGCGCTGATGGCGTTTTACCTGTCACAGCAAGTATTTCTGCAGCGAGTAGACCCATAATGAAGCCGTCTTTATCTGTACACCATACAGAGCCATCAAAACGTAAGAATGCAGCACCTGCGCTTTCTTCGCCACCAAAGGCAAGCTTGCCTTTGCTTAAGCCTTCAACAAACCATTTAAAGCCTACTGGTACTTCTTTAACCTTACGGTTGTTACGAGCAGCTACTTTGTCGATCATAGAGCTAGAAACCAATGTTTTACCAATTTCTACGCTTGAGTTCCAATCACGGTGTTTAAGTAAGTAATCGATTGCGACTGCCAAAAAGTGGTTTGGATTCATCAAACCATCTGGCGTTACAATACCGTGACGATCGTAGTCAGGGTCGTTACCAATAGACACATCAAAATCATCTTTTAGTGCAATAAGATTTGCCATTGAATAAGGTGATGAACAATCCATACGAATTTTGCCGTCTTTATCAAGTGGCATAAAAGCAAAACGTGGATCAACAACATCATTAACTACGGTTAAATCTAAATTATATTTTTTTGCAATGACTGGCCAAAAATTAATACCTGAACCACCTAGTGGATCAATACCAATTTTAATACCTGCATCGCTAATTGCTTTTAAATTAACGATATTTGCTAAGTCATCAATATAAGGAGTCATTAAATCTTCGTAGCGGATAAAGCCAGAACGCGATGCCTTAGCGAATGGGAATAACTCAACTTCAACTAAATCTTCTAGTAAAAGTTGATTAGCTCTGTCTTCAATCCATTTAGTGACGTCGGTATCTGCTGGTCCGCCATTAGGTGGGTTGTATTTAAAGCCACCATCTTCAGGAGGGTTATGCGAAGGCGTAACAACAATCCCGTCTGCTAATTCATTTGGGTGTAGCTTATTGTGGCTAACGATTGCATGGCTAATCACTGGTGTTGGCGTAAAATCACCATCTTCTTGTGTGATCACTTGCACTTCATTCGCAACAAGTACTTCTATTGCAGAGTTAAATGCGGCTTCACTCAATGCGTGTGTGTCTTTGCCTAAAAATAACGGACCAAATATGTCATTTTGTTTTCTGTAATCACAAATAGCCTGAGTAATCGCTAGAATGTGTGACTCGTTAAATTTAACATCGTAAGAACAACCACGGTGGCCTGAGGTACCAAAGGCAACACAATGCTCTGGATTTTGTTCAAGATCAGGTTCATTTAAGTAATACGCAGATACTAATTTAGGTACGTTAACCAGTGCCGATTGTGGAGCAGTTTTGCCTGCGCCTGAGTGAATAGCCATTATATTTCCTTACAGGTAATCGCGAATTTTTTCAGCTTGCTCTGCACTATATCCAAGGCAAAGAGCAACTTCATGAAGCATCATTTTTTTACGCGTTGTATTAGAATTAGTCATAACCCAATATTCACTATCGGTTATGTTTTTAGGATTCATACTACTACCGCTATTTACTAAAGCTTCTTTACTAGTAGCAAAGTAAACACGGTCACGCCCTTTTATGTCTAATACCGCAGAAAAATCAGTTTTATGTGTGCGGTAAAATGCACTTAAAATAAACAAAAAGCGTCCAACAACACCTTTTTGCATTGCCAGCTCTTCTTTATTTAATACATTAAAAACATTATCGCTTTTTTGCTTCACGGGTGCGTGAGCTACAGGCGTTTGTTTTTTTGAAGTCTCAGCAGCAGATGGCTCTGAGCTTTTTAATGTGGCGGTAGACGTAGTCGCAGTTTGATTATTTTGAGTTAGTTCTACGTTTGCGGTTTGAATTTTTTCGCCGCTCAGATTTAATAAACGACGTAAAATAGTGGATGCACTTTCACCAATACTTTGCGTATTGCTAGCAATATATTGATATAACTCGTCGTCTATGTCGATTTGTTTCATGTTCTTCCTGTCATTACGGGTCACATTTTTTTCTCCCGTGTGATTATACCCAAACCAATCAGAAATGCGAGTTACAACAAGCACTCCCGTAAACATATTAATATTTACCTCATTGTTGTTGATTTAACGCCCAAAAGCCCAATTTAATAAATAGTCGCTGTATTTTTTGCTTTTTAGAGCAATGCTCGGCAAACTATGGCGAAATTTTCAGGAGGCGGGTATGCAGTTAAATTACAAGCAACAAGGGCAAGGTCCTAATGTTATTTTGATACATGGGCTTTTTGGATCATTAGAAAACCTAAATGTAATAGCAAAACCATTAAGTGAACACTTTACTGTTATTAACGTTGATTTACGTAACCACGGGCTTTCTCCTCATAGTGATGAAATGAACTACCCAGCAATGGCACAAGATATTGTTGAGTTATTAGCACATTTGAACATAGATAAAGCACATTTAGTTGGGCACTCTATGGGTGGTAAAGTGGCAATGGAATTAGCGCTTACACATCCTGAACTTGTAAATAAGCTTGTTGTACTTGATATAGCACCTGTTAGTTACCCTGCTCGGCACACAAAAATATTACAGGCATTAAAAGCGGTTTCAGCACAATCAATTGACGATAGAAAACAAGCTGATGCTCTAATGCAGCCTTACATAGAAGAGCTGGGAGTTCGACAGTTTCTACTTAAAAGCCTCGCTAAAAATGAGGAAGGTCATTTTGCATGGCGATTTAATTTAAATGTGCTTGACGAAAAATATTCTACAATTACATCCAATGTTAATGAAAACAATTCTTGTTTATGCGATACTCTTTTCATTAAAGGTAATGATTCTGACTATATTTTGCCCGAGCATCGTACTGCAATTAAAGCTCGCTTTAAAAATACCAAGGCTAAAATAATTCATGGCGCAGGCCATTGGCTTCATGCTCAAAAGCCACTTGCCGTAAATAAAGCGATAAACGACTTTTTAACTGCGGTTTAAAGCAATTTTAATCGCGTGTTTTTGATTTTGCGCACTAAATATATGAATAATTATATGCTATAGTACGCGCCGTTTAATTTAAAGGTTATACGTTGATGGTCAGTCAGTTAATTAACGAATTTGATACCCTAGGGTTGTATTTTGGCTTAGCCGGTATTTTCATATTCATCGGCATGGCAATTAAAGACGTACTAAAAAGTGGCAATGTGCCTAAGTTCGGACAATACATTGTCTGGGGTGTGCTCTTTTTAGGTTGTTCAGGCTTTATTGCTAAAGGTCTTATTCAAGTATTTTGGCAAGGCGCAGGTGTAGGTTAAGCATGGCGAAGTCAGAAACAGATAGAACTACACTCGATTTATTTGAATACGAAAAACGCCCAGGCAGACCTAAAACCAATCCCCTTTCACGGGATATGCAGTTAAAGGTAAATAAACGTAATCAAATAAAAAGAGATAAAGCACGTGGCTTAAAGCGTGTTGAATTTAAAGTTTCATCGCAGTTATATCAAGCATTGAGTGATATGGCAGATGCACAAAATATTAGCCGCAGTGCGCTGATTGAAACGATTTTACAAGAAAGATTGGCTATTGATACATAAAAGGTTTTAAATCCATGGCAAGTGTAGGCATTTTTTTCGGAAGTGACACAGGTAACACAGAACACGTAGCAAAAATGATCCAAAAAGAATTGGGTAAAAAGCTAGTGGCTGTTCATGATATTGCAAAAAGCTCTAAAGAAGAGATTGCTGAATTTGATTTAATCTTATTCGGTATCCCTACTTGGTACTACGGCGAAGCACAATGTGACTGGGATGACTTTTTTCCAGAACTTGAAGAAGTAGACTTTGAAGGTAAACTTGTTGCTATTTTTGGTTGTGGAGACCAAGAAGATTACGCTGAGTACTTTTTAGATGCGATGGGCATGATCAACGATATCGTTACTGAACGTGGCGCTATTGTTGTTGGTCATTGGCCGAGCGAAAGCTATGACTTTGAAGCATCTAAAGGCATGGCTGATGATAAGCATTTTGTAGGTTTGGGTATCGACGAAGACCGTCAACCAGAACTTACAGAACAACGTGTTAAAGCATGGTCTGCTCAAGTATATGAAGAAATGTGTTTAAGTGAATTAGCTGACTAATTTACTGCATATATCGCTAGCTGTTTAAATAATTATCAAACAGTTAGCGTTTTAAGCTTTAGTGGCAATATAAATCAATTGTTCTTTGCACTTAACGCTTAGGCACGTTATCCTGTTTGTTGCTAATGTGTCGTGTACATCTTTGCAAGATGTCTAGTATAACCAAATAAAATTGAGACAGATTTAATGACTGATCATAACTTGGAACTTAAAAAAGCCGGTTTAAAAGTAACTTTACCGCGTATTAAAATATTAGAGATTTTACAATCTCCAGATAACCAACACATCAGTGCTGAAGATGTTTACAAAATTCTTTTGGATCTAGGTGAAGAAATTGGTCTTGCAACTGTATACCGCGTACTTAACCAATTTGATGATGCGGGTATTGTAAGCCGTCATCACTTTGAAGGTGGCAAATCAGTATTTGAACTTTCAGGAAGCACACACCACGATCATTTAGTATGTTTGAAGTGTGGCAAAGTTGTAGAGTTTGAAGATGAGATGATTGAACGTCGTCAACTTGAAATTTCTGAAGAAAATGGTATTACACTTACAAACCATTCTTTATATTTATACGGTGAGTGTAATGATAAAGCAGCGTGTAAAGAATTTAGCGACGCTAACAGCTAATACTGATTTTAAAAAGCAATAAAAAACCTGCTAAGTGCAGGTTTTTTTGTGTCTAAAATACGCTTGTAATAAACATACCCAGTAAAAACTGGGGATATTAAACCTGAACTCTGGTTAAGAGATTTACCAACGTATTGAATCATGGTGATATTTAAATTTATTTCTCTAGCCAGAGATTTTAAGTGAAAACAAGGCGAATTCACGCGTCAATAGCTGACCTATTGCAAGTAAATTCAACGCAGTTAGCGCTGAAAATAGCTGCTCGAGATAGATTTATTATCCAGGGTTCAGGTTTTTAGATATTACTTATTGAGTCTTAGACCATGAATCACGAAGACCCACTGTTTGGTTAAATACAACGTTCTCTGATTTAGAATCACGAGAGAAATAACCCGTACGCTCAAACTGAAAGCCCTGCTCTGCTTGTGAATTAGCAAGCGATGGCTCTAATTTAGCGTTTGATAAAACAACCAGTGACTCAGGATTTAATGTTGTTTCAAACTCATCAGCGGCAGCTGGGTTTGGCACACTAAACAAACGATCGTATAAACGAACTTCTGCCGTAATAGACTCTGGTGCTGAAACCCAGTGAATAACACCTTTTACTTTACGTCCATCACTTGGATTTTTACCAAGTGTTTCAGTATCGTAAGTACAGAAGATAGTTGTAATTTCGCCGTTTTCGTCTTTCTCAACACGCTGTGCTTTAATAACATAAGCGCCACGCAAACGTACTTCTTTATCAAGCACTAAACGTTTAAACTTGTTATTTGCTTCTTCTTTAAAGTCTTCTCGTTCGATGTAAATTTCGCGAGTAAACGGTACATCACGACGACCCATTTCTTCTTTATTTGGGTGGTTAGCCACAGATAAAACCTCAACCTTGTCTGCATCGTAGTTTTCAATAACAACTTTAACAGGATCGAGTACGGCCATTGCACGTGGTGCATTTTCGTTTAGATCTTCACGGATACATGCTTCAAGCATACCCATTTCAACCATATTCTCTTGTTTTGTTACACCAATGCGCAAACAAAACTCACGGATTGAACCTGGTGTATAACCACGGCGACGCAGGCCTGCAATTGTAGGCATGCGTGGGTCATCCCACCCTTCTACATGGTTATTTACCACTAAATCGCTTAGCTTACGCTTAGACATAATTGTGTATTCAAGATTTAAACGTGAAAACTCAATTTGCTGTGGGTGACACTCTAAACTAATGTTATCAAGTACCCAGTCGTACAAACGACGGTTATCTTGAAACTCGAGTGTGCATAATGAATGTGTAATACCTTCGAGTGCATCAGAAATACAGTGCGTGAAGTCATACATTGGGTAAATGCACCACTTGTCTGCTGTTTGATGATGATGAGCAAAACGTACGCGATAAATAATTGGATCGCGAAGCACCATAAATGAGCTAGCCATATCAATTTTAGCACGCAGGACACATTCGCCTTCTTTGAATTCGCCAGCACGCATTTTTTCAAATAACGCTAGGTTTTCTTCAACTGATGTATCTCTGTACGGGCTATTTTTACCTGGCTCTTTCAATGTACCACGGTATTGGCGTGCTTCGTCTGCTGTTAAAAAACAAACGTACGCTAAGCCTTTATTTATAAGCTCAACAGCGTAACCATATAAAGTATCAAAATAGTTAGAAGAATACTTTATATCGCCATCCCAGTTAAAACCTAACCACTGTACGTCTTCTTTTATAGAATTAACGTAGTTAATGTCTTCTTTTTCTGGGTTTGTATCGTCAAAACGTAAGTTACATAAACCGTTATAATCTTTTGCGATGCCAAAATTTAAACAAATTGATTTGGCATGACCAATATGCAAAAAGCCATTTGGTTCAGGTGGAAAACGTGTATGCGTTGTTGCATGCTTTTTACTTGCTAAGTCTTCATCAATTCGGGTTCTAATAAAGTTACTTGGGCGATTCTCAATTTCCGCCATAGGAGTGTAGTCCTCTAAATATTACGTAATAACAAAACTAATGCATTATTACAAAAACATACACTAACATACAGCACTAGATTAAGGTTTATTTTTGATATTGCTTAACTTTAATTCAGCTGAACCATTGTTTATGAATAAAATTTGTTTTAACGCAATATTTAAGTCATCTAAACAGTTTATAGTAGGTAAATAACCTACATTATAAGGATTTAAAGATGGCGACACTTAATCAACATCGTGTATATATTCCAACTAATGCACGCGCTAACCACTACCTTTTAGCTGAAATAACCCCTAATCACGATTTTTATAAAAGCTTTAGTGATATAAATTGCTGCTATGAACGTATTGCACGCCAGCTGTTTGCTTCTTGTGATGAGTACGAGCTTTATAATGTGCACTTATTAGCGAATGATAAACTACCCGTTGTAAGATTTAATGATGAGTCTTATCAATTAGAAACAGATAAACAAATGCTCTTTTTTTATAATCCCCGTTATCACGAAGCGCATAAGATTTATTACACTGAAGGTACACCGAGTAAAAAAATACGCATTCTATTTTTAGCAACAGGCGATGATTTGCGAGCCAACTCTGCAGAATTTCATAATAAAGTTCAAAAAGTGTTAGACACTTTACAAGGACAACTCTTAATAAATCAGCCCCAGTTTAAACTACGCGACCATCAACACTTAACGTATGACCTATTTGCTAAAGAAAAAGGCAACAAGGAAAGCTATGGTTACAAATTAAGAAGTCTCTACCCTCGCTACCAATCAAGACAATGCAGCATACCCAATGATTATGCAGAGATGACTTACGCCACTTTTACTATACCGGTTTCGCGCGCAATTAAAACGCAGTTTCAAACACTAATGAACACAAACGATTATGCTAAATTTTATGACTACTTTGCTTATGCATTTTTACGTGCGTGCCAAAATAATAACTTAAACCATGGCGCTATGGTTGCTAACGGTGCAACGCCTATTATACGCAACAGTAAAATAGATAAAAGTGAAGGCAATGATGAACTTCAAAAGTTAAGTTTTGATATTGAATCTAATGAAAATCAAATTAAGCACTTTTATGAAGCAAGTAAATTAGTAGAAACGCTGCATTTTGTAGTAGTAGCAACGCAGCAGGATAAACATGAAATGGGCTACGGTCGATTTATGAACCAAGTAGAAAAAACAATCTATACTCTGTGTAATGAGCTGGCTATAAATAAACAACGCCAAGACTTATCTGTACGTTTTTTCCAGCATATTAGTTACCCGTTCTAAATTTTCATCTAATAACAAAAAGGCCCGCATATGCGGGCCTTTTCAAAGGAAGCAAGCGATTACCAGCCTGTTTTCTCTTTAAGTGCTTTACCGATATCAGCAAGTGAACGTACAGTTTTTACGCCCGCAGCTTCTAATGCAGCAAATTTCTCATCAGCAGTACCTTTACCGCCGGCAATGATTGCGCCAGCGTGACCCATACGCTTACCTTCTGGTGCAGTAACACCAGCAATGTAAGATACTACAGGTTTAGTTACGTGAGCTTTGATGTACTCTGCAGCTTCTTCTTCTGCAGTACCACCAATTTCACCAATCATTACGATTGCTTCAGTTTGTGGATCTTTTTCGAACATTTCTAGAACGTCGATAAAGTTAGTACCTGGAATTGGATCACCACCAATACCAACACACGTAGACTGACCAAAACCAGCATCAGTAGTTTGCTTAACTGCTTCGTACGTTAAAGTACCAGAGCGAGAAACAATACCTACTTTACCAGGTTTGTGGATATGACCAGGCATGATACCAATCTTAGTCTGACCTGGAGTAATAACACCTGGGCAGTTAGGACCGATCATACGAGTACCTGTTTGATCTAGTTTAATTTTAACATCAACCATATCAAGTGTAGGGATACCTTCAGTAATACAAACTATTAGCTCGATGCCAGCATCGATAGCTTCTAAGATTGCATCTTTACAGAAAGGAGCTGGTACGTAGATAACTGAAGCAGTTGCGCCAGTTTCTTTTACAGCATCACGAACTGTGTTGAATACAGGAAGACCAAGGTGCGTTTGACCGCCTTTACCTGGGCTAACACCACCAACCATTTGTGTACCGTACTCAAGCGCTTGCTCTGAGTGGAAAGTACCTTGGCCACCAGTGAAACCTTGACAGATAACTTTTGTATCTTTATTGATTAATACAGACATTATTTGCCCTCCGCAGCAGCAACAACTTTTTCAGCAGCGTCTGTTAGTGATTCAGCAGCAATGATATCTAGACCAGAGTTCTTAAGAACTTCACGACCTAATTCAGCATTAGTACCTTCTAAACGTACAACTACTGGTACGGTTACGCCAACTTCTTTAACTGCGCCAATGATGCCTTCAGCAATCATGTCACAACGAACGATGCCGCCAAAGATGTTTACTAAAACAGCTTTAACATTGTCGTCAGAAAGAATGATTTTGAATGCTTCAGAAACACGTTCTTTAGTAGCACCGCCACCAACATCCAAGAAGTTAGCCGGCTTGCCGCCGTGTAGGTTTACGATGTCCATAGTACCCATTGCTAGGCCTGCACCGTTAACCATACAACCAACATTACCGTCTAGAGCAACGTAGTTAAGCTCGAAGCTTGCTGCGTGTGCTTCACGAGCATCTTCTTGAGATGGATCGTGGAATTCACGGATTTTAGGTTGACGGTAAAGTGCATTACCATCAATACCGATTTTGCCGTCAAGACAGTGAAGGTTGCCTTCATCTGTAATTACTAACGGGTTGATTTCAAGTAGTGCGAAATCAAAATCAGTGAACATTTTACCAAGACCCATAAAGATCTTAACAAACTGTTTCATTTGTACTGGGTTAAGACCCAATTTGAAACCTAGTTCACGTGCTTGGTAAGCTTGAGGACCTACTAACGGGTCGATCTCTGCTTTGTGGATAAGCTCTGGTGTTTCTTCAGCAACAGTTTCAATTTCAACGCCGCCTTCAGTAGACGCCATGAAAACTACTTTACGAGATGCACGGTCAACTACTGCACCTAGGTACAATTCGTTAGCAATGTCAGTACAGCTTTCTACTAAAATTTTAGCTACTGGCTGGCCTTTCTCGTCTGTTTGGTAAGTAACTAGGTTTTTACCTAACCAATTAGCTGCAAACGCTTTTACTTCTTCGATAGTTTTAACTAGCTTTACACCGCCAGCTTTACCACGTCCACCTGCGTGAACCTGAGTTTTAACAACCCACATATCGCCGCCAATTTTTTCAGCAGCTGCAGCAGCTTCTTCAGGTGTATCGCAAGCGTAACCTGTAGAAACGGGTAAACCATATTCGGCAAAAAGTTGTTTTGCCTGATACTCATGCAAATTCATGATGCTTTATCCAATTTTTTATACTAAAAGAGCTGAATATTTTTTCAAATAAACAACTATCCCAAATTGCGCACCTAGTATAGATCCCAAGGCTTAACATGAAAACCCCAGTACGACCAAAGGCGCAAAAAAAAAGCTGTGAATGTTCATTCACAGCTTACATTTCATACAACTAGATTAAACATCTAGCAATAAGCGAGTTGGATCTTCAAGTAACTCTTTAATAGTCACTAAGAAACCAACAGATTCTTTACCATCAATGATGCGGTGGTCATAAGAAAGTGCTAAATACATCATAGGAAGTATTTCAACTTTACCATTTACTGCCATAGGACGATCTTGGATTTTATGCATACCCAAAATCGAAGATTGTGGCAAGTTAATGATAGGTGTAGATAGCAATGAACCAAATACGCCACCATTAGTAATAGTGAAATTACCACCCGTCATATCAGCAAGCGTTAGCTTACCATCACGACCTTTAAGTGCTAGTTCACGAATACCTTTTTCGATTTCAGCAACAGATAGTTTGTCACAATCTTTAAGTACTGGAGTAACTAGACCACGTGGAGTAGATACTGCAATGCTGATATCGAAATAGTTATGGTAAACAATATCGTCACCATCAATTGATGCGTTAACATCAGGGAAACGTTTAAGTGCTTCAGTTACCGCTTTCACGTAGAAAGACATGAAACCTAAACGAATGCCATGACGCTTTTCAAACGTTTCTTGATACTGCTTACGAAGGCTCATGATTGGTCCCATGTTCACTTCGTTGAATGTTGTTAACATTGCAGTTGAGTTTTTAGCTTCAAGAAGACGTGTCGCAATCGTTTTACGTAAACGAGTCATAGGTACACGTTTTTGTGTACGATCGCCCATCGGTGCTGCTGGAGCAGAAGCTTCTGCTTTTTTAGCCGCTGGCGCTGGTGCTTTTAAGAAAGTATCAACGTCTTCTTTAGTTACACGACCATTTTTACCCGTGCCTTTAATTTTAGAAGCGTCTAAGCCTTTTTCAGCGATTAAACGACGAACTGATGGAGTTAACACATCTGAGCTTTCGCTTGAATCTGCTGCTGGCGCTGCGTCTGCTTTTGCAGCTGGAGCCGCTGGTGCACCGCCTGCTTTAACCGAACCAATTACTTGCTCGCCTAATACAGTATCACCTTCTCCGTGAATGATATCACCCATGATGCCATCTTCTTGAGCTACTACTTCAAGAACAACTTTATCTGTTTCAATATCTACCAAGTTTTGGTCGCGTGTTACAGCGTCACCTGGTTGTACATGCCATGTAGCAATTGTTGCGTCTGCAACTGATTCTGGAAGTACAGGTACTTTAATATCCACTTCTTTACCTTCTGATGCTGGTGCTGATTGCGCCGCTGGCGCGTCTTCTGATTTAGCTGGTGCTGATTCTTCTTTAGTTGAACCTTCACTTGCTGGCGCTGCATCAGCATCACCAAGTAAACCCATAACTTGATCGCCAAGTACGGTTGCACCTTCTTCTTGTGATATCTCTGTAATTACACCGTCGTGCTGTGCAACAACTTCTAGAACCACTTTATCTGTTTCAATGTCTACTAAGTTTTGATCGCGAGTTACTTTGTCGCCAACACTTACATGCCATGTAGCAACGGTAGCATCTGCAACCGACTCAGGAAGAACAGGAACTTTAATTTCTGTGCTCATTGCTTATCCTTTATTTTCTATAGTAAGCGCGTCGGCAACGAGCGCTTGTTGTTCTTTAGTATGTACTGACATGTAACCACACGCTGGTGATGCAGATGCTTTACGTCCTGCATATTTTAATTTAGCACCTTGTGGGATTGCATCAATAAAGTGATGTTGTGAACAGTACCATGCACCTTGGTTTTGTGGCTCTTCTTGACACCATACAAAATCAGTTACGTGTTGGTAGCGCTCTATAATTGTTTTCATTTCATCGTGCGGGAACGGATATAGCTGTTCAACACGTACAATTGCAACATTATCTTGCTCAAGCTTACGACGTTCTTGTAATAGTTCGTAGTAAACTTTACCACTACAAAATACAACACGTTCTACTTTCTCCGGGTTAATATCATCAATTTCATCGATCATATTATGGAAAACACCGTGTGAAAGCTCTTCAAGTGATGAAGTAGCAAGAGGGTGACGAAGTAACGACTTAGGTGTCATTACAATCAGTGGACGACGAAGTGGTCGAACTGATTGACGACGAAGCATAGCGTAAACTTGTGCCGGAGTAGACGGAACACACACTTGCATGTTGTGATCAGCACATAGTTGTAAGAAACGCTCTAAACGCGCTGAACTATGCTCTGGTCCTTGACCTTCGTAGCCATGCGGTAACAAAATTGTAAGACCACATAAACGGCCCCATTTTTGCTCACCAGAACTTAAGAATTGGTCAAATACAACCTGTGCACCATTGGCGAAATCACCGAACTGCGCTTCCCAAAGTATTAGTGATGTAGGCTCTGCTGTTGCATAACCATACTCAAAAGCAACAACGGCTTCTTCAGATAAAACCGAATCAAATACTTGAAAAGTACCTTGGTCTTTACTTAGGTGCTCTAAAGGAGTGTACGTAGCACCATCAGTTTGACTATGAACAACAGCATGGCGATGGAAGAATGTACCACGACCAGAATCTTGTCCAGTTAAACGAATGTCAGTGCCTTCTGTCGCAATTGTTGCATAAGCAAGTGTTTCTGCCATACCCCAATCAAGCGCTTTTTCACCACTTGCCATTAACTTACGATCATCGTAAATCTTTTTAACACGAGATTGAGCAACATATTGCTCT
This sequence comes from Pseudoalteromonas sp. 31A1, assembly GCF_011378815.1. Classification (NCBI taxonomy): domain Bacteria; kingdom Pseudomonadati; phylum Pseudomonadota; class Gammaproteobacteria; order Alteromonadales; family Pseudoalteromonadaceae; genus Pseudoalteromonas; species Pseudoalteromonas sp. 31A1. The sequence continues at coordinate 268,534 of NZ_WTKY01000004.1, read as the reverse complement.
GGGTAAGTTGCAATTTTTTCACCCAGTTCTTTTAGTCTTTCAACAGAAACACTCGCGTCGTAATCAACATTCCACTCGTGGCCAACATATTTAGCCCAATCTGAAGAATGCGAAGTCTCTGGCTGTATTTCTGAAACAACACAGTTGCCTTCATCTAATGCATTACGGTAATCATCTGCTAGAGCTTTAACTTCTTGTTCAGAGAAAGAGCCTTCTGCAATCAGTTGATCAGCGTAAATTAAACGTGGAACTGGATGTTTTTTAATTTTTTGGTACATGACAGGCTGAGTTGCATTAGGCTCATCAGCTTCATTGTGACCATGGCGACGGTAACACACTAAATCGATAACTACGTCGCGCTTAAACTGGTTTCTGAAATCAAGTGCAAGCTGTGTAACAAATGCAACAGCTTCAGGATCATCAGAATTAACATGAAATATTGGTGACTGAACCATTTTAGCTATGTCAGTACAATATACAGTTGAGCGTACATCATCTTGTTTAGACGTTGTAAAACCTACTTGGTTATTTACAACAATGCGTATACTACCACCACAGCTAAATCCATTAGTTTGTGACAAGTTAAATGTTTCTTGTACAACACCTTGACCAGTAACTGCAGAGTCACCATGAATTGTAATTGGTAGAGCTTTAATACCAGAGCTATCACCTAAGCGATCAAGACGAGCACGAACTGAGCCCATAACTACTGGATTTACAATTTCAAGATGAGATGGGTTAAACGCAAGCGCCATATGTACGTTGCCACCTTTAGTAGCAAAGTCAGATGAGTAACCCATGTGATATTTAACATCGCCAGAACTTAATGTCTCTTTGTGTTTACCGGCAAACTCATCAAATAATTCTGATGGGTTTTTACCTAGTACATTCACAAGAACATTCAAACGACCACGGTGAGCCATACCAATAACAGCTTCTTGTTGGCCGCTTTCACCAGCGCGGTGAATAAGCTCTTTTAGCATTGGAACTAACGCATCGCCACCTTCGAGTGAGAAACGCTTAGCACCTGGGAACTTAGCCCCTAAATATTTTTCAAGACCATCAGCAGCCGTAAGACCTTTTAGGATACGTAGCTTTTCATCTTTTGAGAATTTTGGCCTAGACTGGACAGATTCTAAACGCTGTTGTAACCAACGCTTTTCCTCTGTTGATGTGATGTGCATATACTCAGCGCCAATTGAACCACAATATGTAGTTTTTAGTGCTTGGTATAGTTCACCTAAAGGCATAGTATCGCGCCCTACGGCAAACGACCCTACGTTAAACTCGCGGTCAAAATCACTTGAAGATAGGTCGTGGTACTCTAGCTCTAAATCTCGTACACGCTCTCGTTGCCAAATACCTAATGGATCTAGGTTTGCATTTTGGTGTCCACGAAAACGGAAAGCATTAATAAGTTGTAGAACTTTAACCTGTTTAAGGTCACCGCCACTACCCTCTGCTACCACTACTTCTCTATGCTTGTTTTTTGCAAGCTGTGCAAACTGTGCTCGAACCTCTGAATGTTTTACTTCAACATCCACACCATCAACTTTAGGTAATTGTTCAAACACTTCTCGCCATTCGTCTGGCACAGAAGTCGCATCGTCTAAATACGCTTCATAAAGCTCTTCTACATAAGCAACGTTGCCGCCGTTTAAATGTGAAGATTCTAGCCATGCCTTCATCACACCTTCGTGCATTTATAAGCCCTTTTTTTTAGCGCAGAAATTAATAGTTATTATAACAAGATGGCTAATATAATTTAATATTAGCCATCTTACCTTTACTAAGCTATCAAACCGCTCGGTTTAGTAACATAGATTTGATTTGTCCAATTGCTTTGGTCGGATTAAGACCCTTAGGACAAACGCTAACACAGTTCATGATACTGTGACAACGGAACACACTGAACGCATCGTCTAAATCCGCTAAACGTTCTTCAGTTGCTGTATCTCGGCTATCAGCCAAGAAACGGTAAGCATGAAGAAGGCCTGCTGGACCAATGAACTTGTCTGGATTCCACCAGAACGAAGGACACGATGTTGAACAACATGCACACAAAATACACTCATAAAGCCCATCTAATTTATCACGTTCTTCAATAGTTTGAAGACGTTCGCCTGCTGCAGGCTGATCATTAATTAAATAAGGTTTAACTTTTTCGTACTGAGTGTAGAACTGACTCATGTCAATAACAAGGTCACGAACCACAGGTAAACCTGGTAATGGACGTACTACGATTTTACCTTTGCCATTTTTTTGTAGCGTAGATAAAGGAGTAATACATGCTAAACCATTTTTACCATTCATGTTAACACCATCAGATCCACACACACCTTCACGGCATGAACGACGGAAAGATAATGTAGGATCTTGTTCTTTTAGAAGAATAAGTGCATCCAACACCATCATGTCGTGACCTTCCTCTGTTTGCAAGGTGTATTCTTGCATACGAGGAGCGTTGTCAACATCTGGATTATAACGATAAACTGAAAATTGTACTTGTGCCATCGTCTATCTCCTAGTAAACACGTGCTTTAGGTGGGAAAGCTTCACGCGTTTTAGGCGCATAGTTTACATCACGCTTACTCATTTCATCCGTTACAGGATTGAATACTGAGTGACATAACCAGTTTTCGTCATCACGATCTGGGTAGTCAAAGCGAGAATGTGCACCACGGCTTTCTGTACGGAAGTTTGCAGCTACTGCAGTCGAGTAAGCTGTTTCCATTAAGTTGTCTAGTTCAAGACATTCGATACGCTGCGTATTGAAGTCTGATGATTTATCATCAAGACGAGCATGTTGCAGACGTTCGCGAATTTCTTTAAGTTCTTGAAGACCTGCAGCCATTGAGTCACCTTCACGGAATACCGAGAAGTTAAGCTGCATACATTGTTGTAGGTCTTTTTTGATTTGAACTGGATCTTCACCTTGGCCAGCCGTTGAATTTTCCCAACGATTGTAACGTGCAAGAGACGCTTCTAAATCTGATTCTGAAGCAGCTTTAGATATTTCAACGTCATTTAGGTACTTACCTAAGAAGTTACCCGCAGCACGACCAAACACAACTAAATCAAGTAATGAGTTACCACCTAAGCGGTTTGCACCGTGTACAGATACACATGCAATCTCACCTACTGCAAATAAACCTTGAACTACTGTTTCGTTGCCTTGAGCATCGATTTGTAGCGCTTGTCCATTTACATTAGTAGGAACACCACCCATCATATAATGACAAGTTGGAATTACTGGAATTGGCTCTTTTGCAGGGTCAACGTGAGCAAATGTTTTAGCAAGGTCACATACGCCTGGAAGACGTAAATTAAGTGTTTCTTCACCCAAATGGTCAAGTTTTAACTTAAGATGTGGACCCCAAGGACCATCACAACCACGACCTTCACGGATTTCAGTCATCATTGAACGTGCAACAACGTCGCGAGACGCTAAGTCTTTTGCGTTTGGTGCGTAACGTTCCATGAAGCGTTCGCCATCTTTATTTAAAAGATAACCGCCTTCACCACGACAACCTTCAGTTACTAGCGTACCAGCACCTGCGATACCCGTTGGATGGAACTGCCACATTTCCATGTCTTGCATAGAAATACCAGCACGTGTTGCCATACCAACACCGTCACCAGTGTTAATGTGAGCATTAGTGGTTGATGCAAATATACGACCTGCACCACCAGTAGCTAATACAACAGCTTTAGATTTGAAGAAGGTAACTTCACCTGTCTCAATCTCAATTGCAGTACACCCTACTACATCACCATTATCGTTTTTAACTAAATCAAGTGCATACCATTCAGAGAATACATTTGTTTTGTTTTTAACGTTTTGTTGATATAGAAGGTGTAATAAAGCATGACCAGTACGGTCAGCAGCTGCTGCAGTACGTGCGGCTTGTTCACCACCAAAGTTTTTCGATTGACCACCGAAAGGACGTTGGTAAACACGGCCATTTTCAAAACGAGAAAATGGTAAACCCATGTTTTCTAATTCGGTAATAGCTTCTGGGCCAGTTTGACACATGTATTCAATAGCGTCTTGGTCACCGATAAAATCGGAACCTTTAACGGTATCGTACATATGCCATTCCCAGTTATCTTCGTGTGAATTACCAAGCGCAACCGTAATACCGCCTTGAGCAGATACAGTGTGTGAGCGCGTTGGAAATACTTTAGATATTAATGCACACGTTTTGCCAGATTCTGTAATTGCTAAAGCAGCGCGCATACCTGCACCACCTGCACCAATTACTACGGCGTCAAATTCACGAACAGAATATTTCACTTAAACACCCCATAATACGATTAGACCAATAGCTACGTAAGCAACGGCCATTAGGTTTAATACAAAACCTAAAACTGCACGAAGCTTTGCGCACTTAACATAGTCTGTAAGAACTTGCCAAAGGCCAATGCGGGTATGAACCATAATGCAAACAAGGGTAATTAACGTAAACCCTTTCATTGCTAGGTTAGAGAAGAGGCCTGTCCAGGCTTCGAAAGTGACTTCTGGCGTCGCTAAAAAATAGCCGATAATAAAAATCGCGTAAGCGCTGATTATTAATGCCGTGGTACGTAAAGATACGAAATCTTGTACACCATCACGTTTTAGAGTTGCTTGATTTAAAACCATATCCACACCCCTGCCAATACGGCAAACACAACACCAAGAGCCATTGAAACTTTAGCGCTGAGGTTACCTGATTCAAGTTCTTCCCAATGTCCCATATCCATAATCATATGACGGATACCACCAATAAGGTGATAACCTAATACAGAAACAGTGCCCCAAGCTATAAATTTGGCAATGAATCCGTTAAACAGACCCTTGACGAATTCAAAACTTTCAGCTGAAGAGAGAGACTCAGACCAAGCCCAAATGACAAACGTTAAAGCAAAAAATAATGCAACACCGGTGACGCGGTGAAAAATTGAAGCTTTAGCCGTTGCCGGCATAGATATAGTTGTTAGATCTAGATTTACAGGTCTTTGCTTTTTCACAGTTACTTGCCCATCTTTGCTCACAGTGGAGCTCATCTACTTGTTTTTCTAAAAACCCACCAAATATTACTGATGGAACTATCAAAATAAACGTACCAAAACAATTAAAGTTCACAAACCTGTAAATTTTAAGCTGTTAAGAATATGTTTACCCAAATACAATACGGTTTAAAACCACCGTTAGTATATATACCCACAGGGCTTTTTACAATTCTTGTTTATTTAGAGATGTTTGCGAATTAGCCAATAGTATTATATTTAATTAATACCGAATATTTATTATACATATATGCATAATGTTTATAAAAATTGACTTTAACCCCCTCTTTCACGTTAAAATGAGAAGATGTGCTTAAAACAGATTTCAGAACTTTAAAATCTAAAAATCAGAATAGATATCTTAATAGGAGATACATAACGATGGCAGATAAAAAAGCCACAGTCCAAATTGATGGACTAGATCCAATCGAACTTCCAATTTATCAAGGCACTGCTGGCCAAGATGTAATCGACGTACGTACGTTAGGTTCACACGGTCACTTTACTTATGACCCAGGTTTCATGTCGACTGGTTCTTGTGAATCTGCAATCACCTATATTGATGGTGGTAAAGGTGTACTACTTCACCGTGGTTACCCAATTGAGCAATTAGCTGAAGACTCAAATTACATTGAACTTTGTTACTTACTTTTAAATGGTGAGTTACCTTCTAAAGAACAATATGAAGTTTTTAAGAATGAAATCACTACAAGCACTATGCTTGACGAGAAAATTGCTAACTTTTTCCAAGGTTTCCGCTTTGACGCTCACCCAATGGCAATGCTTTGTGGCGTAGTAGGTGCATTATCATCTTTCTATCATGAAGACCTTGATATTACTGATGCTGAACAACGTAAAACAAGCGCAGTTAAGCTTGTTGCTAAGTTACCAACAATCGCGGCAATGGCTTATAAAACAAATATCGGCCAACCGTTTGTATACCCACGTAACGATTTAAGCTACGCAGAAAACTTCTTACACATGATGTTCTCTGTACCTGCTGAAGAATATAAAGTTAATCCAGTAACTGCAAAAGCGATGGATAAAATCTTTATGCTTCATGCAGATCATGAACAAAATGCATCAACTTCAACAGTTCGTCTTGCTGGTTCATCTGGTGCTAACCCGTATGCATGTATTGCAGCTGGTATTGCATCTTTGTGGGGCCCTGCTCACGGCGGCGCTAATGAAGCATGTTTAAACATGTTAGAAGAGATTGGCTCTGTTGACCGTATCGATGAATACGTAGCTAAAGCTAAAGATAAAGCTGACCCGTTCCGCCTTATGGGCTTTGGACACCGTGTTTACAAAAACTTTGACCCACGCGCTACAGTAATGCGTCAAACGTGTCACGAAGTTTTAGCTGAGCTGAATATCCAAGATCCACTTCTTGATATTGCTATGAAGCTTGAGCAAATTGCGCTTGAAGACCCATACTTTGTAGAGAAAAAACTATACCCTAATGTAGATTTCTACTCTGGTATTATCTTAAAAGCGATTGGTATTCCAACAAGCATGTTCACTGTAATCTTTGCAATGGCACGTACTGTTGGTTGGATCACTCACTGGGATGAGATGCTATCTCAACCTGGTCATAAGATCAGCCGTCCTCGTCAACTTTATACTGGTTACACTCAACGTGACTACGTATCAACTGACAAGCGTTAATTAACGTTGGTTAGTTTAAAAAGGCCGCATTTTGCGGCCTTTTTTATTAACAACACTTGAGAATTATCATAAACCGATTACAATTCCTGCCTTAAAAACACTATGTAGATGAGCCATGCTTGCTTTAAAGTTTGATATAAATAAAATTAGAAACGACTTCCCAACATTAAATCAAACAATAAACGGCTGCCCGCTTGTTTATTTAGACTCAGCAGCAACCTCACAAAAGCCTCAATCAGTTATAGATACAATTACTGAATTCTATACGTTTCAAAACGCTAATGTACACCGTGGACGCCATACACTTAGCGAGCAAGCAACTTATTCATATGAACAAGTACGGGATAAAACTGCACAGTATTTCAATGTATTTAGTAAAGAGATTGTATGGACTAAAGGTGCTACAGAAGCCATCAACTTGGTCGCTAACGGATTAAAAAAGCGCTTAAATGAAAGTCATACCATAATGATATCTCCGCTTGAGCATCATGCAAACATAGTGCCTTGGCAAATAGTGAGTCAACAAACGGGTGCTAAATTAATAGCGCTTCCACTAAATAAAAATGGCACGCTGAACACCAAAGAATGCTGTGAATTTATAAAAGAAACAAAACCAGCCCTATTAGCTATTACACAAGCATCTAACACACTGGGTAATATCACCGATTTAAAACCACTAATTAGAGCTGCAAAAGACGTCAATTCTCTTGTTTTAGTCGATGGTGCACAAGGTGCACTGCATTTAAAACCCGATTTACGTGAATTAAACTGTGACTTTTATGTCTGCTCAAGCCATAAAATGCTCGGCCCAACAGGATTAGGTGTACTTTATGGTCGATATGAGCAATTAAATACCCTTGATATTTACCAATCAGGTGGGGAAATGATCGATAAAGTGTACTTAACTCACAGTACTTATCGTCCTGCGCCTGCAAAATTTGAAACTGGAACACCAAATATCTCTGGAGTTTTAGGCTTTGGTGCCGCATTAGACTATTTAAATGAATTAGATCACGCAAAAATTCAGCAATATGAGCAAAAATTGTTTAGTTATGCCGCTCAAAAATTGGTAAAGGTTGATGGTATTACAATATATAGCAACCTATCTGACAATATTGGTACACTCTGCTTCAACTTAAATGATGAACATCCTTATGATTTGGCAACCTTACTTGACGGGTACGGGGTTGCAGTAAGGAGTGGACACCATTGTACACAGCCATTAATGACACATTTAGGGCTTAATGGAACGCTAAGAGCGAGCTTTTGTTTTTATAATACCTATGAAGATGTAGATATATTCATTGATTCACTTAAAAAATGTATCGCTTTACTGGACTAAACGTCACTTTAATAGAATTAATTAGGATAACTCATGACAAATACGTTTAACAAAGTCACAGAATCTATAAAAAATGCGCCCGCTTGGCAGCAAAAATATCGTGAGATAATGCTTTTAGGAAAAACTTTACCTGTTTTAGCTGATGTTTTGAAGACTGATGATGCACTTGTACCGGGCTGTGAAAGCAAAGTATGGATGTTTGTTGAATTTGATTTAACAGAAAATACACTTGTTGTAATTGGTGACTCAGATACACGTATAGTAAAAGGATTATTAGCCATTATTTTAGCGCTTTACAATGGCCTCACACCAGAGCAAGTAGTGAATAAAAATGCGTATGAAGAATTTGAAAAGCTCGGCCTTATAAGCCACTTAAGCGCATCACGTAGTAATGGTATTAAAGCCATGGTTGATAAAATACAAACCATGGCACAACAAAAGCTTAGTTAGCAAAAACTAAGCTTGCGAGCGTTGTTTTTTATCTAGATATTTACGCACCGCTTTTGCCGCAACAAAAAAGCCGAAGCTTCCTGTGATCATAGTCACAGATCCAAAACCATTATTACAATCCATATTCATCGAGCCATCAGCACTTTGCTTAGCATGACATACGCTGCCATCGCTTCCTGGGTAAACCAATTGCTCTGTTGAGTAAACACAATCAATATTAAACTTACGTTTAGGATTATTACTAAAATTATACTGCTTACGCAAAATATAACGTACTTTTGCAAGTAATGGGTCTTGCGTAGTTTTAGCTACATCACCAAAAGTTATTTGGCTAGGATCTGTTTGCCCGCCAGCACCACCAGTTGTAATTATAGGTAGTTTATTACGTTTACAGTGAGCAATTAATGCTGCTTTTTCTTTAACTGCATCAATACAATCAATCACATAATCAAAACCTTGAATATGCTCTTGAATATTATCAAGCGTAATAAAATCATCTATCACATTAACTTGGCACTGTGAATTAATAAGCTCGCAGCGCGCTTTCATTGCATCTACTTTAGCTTGACCAATAGTGCCCGTTAACGCATGAATTTGTCTATTGACGTTAGTCGCGCAAATATCATCCAAATCAATCAATGTTATTTTACCAACACCAGTACGTGCAAGTGCTTCTGCTGTCCAGCTCCCTACACCACCAATCCCTACTACACAAAAATGTGCTTCTTGAAGCCAATCAAACTGTTGATGACCATATAAACGTTTAATACCACCAAAACGTATATCTGTAACTTTTTCGCTCATTTACCAATCCAGTTGCCATGGCGACTGCCATGCTTGAAAATCTTGATGTTTAATTAACGCCAAATACTCATCACCATTATCGGGTAATAAAGTTAGCTGTATTTGTTCACCTTGCCATAAAAAGCTCAATGCATATGCATGTAAATAGGTACGATTTGATGGCGTGCCTGAATACATTGCATCGCCTAAAATAGCAGAGCCAATACTTTTTAGTGCCACTCTTAATTGATGCGTCTTTCCTGAATAAGGCTTTAAAATATACCCTCTAAATCCCGGCTTATAGCTTAGCGAATAAAATCGGGTGATTGCAGGGTTAAGCTTACTCGTTAGTAACTTAAACGAGCCACGGCGAGACTTAGCCATATCGCCTTTGATCCACCCCTGCTTCTTTTTTGGTTTAGCGTCACTAATCGCTAAATAAAATTTAGCAATCGCATGCTCAGTAAACATAACAGTAAAGCTGGCAGCAGCGGCTTTGTTTCGCGCTAAAATAATCAGCCCTGATGTCACTTTATCTAAACGATGAACGGCATAAAGCTTTTGCGTTAATTGTTGTTCGGCTAACACAACAAAGCCGGGGCCATCTTCTGAATGAAAATTAAGACCCGCTGGCTTTTCTAAAATATAAAAATCGTTATGTGTAAAAATGATTTTTAATATTTTACTTACTTGTTCACTCACGCGTTTGTACTTTTAATATGCGCTATCACTTTCGCTAAGTCATCGGGCGTATCAACTCCAGCATGGGGTGCTATTTGAGCTTGCTCTATTTTGATTTTATAACCATGATACAACACACGTAACTGCTCAAGCGATTCAAGTAGCTCAAGTGGCGATACGCTCAATTCTATATATTGTTTAATAAAACCCGCTCTGTACGCATAAATACCTACGTGGCGCTGAAATGGCGCTAAATTAAGAGCACTGCTGTCATTCATCATTGTGCTTCTATCAAACGGAATACTTGCACGAGAAAAATACAGCGCATTTTTATTTATATCGCTAACCACTTTAACGGCATTAGGATTAAATACTTCATCACGCTCTTCAATAGCAACACTTAACGTTGCCATTGGTGCTGTTGAATCACTTAATAGTGCAGCAACTTGGGATACATTTTCTGGCGCAAGTAAGGGCTCATCGCCTTGTACATTAACCACAATTGTATCGCTGTCGAGATCAAGTAAATCAACTACTTCGGCTAAACGCTCAGTACCCGATTGGTGATCTTCGCGAGTCATTACAACATCACTAGTAAATAAACTTACTGCATCAAACACTTTTTGATGATCGGTTGCTATAACCACTTTACTTGCACCTGATAAACATGCTTTTTCGTAAACATGTTGAACCATTGGCTTACCGCAAATATCAGCAAGCGGCTTACCCGGTAGTCGGGTTGATGCAAAACGTGCAGGAATTACAACTACGAATTCCACTTTTCAACCTCTTCTAAAGATAACTCACGTGCTTCGTTTTCAAGCAATACTGGAATATCATCTTGAACGGGGTAAGCAAGCTTAGCTGCAGTACTAATTAGTTCGTTGTTTTCTCTATCAAAGCGTAATTTACCCTTACAAACTGGGCAGGCAATTATCTCGAGTAATTTTGTATCAAAGGCCATTGAGTATTCCTTTTTCTTTTAATAATGAATTTAATGTGTTTATTACGCTATCGGAAGGCTCTGCATCTACAGGTAAATAATACCAATTAGGTTTTGCAAAGGACTTACATTTAACCGCGTCTTTTTCGGTCATTATAATGCAATCATCACCAAACTGAATAAAATCATCTGCTGTATAAGCATAATGATCTCTAAAGTGATGAGTCGACAATAGCTTAATATTTTGTGCTTCTAATGAGTTTTCAAACCGTTTAGGGTTCCCAATTGCACTTATTGCATGTGCGTGAGTTACCGTATGTTTTGCATCATCACCTGAATTAACTAAGCGAAGGTTACTTACTTGCAGCACGTAGCTATTATTAGCCTGACCGCCATTTTCAATTACTATATCAACACTTTGTAAGCGTTTAGTTGTTTCGCGTAGTGGCCCTGCGGGCATAACAAAACCATTACCAAAGCGGCGTTCACTATCAACAATACAACACTCAATGCTACGAGGCATTTTATAATGCTGCATCCCATCATCAGAAATAATGACATCTAGCGTATGATTTTTTTCTAATAAATCGATATTGTGTTGTCTATTAGGGCCAACAGCTATTGGGCACTTTAAACGATGGTATAAAAGCACAGGCTCATCTCCAGCCTGCTGAGCATCTACAAGCTCAGTGACTAACAGCGGGTAATTATCTGATTGCCCACCATAACCTCTACTAATAATACCCACTGATAAACCTTGCTCGGTCAAATACTCATACAACCACAAAACAAAAGGTGTTTTACCATTGCCGCCTACGCTTATATTGCCGACTACAATAACAGGCGTTTTGCACTCAAAAGGTTTAAGTATTTTAGCGCTGTACAAGAGTTTTCGAAATACCGATACAACCCAAAACAAAGCACTTAATGGTAATAACAATAAAGTAATTAGACCAAATGGTTTATACCAGCTTTGCTCTATTTTGCTCACGCCTGATCACCAAACTGCATTTTGCAAAGTGCTGAATAAGTACCGTCATTTGCTAATAAGCTACTATGATCGCCACTTTCTATCACACGACCGTTATCAATAACATAAATTCGGTCACTGTTTTCAATAGTAGATAAGCGGTGTGCTATAACAATAGAGGTTTTATCTTTCATTAGCGTTTCTAACGCTTGCTGAATAAGCTTTTCAGATTCGGTATCAAGTGCTGACGTTGCCTCATCTAAAATCAAAATAGGTGCATCTTTTAATATTGCACGCGCTATTGCTATTCGCTGGCGTTGACCACCTGAGAGCATTACCCCATTTTCGCCTACCATGGTGTTTAATTGCTCTGGCAGGTCTTTAACAAATTCCCACACGTGTGCTTGTTTGGCAACTTGTTCTAACTCTTCAACAGACACATCGTGCTTTATCCCATAACAAATATTGTTAGCAATCGTATCGTTAAATAACACGACCTGCTGAGACACTAAAGCAAATTGGCGACGCAGATCTGTTAATTTATAATCCTGCAGGGCTATACCATCGAGTAATATTTCACTCGGTAACTCTAAGTCATAGTAGCGTGGTAACAAGTTAGAAATTGTGGACTTACCTGAGCCTGAGCGCCCAACTAAAGCAATACTTTCACCCGCCTCAATCGTTAGCGACAAATCGTTTAATACGGCTTCATCTTTCGTTGGGTACTTAAAGTTGACGTTTTTAACCTCAATTAGCCCTTTAACTTTATCAACAGCAACTGTACCTGTGTCTTTTTCCATTTCTTCGTCTAAAACTAAAAATATACTTTGCGCTGCAGAGATACCACGTTGCATATCACTATTAACATTGGCAAGTTGTTTTAGCGGACGCAATAACATCATCATTGAGGCAATTAATGCCATGAAGTCACCAGATGTAATCGTATCAATCATTGATGGCAACGACACCGCCCACAAAATAACTGCCATGGCACTTGCCGCTAAAATTTGAATTATAGACACACTAAGCGCTTTAGTTGCGTCCATTTTGATACGTTGCTGACGATTATGATTATTAATTTTCGAGAAGTGATTAATCTCTTGATCTTGACCACCAAAACCATGAATTACTTTATGCCCACTTAACATTTGCTCAGAACTGCGAGTAACTTGCCCCATAGCCGATTGAATATTTTTTGAAATATGGCGAAAGCGTTTAGATACTACGGCAACAATAATAGCCACTAATGGAATGATCACTAAAAATATCAGTGATAGTTGCCAACTGGTATAGAACATTACCGCAAGTAAAAATACAACAAATGCCCCTTCACGTACAACTATTAGCAAGGCTTTAGTAATCGCTTGTTGAACTTGTTCTGTATCAAATGTGATTTTTGAAATTAAATCTCCCGTTGAGTTTTTGTCATGAAAAGAAACGGGTAAGTGCAATATGTGCTCAAATAACTCTTGGCGTAAAGAGCGTACAACTTGGGAGCCTACATAACTTAAGCAGTAAGAAGACATAAAGTTAAAAACACCACGCCCTAGAACTAACGCGATAACGACAAAAGGAGCGTACTTTAAAACTTCTGTATTACGCTGGTTCAAACCTTGATCAATAAACGGCTTCATTAATTGAATAAATAAAGCATCCATTGCTGAATAGCCTATCATCCCAATAATTGCGACAAATGCGACGCTTTTGTAGGTGCCAACATATGAGACAAGACGTTTATAAATTTGTGTAGTACTTTGATCCATAACACTCTCTAAATACAGAAACAATCTGTATTGTATCCTCCGATGAGATAAAACTAAACGTCAATCTTTGATAAACCAGTAACTTTCCTGCCCTCTTGCTGTTTCTATAGCCAAATTCTTTGCATAAAATTTAATACTAATTTGCCCTTCAACGCCTGTCGTAAATTGCTGAGCATTTATTTGGTTATACCGTTCAACGACAATGGGCTTGGGGAATTCCCATTGCCCTTTATAGGCACTTGAATGAATGACTACTTGGGGAGCAACGTTATTTATAAAATTAACACTTGAGGATGTATCGCTGCCATGATGCGGGCTTAACATTACTGTACTTTTTAATGATGTATTATCCGCTAATAACGATGCTTCACGCGCTTTTGATATATCACCAGTAAGTAAAACGCTATGAGTATTATCTGATACCCTAACAACGCATGAATCATCATTTTCATTTCCAAACCCTTTTGTACTAAAGCTTTGTACTTTTAATCCAGCAAAATCAATGTTTATGACTTCACATACATTATGTGTATTTTTAGGATGAAATTGTTGTAATGTTTCACCAAAGCCAGCATCTATGAAATGTTGTAATCCTCCAGCATGATCATTATCTTCATGACTTAGAATCGCCGTTTTCACTGTTAAATTATTGGCTTTAATATAAGGCAATAAAATACTTCGCGTACGGCTAAAGCGATTGAAATAACTGGGGCCAAAATCATAAATAAGCACTTGATTATCTTTTTCAATTAATGCCATAAGTCCATGCCCAACATCAAATACATGTAGTTGCCACTTAGACTTTTCTGTTAGCCAATAATTTAATAAAAGCGTTATTGCTGGAATAAAAGCGAGCCATTTATAAGGAAGAAAATAAACCATCAACATAATAATATAAGTAAAAACGACAAATATTGAGTCAATTCTGCCAGTCGTTATCCATCTTAACGATTCTGGTATTTCATTAAGCAATTTAAATAGCACATATAAGCCAGTATCAAACAGGTTTATTAAAATACTTATATCTAAGAAAATACTCAGTAATGTAAAAACAATTAAAAAAGGTAAGATAATAATTGAAAGCAGCGGTATAGCAATTAAGTTTATTATCAAACCGGCAATACTTACCCCATTAAAAAAATAGAGTGAAAGTGGCAATAAACCAATAAATAACGCTATTTGAATAACAAACAGTGAAATAACTTTGTTTTTTATGCGAGTGTTTAATATTGGTAATTTATTAATAACTGTAAAAATGATAGCAACCGCTAAAAATGAAAAGTAGAGACCTGGATTGAGTAAATTAAATGGGTTAACAATAAGAACAATAACCAAGGCAAATAAAATGCTCCGCCAACGCAGCGACTGCTTAGCAAGAAAATACAATAATAAATAACAACCCAGCATGATAAGCGCTCTCGTTGCCGATACTAAAAAGTCACTTAAGTACACATAAACCAAGGCTACTAAAAATCCGCATGAACTGTAATAAAGAGTCAGGTTGAATGATTGCCCGATCGAAGAATTAATTTTTGCAAAAATGAATCGAGTAAATAGATAACCGAAGCTAAAAATCAAACCAATATGTAACCCCGATATAGCAAGTAAATGACTTAGCCCAAGAGATTGCATTAATTGTCTATCAGCGTAGCTCATCAAAGATTTTTCACCGCTAAGCAATGCATAATAGAGCCACTGTAGTTTTGTATCCGTATAAGTGTTTTTAAGGAAGTGTTGATAATCTAAAATTATGCTTTGTTTGTCGCTATTTATAATATTAAGATTTTTATTAAGTACTTTACCTTTAAATAATATTCTACTTATAAAAGCATAACGTTCATTATCAAATACATTAAAATTTTTATTACTACGAAAATGTTTTAAATGAATTAAAGCAGAAAATTCATCACCTACTATTAAAGACTGTGCAGAATTAACACTGAGCATTGCTTTGGGTGCTCTAAAATCCGAGAAATTACTCCCTTCTAATGCCACTATTTTAACTTTAATATATTGAGGTTTTTTGTCAGAAATAACCTCTTCAACAATTAATGTAGAATCAAGTGCATACTTTTCATCCGGTTTTGGTATTTCAAAACTATAAAATAGGTAAAAATGCAGTCCGACAAAGCAAATTGCGCAAATAAAGCCTAACAATACGTTTGAAAACGGCTTAAAATAAGCGCTCATTATTACAATGAAAATTGTGAATACTGTAAATTCGAGAGTTTGATAATAAAATACGGTTGCTATACAGCCAATTACAAACCCAAGACTTATCCACACTGATGTAAATGGTTGCTTTAAATGGCTAAAAAAACGATCCAAAGATTTTTACCTGATCCAAATAAAATTAGACATCATAAATCACTAAGAATATTTGGACGCCTTTTACAAGATGCAAATCTTTGGCATTTAAATAGACGTTCTGCTCGAGGTGCATTTGCAGTCGGGTTATTTTTTGCTTTCATCCCTGTTCCTTTTCAAATGGTTTTAGCAGCAGCCGGCGCTATATTATTTAGAGTTAATTTACCTATCTCAGTAGCACTAGTATGGCTTACAAACCCTCTAACTATGCCACCTATTTTTTATGGCTCATACTTAGTGGGTACATTAATACTTAATCAGCCTGAGCAACACTTTGTATTTGAAGCTAGTTGGTCTTGGTTTCTAGAGAGCATAGAAACTATTGGTCCTGCATTTTTACTAGGTTCGTTAGTATGTGCTTCTATTGCATCAATTATCGGCTATTTTGGTATTGATATTATTTGGCGTCGTTCTGTTAAAAAGGCATGGTTATCGCGAAATAATTAGTAGCGTTAAAGCTAAATAATAATTATAAGATTCATGGCAATCCTAATCTTATAAAATATTATAGACGAAAAAAAACCAACTTTATTAAGTTGGTTTTTTTTATAATCAATATTAGTCAACTTTAAAAGCGAAATATACGTCTTAAGCCAACTAATGGTAATAGCAATAATGTATACCAAGGAAAGCTAGCAGAGTTACGCTCATACACTTCTGCTTCTACTGGAGCACAGTTTTCTACTTCACCATTTGCAATTGGCGTTAACTTAACTGCAACTGCAATACTTTCGTATTCAATTTCACCATTGATATCAGTTACAACACCGCCTAAAGAATCAAGTTTTTCAACTGTCTTAGTCGCAGTACCAAATATTTCATTATTTTCATTGATAGCTGTTGCTTCAACCATTGAGTAAGCGTAGTCAGTTTCGCCATCAGTGTCATAACAAGGCAGTAAATCATTCAAATTAGTGATTTTATCTTCACCAATTTTGTAAATAAAGGCTTCTTTGAGTCGTGAACTATCAGATACACCCACTTCCCCTTCGCCTACAATATATCCTTGATTATTTATATCGTTGCCATAAGAACTTGAACTTGAAAAATAATCAGTTGGAAAAACTGTATTACCTGTTTCGATGTCATGATAGAAGAATTTATTACGAAGAGTACCTTCAATACGCTTTGTCGCATAACCTGTAATTACATCATTATCATTAATAGCGATTGATTTACCAGCCTGCCAATCGTCTTCTTGATTAATAAAGTCAGTGACTGCACCGTCTTTAAAATAAACTGGCATTGTAAGAATCGTATCATCATTTTTGTAATAACGCGTATTTGATGAACCTACAATTGTACCGTTGTTGTTCACTGCTAAAGCAGTACTCGTAAATGCGTCATCTTCCGTTTCACCTTCATCAGGTGTCAGTGCCATACCAAGCTCTTCAACAGAAATAATATTTAACGATTCATCAAGTTCCCACTTAACAGCACGCTTATTGAATACACCAAACGATGAACTCAATAAATTAATGCATACTGATGTTGGTTCGTCTTCATTATCACACCTATCATCAATATCATCTTGCATTTCAACTGGTATACTAGTTGAAACGTTACCTACTACAGTATAACCACTATTTGTTTTAATAATGCCGTTAGCACGACTTGTGCCGCCATATTCATTGAATTCAGGTTCTAACTCAACACTTATACTGCCATCAGCACTTATTACAATCCCACGCTCTATAAATTCATGAGTGAACCATGTTTCTGCTTCATCATCACCATCGGGTGTAAAAGATACTTTGTCATAAGGTGCACTGCCCCAACCAACCGAAACGCCATCTTCACTTACAGCATTAAAAAGGTTAATAGTTGAACGCGTTAAGCCATCATAATCAACAGATGCAACATCAAATAACGGTTGCTCTGTTACTTGTGTGTCATTGTACTTTATGCCAACTAATGAGCTTAATTTTTGATATTCAAAATTTGTAGAAATTGAAGATAAAAAACTAACCATGAAAGTATGTGCATCAGAATTAGTAAGTACTGCATCATTATTTTCAATGTCATCAAGTGTAAAGGTAATCTCTTTATCACTTAAATCAAATGCAGCCTCTGTATTATCGTAGCTATTTTCAATAATATTTTCAGTAAAATCTATATAGCTGATATCAATAGGTAAATTGTATAAACCATTTGCGAAACCAATAATATGCCCGCTTTCGCTTACATCTGTTACATAAGAATATTTAGCGTCTTCAAGAGTCCCTAATTCACTTAACTGGTACGTAGCACTTGTTGCTGAAGTGCTTAATGTCGCTAAAATACTGGCAGCGAGTAATTTATATTTCATTTTAGTCCTTACTACTGATTCTGTAATTCTTCAAGTTCTTCCCAGCGCTCAAGCGCAGCTTCAAGGTCAGACTCAAGTTGTGCCAAATGGTTCAATGCTTTAGTTGTTACATCACTCTCTTGTTTAAAAAAGTCTGAGTCACTAACTACAGCTTGTTGAGCTTCAATTTCAGCTTCTAGTTTTTCCATTTTATTCGGTAGTTGCTCTAATTCAAGTTTTAATTTGTAAGAGAGTTTATTTGTTTTAGCTGCAGGTTTAGCAACTGGAGCGACTACTTTTTCAACTTTTTTTACTGGTTGCTGCTGCGTTTTTTTTTCTTGTTCAGCTAAATAGTTAACGTAAGCCTCATAGTCGCTATAGCCACCTACAATATCTGTAACTTTACCGTTACCTTCAAACGCCCATACACTTGAACATGTATTATCAATAAATTCACGGTCATGGCTTACAATCAGCACTGTACCTTGGTATTGATTAATGATGTCCTCTAGTAACTCTAACGTTTCAATGTCCAAGTCATTCGTTGGCTCATCGAGAACAAGGATATTAGACGGTTTTAAAAACAATTTAGCTAATAGTAATCTGTTTTTTTCACCACCAGAGAGTGCTTTAACAGGGGTTCGAGCACGTGCTGGCGGGAATAAAAAGTCTTGTAAATAACCTAAAACATGACGTGAGCGGCCGCCCATCATCACTTCTTGTTTACCTTCGGCAACGTTATCTTGAACTGTTGCTTCTTCATCAAGCTTTTCACGATATTGGTCAAAGTAAGCAAACTCTAAATTAACACCTTGCTTAGTTATGCCGCGATCTGGTTCTAAATCACCAAACATTAGTTTTAATAGTGTTGTTTTACCAATACCATTTGGGCCTACTAGACCGATTCTGTCACCGCGCATTACCAGTGTAGAAAAATCATCAGCAATAACTTTGTCTTTAAATGCATGACAAAGATTCTTAGCTTCAAATACTAACTTACCAGAGCGATCTGCTGTTTCAATATTAAAGTCAGTTTTACCAACTTGGTCAACACGTTGCTTACGCTCTGTACGAAGCTGTTTTAACTCACGAACTCTACCTTCGTTACGCGTTCTACGCGCTTTAACACCTTGGCGGATCCATGTTTCTTCTTCGGCTAAACGCTTATCGAACAATGCATTTTGGCTTTCTTCTACTTTTAAATCATGGGCTTTTTGCTCTAAGTACGTGGCGTAATCACCAGGGTACGAAATAAGCTTACCACGGTCTAAATCTAAAATACGCGTAGCAACAGCGCGAATAAACGCACGGTCATGCGATATAAATACGATTCCGCCCTTAAACTCTTTTAAAAATTGCTCAAGCCACATGACGCTTGCCATGTCTAAATGGTTTGTTGGCTCATCAAGTAATAATAAATCAGGCTCACTAACAAGTGCACGTGCAAGTGCTACTTTACGTAACCAACCACCAGAAAGAGACTCAAGTTTAGCTTCTGGCGTTAATTCTAATTGTGTTAGCACTAATTGAATTCGGCTATCAAAGCGCCAGCCATCAGCCGCTTCTAATTGATTTGATAAACGTTCAAGCTTGTTTAATAACTTATCAGTACACACTGTTTGCAACTCATTACTTACATGATGAAAATCAATTAGTAAGTTTGCAATCTCAGGCATACCTTGCGCAACGTAATCAAATACAGTGCCATTTGCGCCTTTTGGTGGATCTTGTTCTAAACGAGAAATTCTAATCCCGCCTAGCTGATTTATTTCACCATCATCTAATACAACTTCGCCATCAAGCACTTTTAATAGAGTTGACTTACCCGCGCCATTTCGACCAACAACACACACTCTTTCGCCACTTTCTATAACGGCATCTGCTTTGTTAAGCAAAGCATGCGTACCAAAAGCAAGTTGTGCTTTTAAAATTCTAATTAAATCCATAGTTCTTATTTGCTCTTATTCTGCTTGTGCTAAAAATTCGCGCACAGTGTGTAAAGTAAAAGGCCAAAATAATTGCTCGCCTTTTTCACTTTTTAATACAGGAATAGTAATTTGATACTCAGCTATAAGCTGCTCATCAGTCATAATATCGATTAGTAATAACTCACTCGTATTACTAAGTACCTCAGTGATAAGTTGCTCAGCTTGCTCGCACAAGTGGCAACCATCAGTGTGGTATAAAACCCATTTAGCCATGTGTGATTAACCAGCTATTATGGATTTTTTTATTACGTTTAAAGTCTGGTGATAACGTTTTATCTGAAATATTAATGGCTTTTAAACCTAAACCAATCAGACCAACTTCATCTATCACAAAGCCACGTTTGTTATTAGAGAAAATTAAGGTACCTGATGGGCTTAAAATCTTTTTAACCCACGTTAATAATTTAATGTGATCGCTCTGTACATCAAACGCGTCTTTCATACGTTTTGAGTTTGAAAACGTTGGAGGATCTAAAAATATCAAATCATATTGTGCTGTCGCGTGCTCTAACCATTTTAAACAATCAGCTTGTTCAAAACGGTATCGTGTATTACTAATACCATTTAAATCAAAGTTATCTTGGCCCCATTTTAAGTAGGTCTTTGATAAATCGACTGTAGTAATGGCTTTAGCACCACCAAGAGCAGCATGTACAGAAGCTGTACCTGTGTATGCAAAAAGGTTTAAGAAACGTTTATCTTTAGCATTTTCTTGAATATAACGGCGCATTAAGCGATGGTCTAAAAACAAGCCTGTGTCTAAGTAGTCAAATAAATTAACTTTGAACTTAGCACCAAACTCTTCAACAACCATAGTACGGTTTTGTTTAGACATAGCTGTGTATTGATCTTCGCCCTTCTGCTTTTTACGTACTTTTACAGCAATGTTTTCAGGTGAAATCTCAAGCTGTTGAGCCGTTAAACTTATTACGTCTTGCAGGCGTTTTTCTGATGTTTTTTCATCAATTTCTTTAGGCGCTGCATATTCAAAAATTACAGCAGAGTCACCATAAATATCTACAGCAACATTGTATTCAGGGATATCCGCTTCATAGACGCGATAAGCATCTATTTTATTTTGTTTAAGCCAGTTTTTTAAGCCTTGTTTATTCTTTTTCAATCTATTTGCAAATGATGTTGAGCCTTCAAAATTGAGTGCTTTTTTGTCATCTGTGGTCAAACTTACTTGCTTATCATCTAATTGATATAAGTTAAGCTCAACATCTAATGGGCCATTTTTAAATTTATAACGCTTGAGGCGCACAAGTTTTAAAAGTTTAAATAGGCTCTCGTCCATACCCAATAAGGCAAGTTTCCAGTGATTGAAGTGCTTTTTAAAGCCAACGCCTAAATTACGGTGTAAATCAACAAGCTCAGCCATAGAGCCAATACGCTCACCATAAGGTAAGTTTGAAATTACAACACCCGGTAATTTTGCAACAGCTGTAAGTTTAGTTGCATCACTTTGCTTAAACTTAATCACGTCGTCAAGCTCTGCACGTTTAGCATTATCAATTGCTTTACTTAATACTTGCTCATCGTAATCGTGGCCAATTAACCACAATTTAGGATCAGTAATATTAGCGAGTAACTCTTCTTTAAGCTCTTTAAACTTAGCGGCTCTAAAACTGGGTAAACGCTCAAAAGCAAAACCTTCACGGAATAATCCTGGCGCTTCGTTTCGCGCCATACCGGCAGCTTCTATCAAAATAGTACCCGCACCACAACATGGATCGAATAAAGGCTGTTTTACATTTTCAAGCCAGCCACTTCGCTTAATTAATGCAGCAGCTAAGTGCTCTTTAATTGGCGCTTTACCTTGGCCTTGGCGGTAACCACGTTCTGACAAACGAGGACCTGAATAGTCAATATACATCGATACGCCGTAACGATTTAATCGTGCAACTACGCGCACGTTAGCATCTTGCTTATCAACGTTAGGACGTTGCTCGTATAAATCATTAAAATAGTCAACAATCGCATCTTTGATTACAAGACCCGAAAATTGCGTGTTTTTTAATGAGTCATTGGTACCGTTGAAGTCGACAGCGAATGTTTGCGTAGGTCCAAACCATTCTTGCCAAGGTTGCGAGCGCGCAAAATTATACAAGCTATTTTTGTCATCTACGCCTTCTTTTTCTTCAATAAGCATAAGCACACGCGTTGCAAAACGAGTTGATAAACAAACCTTTTGCGCAAGTAATGAGTCAGCCTCAAAACGAACAGAACCAACAGTTTGCTTAGACACGGTTGCGCCAAGTTCTGTTAGTTCATCAACCAATAAATTTTCGATTCCGATAGAAGTAAGTGCGATAAATTGCAAAGTAATAACCCTTAATAGCTAATTGCGCAGGATTATAACATAGGTTGGGCGACAAACACGCCATAAAGACACGCTTAAGACTTAAATTTGGTTAGGCGGTTTGACTTTGATATTGCTGATTTAGGATGGGGTGGACTCGATTATTCAAAATACGGATTACTTCAAATTGCGCTAAAGATAAGTTTTCGTCTAATTTAAAGGTTTCACTTAAATTCAAACAAATAGATGCATCAGGACAATGCTCTACAATTAAAAAATCACCTGACTGCGCTTTAGATGTTAATTTTACTATTGCCTCTACGCTTGGCTCTGTCCCGGTATATTCTTCAAAAAACCAACTTTTTGCTAAAACGGGTTTTAAGTGATACTTAACAGCAGTAGCATTTAATGATATTTGACAAATTTGAGCCGCAGACCACAATTCAAATCCATCCAGATAATTATAAACTTGTTCGTAAAATGCAGCATCTTCGAGACTAAAACGTGGA
Source organism: Pseudoalteromonas sp. 31A1 (assembly GCF_011378815.1). Classification (NCBI taxonomy): domain Bacteria; kingdom Pseudomonadati; phylum Pseudomonadota; class Gammaproteobacteria; order Alteromonadales; family Pseudoalteromonadaceae; genus Pseudoalteromonas; species Pseudoalteromonas sp. 31A1. The sequence continues at coordinate 245,429 of NZ_WTKY01000004.1, read as the reverse complement.
TTTTTAAAAACAGAATCGGTGAGCTGTCTTAATTTATAAGGCGTGCATAATTGCATGTCGTCATTTAAATCAAGTAACAAACGATTTTTATCAGGACAAGTAATCCACTGCCATTGCTTTGATGCTTGTAACATTTACTCCTCCTTGGGTATGTTGAATAATTATTGCTCAGAGTATAACCGCTTTTGACCATTTTTAAAATGTTTGCTTAGAACATTTAGCTAACGATCAAAAGCTTAGATAACTGATCCTTATAAGCCGTTAACGATCGACTTTACCAATTGTGGACCTTTGTAGATGAACCCAGTATAAACCTGAACTAAATTTGCGCCTGCATCTAACTTTTCTTTTGCAGATGTAGCATCATCAATACCGCCGACTCCGATGATTGGTAGCTTACCTTGTGTTAAGCGTTTTAGCTCACTTACTACCTCTGTAGAGCGCATTCTAACAGGGTGACCTGATAAACCGCCCGCCTCTTGTGCATATTGCTGCCCCATGACTGCGGCTCGCTCAAGCGTTGTGTTTGTGGCAATTACACCATCAATTTTATTATTTAAAAGTGACTCACTTACTTGCTCTATTTGTATTTGATCGAGATCCGGTGCAATTTTTACAAGCATAGCAACTTGCTTATTATGCTTTGCAATTAAATCTAACTGTTCATTTTTAAGACTTTGCAATAAATCATCAAGTGCAGCACCATATTGTAAATCACGAAGCCCTGGGGTATTTGGTGATGAAATATTTACCGTAATATATGAGGCATGCTCAAATACTTTACGCATACAATGAATGTAGTCATCTTTACCTTGCTCGTTAGGTGTATCTTTATTTTTACCAATATTGATACCGAGTATGCCACTGTACTTTGCTGCTTTTACATTTTCGACTAAATTATCAACACCTTTATTATTAAAACCCATACGGTTAATAATTGCGTTTGACTCTGGAAGTCTAAAAATACGTGGCTTGTCATTACCAACTTGAGGACGCGGTGTAACCGTTCCAACTTCAATAAAACCAAATCCCATTTGGCTAAATGCATCTATACATTCTGCATTTTTATCCAGGCCAGCGGCAAGCCCTACTGGATTTTTAAATTCAAGACCTAAAAAGTTTACGGGTTTATCTGAAACACTTTGTGACCAAGCTATATTTAGAGGCGTATTAGCAAAACGACGAAGATTATTAAGTGCAAACTCATGCGCCCACTCCGCATCACGGGTAAACATAAAACGGCGAGCTAAATCATAAAACATCAATATAATCCTCTTTTTAAATTTCAGACAAAAAAATACCTCAGACAAGGCTGAGGTATTGTATAACAATTTTAACAATCAGTTATTTATTTACTAAACAAATAACTGATTAAAGCTAAATTATTTTCCTGATGTATCACAGTTGTGACTTAATAACATAAGTTCACGAAGTGCAACTGAGAACTTAGCAAAGTCGTGGCTTTGTGATGTTTTAAACTCAGCCAACATTTGTTTCCAACGCTGAAGTAATAAATCTTGGCTATCCATCCACTCATCTATTTGACTATCAACATCGCTCTCGTCACCTTCAAAGCTATTTAGCACCACTTCAGATAACGTACGTTGCTGCCAATCAAGCTCTTCACGGTAAGATGAACGAGCAAGTGCTTGCCAATGATTTGCTACTGGTTGCTTAGTTATTTGCTCTAAGAACCAATGCAGACCCATTCTCGCGCCTAGTTTAAAGTAAGTATTCGATACCATCGAAATACTCTTACCTGAATTATTAGCAACCTCAGCTAAATCCATCACAGAGAATAAGCTTGATAACGAAACAATACGCTTAGCTATATCTGCAGGAACGCCGGCATCAATTAACTTATTAGCTTCAATTACAATACGGTCATTTTCTTTTTCAATCATGTATGTATTTAAATTATCGCTTAAATCTTTAAACGTTGGCGCAAAGAATTCAATTCCTTGTTCAATCGTTTGTGACTTATTACGATGACGTAAGAACCAGCGCGTAGTACGGCGAACAGTACGACGAAGTTGGTAAAGCATTTCAGTTTGTACCGCTGCTGGTATTTTATTATCCAGTGCGCTGATAGAAGACCATGTATCACGCATTTCAAATATTTCGCTAGCAATTGAGTAACACATTGCAATTTCAGCTTCGTTGGCACCGGTTTCTTCATGCATACGTACCATGAAGTTTAAACCCATATCATTAACGATACTGTTAGCAAGTTTAGTTGCAATAATTTCTTTACGAAGTGGATGGTTGTTCATCGCATCGTTAAACTTCTCACGTAGAGGACGTGGGAATGACTTCACAAGCAATTGGCGATAGTAAGGGTTTTCAGTAATTTCATCACTTACTAAAGACTCTTTTAATACCATTTTTGCGTAAGACACTAGCACTGAAAGCTCAGGGCGAGTTAAGTCTTTACCTGCGGCTGCACGTTCTGCCAATTCTTCATCACTTGGAATGAACTCAATAGCACGGTTTAACTTACCATCTTTTTCAAGTGCATGAATAAAGCGAATCTTTTCTTTAAGCGTTGAAGTACCTTTAGACTGCGTAATTGAAATAGTATGTGTTTGACGGTAACAGTCTTTTAATACTAATTCAGATACTTCATCTGTCATAGAATAAAGTAGCTCATCACGTTGTTTACGTGTTAAGTCGCCTTCAGCAACCAAGCCATTAAGTAAAATCTTAATGTTAACTTCGTTATCTGAACAGGCAACGCCCCCTACGTTATCAATAAAGTCAGTATTAACACGACCACCCTTAGCTGCAAATTCAACACGACCTAATTGAGTTGCACCTAAGTTACCGCCCTCACCAATTATTTTAGCGCCTAAATCTCTACCATTGATACGTAGTGCATCGTTTGCACGATCCCCTACATCTGCATCAGTTTCTTTAGAGTTTTTAATGTATGTACCAATGCCGCCATTCCACAGTAAATCGAACTCCATCATCAATGAAGCTTTCATTAACTCATTTGGGGTCATACTTGCTTTTTTAGTGCCCAACATTTTTTTCATTTCTGGGCTAAGCGTAATTGATTTAGCAGCACGAGAGAAAACACCACCACCGGCAGAAATTAACTCTTTATTGTAATCTTCCCACGATGAACGCGGCATATTAAATAAACGTTCGCGCTCTGGGTAAGAAGTAGCAGCATCTGGGTTCGGATCAACAAAAATGTGCATATGGTTAAAGGCAACTTGTAAACGAATATGCTTAGATAACAACATACCATTACCAAATACATCACCAGCCATATCGCCTATGGCTACCACTGTAAAGTCAGTCGTTTGACAATCGATATCCATTTCACGGAAATGTCGTTTAACTGACTCCCATGCGCCTTTAGCTGTAATACCCATTTTCTTATGATCGTAACCAACCGAGCCACCTGATGCGAATGCATCGCCTAGCCAGAAATTGTATTCATTAGCTATGCCGTTTGCGATATCAGAGAAAGTAGCTGTACCTTTGTCGGCTGCAACCACTAGGTATGCATCATCTTCATCGTGGCGAACAACATCACGAGCTGGCACTACTTCACCGCGCTCTATGTTATCTGTAATATCTAGAAGACCACGGATAAAGATTTTGTAACACTCTTGGCCTTCTTTTATAAACGCTTCGCGCTCACTAGGTAATTGTTTACATACAAAACCACCTTTAGAGCCAACAGGTACAATTACTGTATTTTTAACTTGTTGCGCTTTAACTAAGCCAAGTACTTCAGTACGGAAGTCTTCACGACGGTCAGACCAACGCAGACCACCACGCGCTACTTTACCGTAACGTAAATGCACACCTTCAACGCGCGGAGAATAAACAAAGATCTCAAACGCAGGAAGTGGAAGTGGTACATCAGGAATTAAGCTAGGCTGTATTTTAAACGAAACATAAGATTTAAACTGACCTGCATCATCTTTTTGGAAATAGTTGGTACGTAGTGTCGCAACAATCATATCTACGTATAAACGTATAATGCGGTCATCATCAAGGTTTGCTACATTTTCAAGTTCTAAGTAAATTTGCGTACTTAACTTTTCAAGTGTTTTAGCACTTGCTGGGCTCTTAACTGAGAACTTTTTAGCAAATAAATTAACAATTTGCGCTGCAATGTTTGGATAATTTGCAAATGTGCTTTCAATGTAACTTTGTGAGAACGTTACACCAATTTGACGCATGTACTTAGCGTAAGCACGTAAAATAGAGGCTTCGCGGCCAGTTAGGCCACCCATTAATACTAAACGGTTAAAACCATCATTTTCAAGGCGGTTGCCCCACACATTTGTTAATGCAGCGCGAAAACGTGCTGAAATTTTATCAAAGTCTGCCATCCCTTTGCTGTCAATAAGCATCGAGAAGTCCATGATCCAGTTAATACGACCATCGCTAGTTTTAACTGAATATGGTGTTTCACCAACAACGCGCAGACCAAAGTTTTCAAGCATTGGCATAACATCAGATAAGTGAATTGGCTCATCTTTATGGAATAAGCTTAATCGTACAATATTACTGTTTGCTTCTTCTTGAGGACGGTAAAACAGCATTTCTAGCTTGTTTTCATCGCTAAGTAGTTCTAACTTTTCAATATCAACAACCGCAGCACTTGGAAGCACTTCGTCTTTGTATGAGCGTGCAAATGCATTACAGTATTTACGATTTAAATCGTTACCACGTGCTTCACCCGCAGACTCTAAAAGTGCAGATTGAAGTTTATCTTCCCACGTACGTGCAGCTTCTACTAAATTGTTTTCGATGTCTTTCACGTTATATTCGATCTTGTTGTCGGTCACACGAACGGTGTAATGAGTACGCGCCAGTGTTGACTCAGAGAAATAAGTAGTAAATTCGACTTTATCGTCAGAATTAAATGCATTAGCTAATATATCTTGCGTTTCACGACGAAGAGCCGTGTTATAGCGTTCGCGAGGAACATAAACCATGCAAGATAAAAAGCGACCATACGCATCTTTACGTACAAACAAGCGACACATATCGCGCTCTTGTACTTGTAAAACACCCATAGCAACTTCAAGTAGCTCACTTTCGCGCGCTTGAACTAGCTCGTCACGTGGGTAGGTTTCTAAAATATTTAAAACAGCTTTGTAAGCGTGTGTACCTTTAGCAAAATCACACATTTCCATAATGCGGTTAATTTTACTCTTTAAAACAGGCACATCAGTAGCACTGTTATTGTAAAAGCTTGATGAGAACAAACCAATAAAGCGGTCTTCACCAATTACATTGCCTTCATCGTCAAAACGCTTAATACCTACGTAATCGATGTAAGCTGGACGGTGAACGCGAGAAACAGAGTTAGTTTTTGTTAGGATCAGTAGGTTGCTGCTGCGTGCTTCTTGGCGGGCAACTTCTGGTAATTCTGATAATAATCGTGTGTGCTCTTCAGTAGAGTTTTTCATCAAGCCAAGGCTTGATTCCATTTTACCTTTTAATTGGTAATCACCTTGAACTGGGCTTAGCTCATATTCACGGTAACCCATTAGGGTAAAGTTATCTTTCGCTAACCAATCTAAAAACTCAGTTGTTTCTGAAACTTCTTCTGTCGTTTTATTATGATGACGTTTAGGTAACTCTTTGGTTACTGCAATCAATTTTTTACGAATTGGCTGCCAATCATCAACAGCAACTGATACATCAACAAGAACCGACTCTAACTCTTTCTTGAAAGACTCAATCACAGAAGAATCTGTTTGACGGTCAATTTCAATAAAAAATACTGTTTTAGTAGATGAGGATTCTTGCTCTGCTTTTAAATTTGATAATCCAGAAATTTTAGCGTTTTCATCGCGCTTAATTTTTAATGGGCAGTGAAGTAATAAGTGAGAGGCGATATTTTCACGAGTCATGGCCATACGAACAGAATCAACTAAAAACGGCATGTCTTTAGTAATAATCTCTACGATTGTATGTGATGACTGCCAGCCATCTTTTGCCACTTCAGGGTTGAAAACGCGGATAACTGCGTCGTCGGTAGTATTTTTTTCTAGCGAGTTCCAAAGGCTTAATGCTGCGCCATATAGGTCACTATCGTTGCGGTTTGCCAAATCCTCTTTAGACATATTGCTGTACAAGGCTTTGGCGAATTTCTCAACGAGTAACACATTATCAGCGCGAACTTTTTTCTGGATCAGCTTACAGACATTATCTAGGATAACCGAGGCTTGGCCTTCATTTCGTGTCATTGTATGTTCCTTAATCTATTACTGCTCAGGAGCAGGAATTTGTACAGCTATTCATTAGCGTGGAGTCAATCAAATTCTAACCCTTTTACAGCTAATAAACAGCCTTTTCGATGAAAACATTTTAAGCATTTCAGCTATTTGGTCATCTATTCACAAATTGTAGATATAAATGGCCTTTACAGGCCATTTAGGAGCAAAATTATTCACATTATTTTTTCTGGTCAGTCCAGAGAAGGCTACCAATAGCGGGTAATAACAACACTGCACCTAACATATTCACTAAAAACATGAAGGTTAACAGTATACCCATATCAACTTGGAATTTAAGATCTGAGAATATCCACGTACTCACACCAATCGCAAGTGTAATACCGGTAAACAATACAGCACTACCACGCTCAACAAGTGCATTACGATAAGCAATACTCAGTGGTACGTTTTGCTTAAGCTGCCCCATCATTGACGACAGTATATAAATACCATAATCAACCCCAATACCAACACCTAACGCAATTACAGGCAGTGTAGAAACGGTTAAGCCTATTTCTAATTGAACCATAAGTGCTTGTGCAAGTGTTGATACAATATAAAGCGGCAATACTACGGCTATTGTTGCTTTTACGCTTCTAAAGCTCATTAGGCATAAAATAATAACGGCACCATAAACATAAAGCATCATTGGTATTTGCGCCTCTGCAACCGACTCATTAGTCGCTGCCATTACACCAACAGGTCCTGAAGCTAATTTAAATGCTAATTTATCAGTGCCCTCTTCTTGCGCAAATTGCTTAACACTCTTAATTACAGTATCTATAGTTTGTGCTTTATGATCATCTAAAAATATAATCACTGGCATAACTGAACAATCACCGTTAAGTAAACCTGTACTAGTTTCAACTCGAGACGTTGACTGCACTAAACTTGCTGAATTTCGTGGCAAGCTTTGCCATTTCAAATTGCCTTCGTTGTAGCCTGCGTTAACCGATTGAGCTACAGAGCTCAAACTTACAGCAGACTGCACACCTGCTACATTCTCTACTTTGTATTGAAAACGGCTTATACGCTCCATCACATCATGCTCAGTACATGCTGCAGGATACGCTTCTACAATTACCTTTAAGATATCAGACGAGATAGTGTACTTGTCTGATATTAAAAACGTGTCTTGATTATAACGAGCATCTTGATGCAGTGATGGCGCGCCTGCATGTAAGTCACCTATACGCATTTTATCTGCTTGCCAGTAACCTAAAGCAAATAGAACAAGGGTAAAACCAATAATCATTTTAGCTACTTTAGGATCAGTCGCTTTAACAAGTAAGTCGCGGATTTTATCAAGCATGTTTGGTTTTGCTGCATCACCAGATTGAATATGTACACTGTTTTCAAAGTTCATGTACGAAGCCCAAACTGGCAATAAGATTAAATTAGTAAATATAATTACTGCTACACCTAAACTCGCTGTAATGGCAAGTTCACGGATAATACCAATATCGATGGTAAGTAATGTTAAGAAGCCTACGGTGTCTGAAAGCAGTGCAATACCGCCTGGCACTAATAAAGCCCTAAAACTTGACTGACAACAAATACGTGTTGTTTTACCTTCACCTACTTTTTTACCAATCGCATTTATCATCTGCACACCATGGCTTACACCAATAGCAAATACTAAAAACGGTACCAAAATAGACATAGGATCAAGGCCAAAACCTAAACTTGAAAGCAGGCCTAATTGCCAAATAACAGCAATAATGGAACATGCGATAGGCAAAATAGTCAGCTTTAAACTGCCACAAAATAGCCAGACCATAATAAAGGTAAAAGCGATAGCAATGGCAAAAAATACAACCACCCCTTTTGCACCTTCCGCTATATCACCAGCCATTTTTGCAAAGCCAATAATATGAATACTTACTTTGTCCGTACTTAAAGGCTCTCTTAAATCACTTTCTAGCTTTTGTGCAAAAGCTAATGTGTCTAATTTTTGTTGTGTTTGAGGATCAGTTTCTAAAAGTTGAGCAGTTACCATTGCACACGAATAATCGCTGGCAATCATACGTCCTACAACTTTTGCTTTTTCAATGTTTTCCTTTACTACACCTAAACCACGCTTATCTGCTTTAAAGTTAGCAGGAATAATTGGGCCACCGGCAAAGCCATCCTCCACTACTTCAACAAAACGAGCACTGGGTGAAAATATTGAGTTAACTAATGGACGATTTACGCCAGGAATGAAATAAAGCTGATCGTGAACCGCTTTTAATTGAGTAAAGAACTCTGGATTAAATATATCACCACTGTCATCACACACTGAAATCAAAATACTGTTTGCACCACCAAACTGCTTTTCATGCTTGGTATACACTTTCATATAATCGTGGTTTAACGGAATATTTTTATTAAACGATGCATCTAATTGAATTTGAGTCGCTTTGAATACAAGTAAACAGCTTATAAGTGCAAAACTTATAAGCATAATTAAGCGATGTCTAAAAATCGCCTTTTCAATAAAATCGAGTAGTTTATGCATTAAGGGGTTAACTCCTTCACTTTAATGCCATCTTCTGTAGCCATAATCAGCCTGTTATCTAATATTACACCATCAAGAATCGCTTTACCGTCAGCAAGCTGCTCATGGGTGAGTAACCCATCTTGAAGATGAAAAATAACGCCACTGTTGGCAAGCATAAGCCATTGTTTGTTATTATAATTAATGATGTTGTTGATCGTCGCTGTTTTAACATTTTCGAAATGCTGCCACTGCTGTTCACCATTTTGCTTTGCAAAAACATTACCTCGAAGCCCTGCCACAATTTCTTGTGTGCTATCTGATGCAACTGCAAAGAATGAACCAGGATAAATTTCTTCTATCCTTTGCCAAGTTTGACCATCATCAATGCTTCTGGCCATCAAGCCCATCTCACCAACCAGCATTAAACCATTATCTGTTTTTTCGATTCGATTAAAGTGCGGTAAAATTGAAGCAGTTTCGGCTTCGTATCCTTCGGGGTCATTTTCTTTTAAATCGTTCAAGTAATCACGATCATCACTAAATAATAGCGAATCTAAAAAGCGTTTTTGCCAATGTTTACCACCATCGGTGGTTTGATAAAACATGCCATATGCGCCCACTGCAAAACCTTTTAAATCATCTTCAAATAGAATATCTAAACATGGTTTGTCTAATTTTGGTTGTACTTGTTGTAGTTGCCAATTAACACCACCGTCAGTACTATTTATTATTGTTGCATCGTGGCCACACGCCCATCCATTATTTTCATTACTAAAATCAACGGCAGTTAATAGCACTTGAGTTGGGACTAGCTCAGCTTGTTGCCATTTATCACCCGAGATACTTTTAATAACAGTACCGTGTTTACCTACTGCAATTAGACCATTGCCTGTGTTGGTTATGTCGGTGAGTAAGGTTTTAGCTGCATTTGTTGCACTGATTGCATTGCTAGGGGCTTCTTGTGCAACACTCGCACCGCTTATTATCAGGCTGGCATATACCAAATACTTCATAAATTTTAATCGCCTTGTACGAGAGAGTTGTTTGTCTTTTTACTGGGGAAAGCGTTGCGCGCTGTAAGACAAACGCGATGAGAAAGGAAAAGGCACTTAACAAATTGTTAAATGCCTAGTTTAATACTATCTACCTGCGCGACGTAAAGCGCTTGAAGTAAATTCGTTATCGTTAAATGACTGTGAAAAATCGTACATTTTTTCTTGGTTATCTAAACCAATTGCTAAATAACGACGAGAATTCAAATCATGATAAACCTCAAGCGTACTCCACTGTGTAGGTACTTCGTAGTAGTTAAGGCCATAAGCCATTGCTACACGATAAAGTTGGTCGCGGTTATCATAAATATCAGTAACCTGTACTTGCCAGCTATCTTCATCGATGTAAAACACACGTTTTTTATAGATATGACGTGTATCATCTTTTAAGTTAGCTTCAACAACCCAAACACGGTGTTTTTCGTAACGTGTATGTTCTGGGTTAATATGGCCAGGCATTAAAATATCATCGTACTCTAGCTTATCACTATGAAGTTTATAGCTGTTGTAAGGTATATATAACTCTTGCTTGCCTTTTAGTGTCCAGTTGTAACGATTTGGCGAGCCATTAAACATATCAAAATCATCGGTAGTACGCAGGCTATCTGCAGCTGTGCCTGGTGCATCATATGCAACATTAGGTGCACGACGAACACGACGTTGCCCCGAGTTATAAGTCCATGCTTGGCGCGGCGTTAATATTTGATCCATTGTTTCATGAACTAATAATGCAGTACCCGCTAAACGAGCTGGTTCTGTAACGCTTTGTTTAAACTTAAACAAAATATTTGAGTCTTGTAGCTCTGCTGGTGTTGCACTAGGGTCTGAGTACTTAACTAATAACTGCTCATCAAAGCCAACATAGTTATAAGAACCAGATGCAGTTGGTGCAGCTTGACCACCAAAACGCTCAATAGACTGGCCACGGTAACGTAATAAATGATTCCAAATTGCCTCTAAACCCGTTTTAGGAATAGGGAAAGGAATACCAATCGCCGTATTTTTAATACCGTTACCGCCTTCAATTAATTCAGCAGTCGGTGCAAACTTTTTAGTCGCATCATACACAAACTGAGGGTAAGACGCAGAACGGTGAGTTTCATACACAGGCATTTTAAATGTGTCTGGGTATGCTTCAAATAAAGCAATTTGACCCGGACTTAAATTGGCTTTGTACTTTTCAATATTACTTTTATCAATAGTGAAAAGCACTTTATCAGCTGTAAATGGGTCAAGGTGATGCATACCAGCTTCATAACCTGCTGGTGCAGAAGTAATGCCATTATTCCATGCTGGAATAGAGCCATCAGCATTAGCTGCTTTTTCTGCGCCCATTGGCGTTAAGTTTTGACCTAATTGAGCAACTTCATCAGCGTTTAATTTAGCTAAAGCTGCGCTGCTTGCAAACAAGCTACAAAAAGCTGTAGCGATGAGGGTAGGTTTTTTAATCATAATAATGTTACCCCTAAATAGAATATTTTAAGTTAAAAGAAACGTAATCGCGATCTGAGAAAGTATTAATATCGCCGCCGCCCCAAAACGAGTTATAGCTCACATCAAGTGACCACGCATTTTGGTAGTTAAAGTTCATGGTTGCACCCAAAGATTTACGGTCTTCGATAAATAAGAACATAGGGTCTGGTGTATTACCATTTACGTCATGAGAAAATACAAAACGTGGAGAGAAGTTAATACCTTTGTAAAGGTTAAAATAATCACCTTTAGCAATTAAGCGGTAACCCCAAGAAGATGCTGTGGCGAATGATTTTTCTTCAGCGCCATTTGATAAACCAAGTTGCAATGTTGAATAATCAGTAGTACCTGGGCCTGTAATTGTGCCACTACGGCCAGTACCGGATACATTTAAACGCATTTCGTCATATTCTGGCATGTTATGAATTTTTACTGCACCCACTTCACCAACTACAGCCCAACTATCAGCACCTAATGAAGGTCCAAATAAGTGAGTAGCCGTGAATTGAATTTGTGATGTATCACGTTCAATATAGCCTTGAGCAACTTCACCCGCACCAACAGAACTAATATCATCGCCAAAACTCATTTGCGAAATACCTGCAAAATCAGGACGAAGACCTGCAAGAGCTAACTGCTCAGGCATAGCTGTATAAAGTAACTCTACGTCATCAATTTGCAGTGGTTCATCTTGACGAAACGCAAACTCACCCGCAAAGGCTGTTTCACCAATAGTTGTGTTAAAACTTAAACCATATAGTTTAATATCTTCTGGGTAGTCGTTTTCAGCTTTAGAAAAAGCGGTTAAATCAGCAACATTATCTGACGTAATTTCTGTTGTCATGATCATCGCTAAATCTTGAGCAATTGCTGCCTGCGAAAAGTTTGATACACGACCAGATATAAGCGGACGACGACTGTGGTAGTTCACGTGGTATAACGCAATTTCAGTATCATTAAATTCAGGTAAAAATATACCTAAACGTAAACCGTACTGGCCGCCATCTTCAGGTTCTGTTTTACCATTATCCCCTTTGCCTTTTAATGCAACCTTAGTTGGGTAAGCAAGATACATTTGGGCTAATAAAGCGCTTCCTTCAGCACTTGAAGGATCAATACCTTGAGCAGCTGCTGCTAATGCAAAATCAGATGTTAGGTTATTTAAACTATCCGTTAAAAAAGCAACATCAATATCAGGATTAGACGTAAAGCCTAATTGAACATTCTGCTGATAACCATTTTCTGCTGCAAAGTCATTAGTAGAAAAGTATGTACCTGCTGCTGGTAAACGTGTTTCTTGCCATTGATATTGGTAGAAACCTTCAAGCGTAATATTCTCAGTAATTCCGAGCGATGCCCAAAGCATACCGATTGGTATAAATGCTTCTTTTAGCTCAGCGCCAGGTGCTTTTAATCGATCTATATCAACTGGGTTTACGTTAATACCATGAGATATAAGCGTACTTTCACCCCAGTTAACTACTTGCTGGCCTAAACGGACAGATAAAGGGTTATTACCATCATTTAAATCAAAATCGGCCCATACAAACGCGTCTAATAAACGTATGTCGGCACAACTTTGTGCTTTGGTGTCTTTATCGTCACATGGATCAACACCCTGCCCTGATGTAGGATTTGAATATGCATGATTGCCATCCATCAACGCAAAGTCATAAAAATACATGAAGCGAGTGAACAAACCGTAGTTATCTTTATTTATTGAAAGGTCGTGTGTGCCCTTCAATAGTTTTGAGAAGGAGTCACCACTATCAAAATTTAAATTACCCGCATCACCATTGTTTGAGTAAGAGCCCGGTTGTGCCCATACATCTTGTGATGAGTAAATAGTATTACTTAGCGCTGGGTTGTATCCTGTCCAATCAAATGCTGGGTTATTACTTTTGCCAATTAGGTTAAAGTCTCTGTCTTCTACACGAACACTTTGCCCATATGAAAAGGTTGAATCGAAGGTAATATCAAAACCTCCAGCTTCAAATGTTACAGCTTGAGTACTTGCTGCAGATAAACCTAAACTAGCGGCTGCTAAACCTATAGCGATTCTATTTTTAACAAAAAGCGATCTTCTTATCATTTTGGTTCCCCCCTGTCGCGGGTCATTTTGTGTGATCAAGTTATTGTTTTTAGTGTAATCATAACGATAGAAGCGAATCAGTAAAATTACAAATACTCGCTCTAATCTGTCATATACTTCTTATTCTGGTTAACGCTTACGTATTGGTAAGACGTCGTACCAGATAATTTATACACGTAATTTAACAATAGGACAAATTGAAATTAACAAAAATACAATATTTTTATGTATATATAACATAAAAACCGAGTGTCAGGCCACTCGCTCTAGGCGGATGAACTTGTTTTCGGGGGTTAATAAGAGTCTAAAACGGCCACGTACACCCAAGCTCGAAATGAAGGGCCTCAAATGCGTAGCAGCAAAACGAATTGTTTTACCGCCATCCTCTACAACTTGTAAAGAGCTAAAACGGCCATGGTAGTAATCCATGCACTCGTTATAGCTCAATCTTAAGGTAAAATAATACTCAATCATTTATGCGAGCGCTTTTTCAACCTTTTCATACAAGTCAGCACTTAGGCCATCTAAGTTGGCTAAGCGTTGTAATTGCAGCTTCATTGCTTGTGAGCGTACATCATCGTAACGCTTCCACGACATAAACGGTGTTAACATACGAGATGCATTTTGTGGATTAATTGCATTAAGTTTTATTAATAAATCACCTAATAACGCATAGCCTTGAGCATCTGCTCGATGAAATTGTGCTGTATTAAAGTGGCTAAAACTTCCTACAAGTGCACGTACACGGTTAGGATTTGAAAAATCAAAACACGGGTGTTCGTAAAGTGCCTTAATATCATCTATAGCAGTACTGCCTGATTGCATAGCTTGTAGTGCAAACCACTTATCCATGACTAAAACATCATGACGCCACTGACTATCAAAATGACTCAAAAGCTCATCTCTAACAGGGTGTGAAGCTTTTACCACAGCGCTTAAGGCACCAAGTACATTAGTCATATTAGTCGAGCTTGCAGCTTCTTGAATAAAGGTTACAGCTTCTGGACTTTGTGTTTTAGCAAGGTAGTGCAGACATATTTGCTTTAAAGCACGATTCGCAACAGCGCTTGCACTTATACTGCCATCATCTTCAAGAGATTCGTAACAACTAAGCAGCTCATCAGCAAGTTCATCAGCAATTTGTTGCTCAAACTTTTCTGTTATTTCAATAATGTCATCTACAGGTATTACATCAAATTCAGCAGCTAACGTGTCAAAACTCGGCAATTTAAACAGCTCTGCAATTAAAGCTAAATCGCCCTCTTTGGTGTTTATAAGTACACGTAGCGCATTTATAATTTCGCTGCTTAATACGCTATTCGTTGCATCGGTGATTTGAGATTTAATCGCCTTAATGAATAGCTGCTGTTGTGCATCCCAACGTGAAAAATCACTGCGCGCAAAACGCATAATATGCAATAGTTCGGGCTCTGTTGTTTGCTGGTTTAAAATACAAGGTGCAGAAAAGTCTTCTAGCAAAACCGCAACAGGCTTTTCTAAAATATTATCAAAGCTAAATATTTGAGTCGCATTAGTTACATCGAGTACATGATCTAGCTTTTTACCTTTATATTGCAGAGCAATACTTTGTCCATTGGCATCAAGTAGTTCAATAGCAAAAGGTATATGAAGCTTTTTATTCTCTGGCTGATTAGCTGGCGCTGTTTGCTCGATTGTCAAAGTGTATGTATTTGAGCTACTATCAAATTCTTGAATTGCATTTAAACGCGGTGTACCTGATTGGCTGTACCATTGTTTAAATTGCTCTAAATCAACACCTGATGCATCGCTCATCGCACTTACAAAGTCATCACATGTAACTGCTTGCCCATCGTGGCGCTCAAAGTAAAGCGTCATCCCTTTTTGAAAATTAGTTTCACCCAGTAATGTGTGCATCATACGGATAACTTCAGCACCTTTATCGTATACAGTTACTGTATAAAAGTTATTCATTTCAATAACTTTCTCAGGGCGAATTGGGTGAGCCATAGGGCCTGCATCTTCGCTAAACTGATGCGTACGCATAACTTTGACCGCATCAATTCGGTTAAGTGCACGAGAGCCTAAATCACTACTGAACTCTTGGTCTCTAAATACAGTTAACCCTTCTTTTAGCGATAACTGAAACCAATCTCTACAAGTAACTCGGTTACCTGTCCAGTTATGAAAGTACTCATGCCCTACAATGGATTCAATCGTATGGTAGTCTTTATCTGTGGCTGTTTCTTGATTAGCTAATACGCATTTACTGTTAAAAACGTTTAGCCCTTTATTTTCCATCGCGCCCATGTTGAAAAAATCGACGGCTACAATCATATAAATATCAAGGTCATACTCTAAATTAAAGCGTTCTTCATCCCACTGCATTGCCTTTTTGAGTGAGGCAATAGCATGGGGTGTTTTAGATAAATTACCTTTATCAACAAACAATGCTAATTCTACATCTTTGCCGCTTTTAGTCGTGTACGTATCTTTTAAAACATCAAAATCGCCCGCTACAAGTGCAAATAAATAGCTCGGCTTTTTAAATGGGTCTTGCCACTTCACAAAATGACGACCATCTTGTGTTTCACCACTGTCTACTTGATTACCATTAGAAAGAAGTTGTAGATACTTTTTATCGGCAATAATAGTTACATCAAACGTGGCAAGTACATCAGGGCGATCCATGTAATAGGTGATCTTTCTAAAACCCTGCGCTTCACACTGTGTACAATACGCACCGCCAGATAAATACAAACCCTCTAAAGAAGTATTCGTCTCAGGCGATATCTCGGTCACAATACTTAATTGACAACTATCCGGTAGGTTATTAATTATTAGCTGCTCGCCAATAATTTCATAATCAGTTATATCAACCGTATCAATAGATAAAGACAGTAAGCGTAAATCAATACCATCAAGCACTAAAGGTGCTTTTTTATCACCAACACGCGTAAGCGTTAGCAAAGAGCTTACTTTGGTTGATAATGGCTGTAAGTCAAAGGTTAGCTCTGTGTGGTCAATTAAAAAATCAGGAGCTTTATAGTCTTTAAGATATTGTGCTTGAGGTTTACTTGATTCAGTCATAGATACTCCAAAACAGCTCCTTTTAAGTTAAAAGGAGCTGTTTAAAATTAGGCGGATTGTTTTGGCTTAATACGTAAAATTTTAATGCCCAAGTAGGCATAAACCACCGCTAAAACAGGGTTAATTAAGTTAAAGAAAGCGTAGAGTGCATAATCAAAAGGATTTATTAGTAAAACGCTTTGCATATATGCGCCACACGTGTTCCATGGAATTAGTGGGCTGGTAATTGTACCGCCATCTTCCAATGTACGAGATAAGTTAACAGGCTTCAAACCACGTTTTTCATATTCATCTTTAAACATACGACCAGGTACAACAATTGCAATATATTGATCGGCCGCTATCACGTTAGTACCAATACACGTTGCTATTGTTGCCGCAATTAACGATCCCGTACTTTTAGCTATTTTAAGTATGCTTTTAACAAAAATATCCAAAAGGCCTGTTTTTTCCATAATGGCACCAAACATCAGTGCAGTCATAATAAGCCATGTGGTTGTAAGCATTCCAGACATACCGCCACCACTGAGTAGGGAGTCCATTTTGTCATCGCCTGTACTTATGCTAAAACCATCAAAAAACGTCGTCCAAACAAGCTTAAAATAGCCAACTAACTGCCCTTGAGAAACATCAATTTGACTAGCAATTAAATCAGATTGAAACAACATGGCCCAAACAGCGCCCACAACAGCACCGATAGAGATAGCAGGAAAGGCTGGCATTTTTTTAATCGCTAAAACTAAAAGTACAATTAGCGGGATTAGCATTTCAAAACCAATATTAAAGTTTTGCTGTAAAATAGCCGTTATTTCATCAATGCGCCCCGCTTCGCTTGAAGCAGTTGCGTTAAAGCCCATGAATATAAATATAATCAGCGCAATTACAAAACTTGGTACTGTCGTCCACAGCATATGTTGAATATGCTCAAATAAATCAGCGCCTACAACTGCTGGCGCTAAATTGGTTGTTTCAGACAGCGGGCTTAACTTATCACCAAAGTACGCGCCAGATATAACAGCGCCTGCTGTAACTGTTTGTTCAAGTCCAAGACCCGTTGCAACGCCTAATAAAGCAACACCTATCGTAGCGGCAGTAGTCCAAGAACTACCTATACTCATAGCTACAATGCCACAAATTAAACAACTCGCTGCATAAAACCAACTTGGGTTTATAACTTGCAAGCCATAATAAATTAAAGTTGGTACAGTTCCAGAAAGTAGCCAAGTGCCAATTAACGCACCTACCATAAGTAAAATTAGGATAGCGCCAAGTGAAAGCGTTATACCTTCGATCATAGCTTGTTCTAATTTTTTCCATGTATAACCGTTTTTAAGCCCAATTAAAGCCGCTGCAAAAGTAGCAAATAAAAGTGCAATTTGGTTAGGGCCTGATGAAGAGTTATCACCAAATAAGTAAACGGCAGCACCAAGTAAACAAATTAATACAGAGATAGGAATTAATGCATCAAAAAACGAGGCGGGCTTGATTGGTTTGTCATCCAATAGCTTCAAAGTAGAGACTCCTAGACACACTTACTGTGTGTTTAATTATTATTTTTAGCACGTAAAGCGCATTAATTGAGCATGATTGTTCTAGCTCAACTTTATGTAATCAAATATTATAACAATTTAGTAAATTTTAGGTAGTAAAAAAGGCGCTAATGCGCCTTTTTTATAGAGGTAAAACCAGTTGTTACTTCTTAGCTATACGACCATAATTAATATAATCTTGAGTAATTAATGCAGCTTCTTCCAAAAATGGGTCAAGCTCTTCAATTACTTCAGGTAAATCGTCTAAGTTTTCTACCGGATCTTTACCTAAACGCTTAAGACGCTCGTTAGTACGTACAAGTGCACGTGCTTCACCTTCATCTTTTTCTTTAATACGGTCTGCTTCAACTAAAGAGATAGTTTTACGGTCTTTCTCTTCGTTGTATAAGGTAATGTCATTAAATACATAACCAAATTCTGGTTCTGATTTAATTCGTACTTCGTGTTGTTTCTCAAGGTACGTAATAATAGGTGTTAAATTACCTAATTTTTTGTATTTCGCTTTAACAATGCTGTCCCAAGGAAGTGCATTATCTTGCTTACTTTCGCCCCACTCTGCAGGATCAATTGCTGATGGAAACGAAATATCAGGGATCACACCTTTATGTTGCGTACTACCACCGTTAATACGATAAAACTTAGCAATCGTATACTGTACGCTACCCAGCGCATTATCGTATAAATCGTAAGCGCGGCCTAAGCCTTTGTGCTGCTGTACAGTACCTTTACCAAAAGTCTGCTCGCCAATAATAACCGCACGGCCGTAATCTTGCATAGCTGCTGCAAATATTTCAGAAGCAGAGGCACTGTAACGGTCAACTAAAACAGTTAAAGGACCATTGTAATAAGTTATACCATCGCGATCTTTTTGCTCTTCAATACGGTTATTTAAGGTATGAATTTGAACAACTGGACCTTGGTCAAAAAACAAACCAGACAGTTGTGTTGCTTCATATAAAGAACCACCACCATTTTGGCGTAAGTCGATAATAATACCATCAACTTTTTCTTCTTTAAGCTTAGCCAGCTCAACTTTTACATCTTTCGAAAGATTATTGTAAAAGCCTGGAATTTCAATCACGCCAACTTTACTTGTTAAATCAGAGTATTTTGCTTCAAATACTTCTGATTTAGCCGCTCTATCTTCAAGTCGAATTTTATCACGCGTGATTTCAACAACTTTAGGTGCGCCGTGAGCGTCAACACCTTTTAAATACTGTAGACGTACTTTAGTCCCTTTAGGACCTTTAATTAAATCAACTACGTCATCTAAACGCCAGCCAATTACGTCTACAAATTCTTCGCCATCTTGGGCAACACCAATAATGCGGTCATCAGCTTTAATTTGATCTGTTTTATCTGCAGGGCCTCCCGGCACTAAGCTGCGAATAACAGTGTAGTCTTCATCTGGGCTTAGTACGGCACCAATGCCCTCAAGCTCTAAGTCCATATCCATTTTGAATTGCTCTGCACGACGTGGCGATAAATAAGACGTATGCGCCTCAATACTACGTGCTAGCGAATTCATAACAATTTGAAAAGCATCTTCTGAATTAGATTGTACTAAACGTTTTTCTGCATTTTTATAGCGTTTGGTCAGCACTTCTTTAATGCCTTCCCAATCTTTACCCGTCATTTTTAAACGCAGTGCGTCGTACTTTACACGCTCACGCCAAATTTCATCAAGCTCAGCTTGTGACAAAGGCCATGCTGAATCTTCACGGTCAAAAAAGTATTCATCTTCTTTATCAAACGTCATTTCTTTTTCAAGTAAAGTAAGTGAATACTCGTAACGTTCAAAACGGCGTTTAAGACTTAAGTTAAAAATATCAAACGTAAAGTCTAATTTACCGGTAGTAATAGCGTTATCAAAGTCATCACGATATTGCTCAAAAGAAGCAATATCGCTGGCTAAGAAAACGCTTTTATTAAAATCAAGGGATTCGATATAACGATCGTACACTTTACTAGAAAGCTCATCGTTAAATCGAACCGGTGTATAGTGTGAACGAGCAAATAAGCTAGCCACTCGTTTGCTAGCAGTACCATGTTGACTCTCTTGCTTAAGCTGGGGTAAATCGTCAATTGTAACGGCTTCTACAGCAGCAAATAATGAACCTGAAAACAGGGCAGCAACTAACGGAATGAGCGTAAACTTTTTACTCATACACAACTCCTTAATTTATTTACAACTTAAACGATGTATAAGCTGTCAGCTTTGGTTTTAACTTGCATACCAGTCACTAATTCAACATGAACGTCATCTTTGTTCACTTCAGTGATTACTGCATTTACAAGTGCTTGGCCAAGTTTAACCTTAACCTTATTATTAACCTTGACCTCAGTTGCTGGTAAAGGTTCAATTTTTCCTGAACGTTTAACTGGCGCTGCTTTAGCAGGTTTGTTAGCTGCAGGTGCGTTTTTATCGCCTGCTTTGCTAGCATGAGCTGGTTTTTTCTTGAAAGATTTAGAATCAGAATCTTGGCGAGGACGCTGTTGTTTTTTGCGTTTTGCCATTTTAGCACGGCTTTCTTCCAATGCTTTTTGTGCATGGTCGATATGCTCTTGCTCAACTTTTTCACCTTGATTACCATCAAGATCAATACGAAACTCTGACTTTGTCACAGCTTCTAAATAACGCCAATTAGACGTGTATTTTCTAAGCGCTTGACGAACTTGAGTCTTACTTACTTTTTCAGACCCTTCAATACGCTCAGCAATATCTTTAAAAATACCTACTTTAAGCGGCTTGATGCCATCTTTTTGTTTAAAACATTGTGGGAATTCTTGATATAAAAATTCCAACACTTCATTAATATCTTTTAGCTTGTTTGTGGTTTCCATTTTAGAACCTATTTTTCACATCTTTTCATCAAGGGACGAATCGACGTAGTGTGTTACCCAGTCGACCAACTCTTCGAAATCGGCTTCTATTACAGCCATATCACCCCGAAGGTGTTCCCAAATACCATTAATTGTTTCATCAATAAATTCACATTCTGAATCATCTGGAAGACGATCCCATGCAATATGAATTAAATCATTGAGCGTTTCCGCTACATGCTCTTCTTCGCCTTCCCAGTCGCCAACATCTTGCACAGCAAATAGGTAGTCTTGAACATTTAGCAAATCTTTCATTACAGGCTCGCCTCTAAGCATTTCACTAATGCTTCAAGGCCAGCTTTATCATCAGCATCAAATCGGCCAATACTTGGACTATCAATGTCTAGTACTGCGAATACTTTACCATGTTTCATGATAGGTACAACCACTTCAGAGTTAGACGCTGCATCGCAGGCTATATGCCCGTCAAAAGCGTGAACATCTTCAATTAATTGTGTTTCAGCGGTTGCCGCAGCTGTTCCACATACCCCTTTCCCAACGGGAATACGGATGCATGCAGGATTACCTTGAAACGGACCAAGTACTAATTCAGTAGGAGAATCCATAAAGTAAAAGCCCGCCCAATTTACATCTTCTAAAGAGGTAAATAACAGCGCGCTTATGTTTGCCAAATTGGCAATTACATTAGATTCACCAGCTATCAGCGATTCAGTTTGCTTAACTAATGACTGGTAAAAATCGTGCTTTTGCATACCAAACTACTTCTTATTAAACATACAGTAGCTAAAGGTACTCTTTGTCGTGAAAAATTGGAACCTTTTGGAGGTAAAAAAAAGGAAATCACACCGTTTATCAGCGTGCTTGGTTAATAATGCTACGATTATTTTTTTACCGATTTGCGAAGACCAAATAAAAACAGTCCGGCTGCAAATGCTGACATAACACTATTAATCAAAAATATCTCGCCAGTTGAGGCACTTAATAAGTAACTAAATATAGCGCCACCTAACAAACCAAGCGTTAATACACCTGAATAATTAACTTTAGAATACTTAAACATTAGTAAATACCCTGGCACAACAAAGGCCGCCATCGTTAAGCCTACAATATGTGCATTTGAGATAGCAGTCATCAATAGTTGAAAAAATACGGATAAGAAATCACCCTGTAGCGTTAGTGCATAATACAATCCTAACAAGCTACCAATAATTACCGGGGACAATAATGAAAGCGCGACACTTTTTGCGAGTTGATGTTTCATCTAATAATCCTTAATACAGAGTATAAATTTTAATGTATTAAGCATGCACCAAGATCTAAAGCTTAGAAATAGAGACTATGGTCGTAATTTATGATTAAAAATAAACCTTATTGCAGTATGAGCCTATTAATAAATTAATAGGCTCATACGTTTGGGTCATACTTATCAAAGTGCTTATAACTGAGCTATTTTATTTGATAACTCAAAGTGGCGAGATGTTACTATTTCCTCTAGCACTGCCAATCTTTTGTTCAACATCGCTGTTTGTTCCTCTAATTTTGTTATCTTATTATTACTCAGTCCTTTAAATTTTGCTTGCGCTGCCATTATTGTAGTTTTATAGGTGAAATAACGTTTAGTAATAGTAAGAATCACAAAGGGTGAGCTAAATATAGTTATTACAATAAATAGTTCTAGCATGGTCGTTTCCCAATCAATTTAAGTTAGCTTGTTGCGTATAAAGGCCACTTTTAGTGCATTGAAATAATTTTGATAATGTAACTTCGCGCTGCTTTCCTCGTCGAATTAGCATCTCAACATACACAATACTTAACACAATGGCTGTTGCTTTAAACAAGTTACCTTGTAGATCACCTACTGCGCCACCCGACATACCAAATATTCCGTAAGCTGCATTCATAAAAATATGCATCCACATAGGAAACCAAATACGATAACCACATTCACAATATAGCCACGCAAACCATGTACCTGCTACAGTAGTGATCGCAACCGCCATCAATGCAGAAATCGCATCATTACCTTGATAAATATGACCCAGGCCAAATATTACTGAACTAATTAATGCCGCAGGCACAAAGCCCCATCTACAATATTTAAATAAAACACCAAACAATGCAGCCCTAAAAATTAGCTCTTCAAAAAAACCCGCATAAACTGAGCCGGTGATTATTGCTGGTATTGATAGGTTAAGTTCATCACTCAAAAATCCATAACCTATTGCCATAGGAGCACAACAAATAATTGCTGCGAGTGCATAGTTAATAAAACCAGAAGAATTAAGCCCTATAGATTCAAAAGGCTCACTTTGTTTAAACAAAATAATAGCCGCAATAACTAACGGTCCATATAAAAAAGTATATTTAGCGGGGGTAAATAAAATGCCAGTTAGATTATCAAGTTCAGACAACCAGCTAGACCAACCTTCTCCCCAAAACTGCCTCATTACATAGTGGCAAAATACAAATATAGAAATTATTACAAGTGCCTTGATAGCGTATTTCATATCTACTTTCCTCGTTAAGTTGTAAATTTCAACTTAATCTTGGCAATAGTAAAAATACAAAGCGACTTATTAGGTCTCAATTACAAGACGAGGTATAAAGCCCATGTTTTAGGGGGGATTAACATGTTTTTGGGATTAATGACAAAGCATCTTTTATTACTTTTACATAAGAACGAGACACCGGTATTTTAATATCAATTGTATGCAGCGATAATTGCAACCCTCCAGCATTACCACTGTAGTGCTGAATGTTTTGCAGGTTGACCGCATAAGAACGGTGGCATCGTAATATAATTGTATTTTCTGGAAGCTGCTTTAATAAACCGCTAAGAGATACACGTAATAGTTTACGTGAAGTTGAAGCTCCTTCCAGTATTGTTATTTCACAATAGTTGTCTGAAGATTTAATAAATAAAATATGGTGATGAGCCGTGTTAATTTCGTCGTTTTTATTATCGCCTTTAAGAGTAATTGTCTTTAATTCAACTTCTCTCAACTGCTCTTGATCGACGCTAACTGTACTTGGCTTAGTTAAATCTATTACATGCCTATTTACCACAAGTAAAAAAATAAGAGGAAATACACCAATACAAAAAATATACCCTACAAAAAGTAATTGATTCTGCCAATGCCAAGACCCAAGTACAGCAACCACAAAATACCCATGATTGAATAACGCAGTAATTAAAATATATGTGACAGGAATAATAATTAAACGGCTTAATTTACTTAGCTTAAACTTAAGTAACACTATTTCTATGAAACCTGACAATAGCAAAGCACAAAAGGTTACTAACCCATAGCCAAAAAGCCGCAGAAACTTGTAAGACTCGGTATCGCTTGAAGTGCCAAAAGGTTGAAATACAAAAAGTACAAAAAGCGCTATAAACGAAAACATGACGGCACGATATACAACTAACTTTCTCGAATCTAGATCATCTTTGAGCCACAACATCCTATTTTGCATACCTTTAATCCACCAATGTTTAAAAATAGCACACATTAATATGTGCATTCCAACTCATTTAAAATTTTTTGTGATGGTAGTTTTATTAAAAACAAAAAAAGGAAGAGAACATCAACGTTATTTAACAGCAGAAGGTGGTGTGTGAGCAATTCTATCTGCTTTTAAGATTTTACTAATGAGAGATAAAACATGTAATACCAATTCGCTTAATTAAGTGGTCTATTTTGAGGGCGGAAAAACGTGTTGATAGCTAGGCAAAAAATCCGCTATTAGTTGTTCTAAATGAGAATTTTTTAATGCAGGGAGCGACACGTTTAGCCCCGCAAAATGATTAAGTATTATTACGGATTGGTATAAGTGCACTGATTTTGTTCCAAACACAAAAAAGCCCGCTAAATTAGCGGGCTATTTTGTTATATGGTGGAGAGATAGGGATTTGAACCCTAGATGGGCTATAAACCCATGCCGGTTTTCAAGACCGGTGCATTCGACCACTCTGCCATCTCTCCGATACTGCTAAGTTAAAAGTAAGAGTGTACTAATAACTATTTAAATGAATGATACTTTAATTACCACACACTTATTAAATAAGTGGTGGAGAGATAGGGATTTGAACCCTAGATGGGCTATAAACCCATGCCGGTTTTCAAGACCGGTGCATTCGACCACTCTGCCATCTCTCCGCACGGCCTGCATAATAGGGAAAACCACCCCTTTTGTGAAGCTTTTTTTTTAATTAATTGTTTAAGTGCTTAAAAAACAATTAATTTGTCTAAAGTTAGAACAAAGTGTTTTTAATTTAGCCGTCAATACTCTTTTATTTAAATATTTAACTCTATTGTTCTACAAAGGTTTGCCCAAACATATAAGAGTTGGTAATCTAATTTTAGTTAAATTATCGAAACACACACGTTTCACTTAAAGGAGCTCTACAATGGCGTTTAATCAATCGTACAATACCGCGAAACCGGTAATGTCTACCATTGAAACAAACAAGGTACTTAAAAACACCTACTTTTTACTAGCTATGACACTTGCTTTCAGTGCTGTTACAGCCGGTATTTCAATGGCACTACAATTACCTTACTTTATGGGAATTGTGTTTACACTTGTTTCGTTCGGTTTATTATTTGTTGTAAATAAAAAAGCAGATACAGCATCTGGTGTATTTTGGGTGTTTGCTTTCACAGGTTTAATGGGGGCTGGCTTAGGTCCATTACTTAACCATTATGCTGCAATGCCTAATGGCCCAATGCTTATTATGCAAGCGTTAGGTTCTACGGCGCTTATCTTTTTTGGTTTATCTGCTTATGCACTGAACACTAAAAAAGACTTCTCATTTATGGGTGGCTTTTTAACGGTTGGCTTAATAGTTGTGATTGTAGCTAGCATTGTTAATATTTTTGTTGGCAGTTCGCTGATGTTTATGGTGCTTAATGCTGCAGTTGTATTGATCATGTCTGGTTTGATTTTATTCGATACAAGCCGAATCATTAATGGCGGCGAAACCAACTACATTCGCGCAACAGTGTCTTTATACCTAAGCGTATATAACTTATTTACGTCTTTACTTGCTCTACTTGGCGCAAGTGATGACTAATTAAATAGTTCTGTTAAAATAGCCCCTTAATTGGGGCTTTTTTATTGGAATTGTTTTGTCACGTTTTGTTCTTTCATTACATACACCACCATCCGATCACGATACCACGCAAAGATTAGTTAAGTTTGCGAATGCATGTTTAGCCCAAGGGCACACCATTGATGCTATTTTTTTATACCAGCAAGGTATTTATCATGCATCTACCCACTTTGATTTATCCTCAGACGAACTACAAATTTCAGCACTTTGGCAGCAACTCGCTGATCAAAAACTAAATTTAATGCTGTGTGTTACCGCCGCTGAAAAACGCGGGTTAGATATTAAAAACACAGGTGTATTTGCAGTCGCAGGGCTAGCTGAATTTGCAATGCTTGCAAGCGACGCTGATAAATGGGTGCAATTTAAATGATAAACGTATTAGTAATGAGTCAGTGCAGTCCATTTGACGATTTAAATATTCGTGATGCACTTGATATGACATTGATATTTGCTGCCGTTGACCAAAATGTGAGTTGGTTGTTTAGCGGCCCCGCCGTTTTGGCTTTAAAAAAGCATCAACAACCAAACAATATTGGATTAAAAGATTTTTTTAAAAACATTAAAACACTCGAAATTTATGATGTTGAAAACATCTACGTGTGTGAAAAGTCATTGCTTGATTATGGTTTAAATAAACATGATTTGCTCATAGAGGCAAAAGCACTCAACTTTAGCCAACAACAAACATTAATTAAAGCGCAGCAACATGTGGTGAATTTATGAGTACATTACATATTTTTTCTAAGCCGCTTAACTATTATTCGGCAAATCAGCTAGAGAACTTAATTTTATCAGACGATAACGTGCTACTTGTTGGTGATGCCTGCTTTGCAAAAAAACAATTTAGGCAATTTGCAGATACACTGTTAATACTTGAACAAGACGCGCAAGTACGTGCAATAAAATTAACAGATAACGATAAAGCCATTAGCTATGAAGACTTTGTAGCACTCACTTTATCAACTAATCAATCAATTACGTGGTAACTCATGCTTGAATTTAACAACCAACAGATTGAAACCGACAAACAAGGCTACTTGCTTGATCATACTTTGTGGTCAAAGGAGCTTGCACCTGTAATTGCTATCCAAGAAAACATTACACTTAGTGAACAACACTGGGAAGTCATTAACTTTGTTCGTGATTTTTACATTGAGTATAACACCAGCCCAGCCATTAGAATGCTTGTAAAAGCAATGGCTAAAGCACTCGGTGAAGACAAAGGAAACAGCCTTTATTTGTATAAATTATTTCCTAAAGGCCCTGCTAAGCAAGCAACAAAAATCGCCGGATTACCAAAACCAGCTAGGTGCATATAATGAGATCTAAATCAGGCAATAATCAAGTAACTGAATCCAAGCCAAAAAGAAGTACAGGGCGCACTTATTCACGCAGTGCACTTAACAAAACACCTTCTGGTAAAAGAGAAATAAAGCCACAAATAGCATCTAAAGACAGAAAAATTGTATTATTCAACAAACCATTTGATGTGCTATGCCAATTTACAGATGACGCCGACAGACAAACGCTTGCAGAGTTTATCCCTATTAAAGAAGTTTACGCAGCAGGAAGATTAGACAGAGACAGTGAAGGTTTATTGCTTTTAACAAACTGCGGTAAATTACAAAACACCTTAACTGCACCTGATAAAAAAACCAATAAAACCTACTGGGCACAAGTTGAAGGTGAACCAACAAGTGAATCAATTAACGATTTATGCAATGGCGTAAAACTTAAAGACGGGCTAACACTCCCTGCTAACGTTAAAATAATAGATGAGCCTACAATTTGGGCGCGTAATCCCCCTGTACGCGAGCGAAAAGCAATCCCAACTACGTGGCTAAGTATCACCATTAACGAAGGTAAAAATAGACAAGTTCGTCGAATGACCGCACATATTGGCCACCCTACACTTCGCCTTATTCGCTATAGCATTGGCAACTATACGTTAGATGATATTAATTGTGGTGAATACAAAGTAATTAAGGGTGTAGTTGATGCATAAACCGCATGTCACGGTTGCAGCAATAGTAAAAAAGCAAAATGAGTTTTTGCTCGTCAAAGAGCGCGATAAATTTACACAGCAGGTTTGCTACAATCAACCTGCTGGTCATTTAGAACAAAACGAAACTCTTGCACAAGCCGCAAGCAGAGAATTACTTGAAGAAACAGGCTTAGCGCTTGAGCCAGTCGGCTTTTTAGGTGTGTATAATTTGCATGCCGAAAATGGAGTACACTATTTACGGTTCTGCTTTTTATTTGAAGCGCTCGATAACATACAAACTCCAGTGCCAATAGATACCGATATAATCAGCGCCAATTGGTATACGTTTGAGCAAATCAAGTCATTACCGCTTAGAAGTCCCCTGGTAATAAAATGCATTAACGACAGTCTAATGCGCCCAATGTTGAGCCTTGAAACTATTTACAACTAGTCGCTATCAAAGCTTGTTTTAATTTATGCGATAAACATAACTGTAAATAATTAAACCGAACTTAACGCTATGCAATTCCGCCCTTGTTTTTTAGCATAATACAGGGCACTGTCGGCTGCTTTCACAAAGCTGACTTTATCGTCCGTTGTATAGTCGTTTATTGTATTAATTCCCATACTGATAGACAAAAAACCAGTGAAACTATCTTCATGCGCAATAGCTAAGTTCTCTACCGCCTTTTGTATTTGCTCAGCTATAAACAAAGCACCTTGCCTATCTGTTTGGGGTAATAAAACGACAAACTCTTCTCCACCATAACGAGCAACAAAATCTTCTGGTCGACTTACCGTAGAAGCAATTTTTTGAGCTACGTCATATAAGCAGGTATCACCAGCAACATGTCCATATCGGTCATTGAACTGTTTAAAATGATCAATATCGATAATAATCATCGACAGCACGCCCTCACAGTCCTTTGCACGCTCAAACTCATGCGTAAGCTTGTCTTCAAATCGTCGTCTATTCGCAATTTTGGTTAGTGCATCCAAAAAAGCCATATCTCTAAGTATATCTTCAGCTTCTAAACGCTCTGTCGCATCATTAAAAACCGCCAAAAATTCCTCTCCAATATCAATCCCTGATATTTCCATCATCACTTGTGAACCATCACGACAAGACACTCGATAGTTATTTGCGGGTATGTCGTTATTATTATTCAGCGCCTTTTCAAGTGAGTCTTGCCACAGGTCTTTTACAAGTGCTCTGTATTGCGGATCTGGATACGCTTTATCCCACCACGACTTCAGGTTAGGAACATCTTCTACTGTATAACCGAATACGTCGACAAACCGTTGATTTACTCTTAAAATATCTCCTGTTTTAGCGCATACGTTACATACTGGCATAGGGAGAACAGTGAATAACTTTGCATAATGGCTTATCTCGTGTTTGCGCATCGGATTAAGTGTACTTTGAGATAAGTAACTCATTGGCATATCATTTTTTTCAATACTAAGCTTTTCATTCATTTCTAAAGCAAAATACCATTCAAGCCACCAGTGCTCTACATGTTCAAGTACTTTTAATTCAACATTCTTTTTAGCGGTTGAACGTTTAATTAAACTAAATAGCTCATGTACATAATTAGGCTCTTGAAAAATATGAGGGTTCTTGAGTTTTATTAACTCGTAAAAAAGGTGATAGGCTGACTTTTTAAACTCTGTCGTTTTACTGGAGAGTAATTCACTATCCACAAAATCAGATTCGTTTGTGTAGTGTTCAACTAAAGAATTTATCTTGTTTATTTGATAGGCGTAATTCATATATTCATTCCATTGACTATATATCAAGCGACTTAAAGTGGTTTACATTCATATACTCACCACTATATTTATTTTATTAAGTGTATATTTACTCTAGTAGTTTTAAAAGGAAATACTATTAATAAAACTTAATAACTACATGAATTAGTCTATAGCCCTAATTCATTAGTTCAGATCACTTAAATTTCACTGAAGCTTCAGCTCAATAACGCGTTTAAGTCTAGTTTGCTATTTGTTATATAAATAAAATACTGACTAATTCCTCTCTTTGCGCCCTTAGTCTCTTTAAGCACAAACAAAATACATGCTATAATCGCGGCCTTTCCAAGTTAACAGCAATCTGTATAAGCGAAATTATTCATGAGCGAAAATAGTCACATTAAAGTCATCGTTGGTATGTCCGGCGGTGTTGATTCTTCTGTATCTGCATATTTATTACAACAACAGGGCTACCAAGTAGAAGGCCTGTTTATGAAGAACTGGGAAGAAGATGACAATGATGAATACTGTGCTGCCGCTGATGATTTAAAAGATGCGCAAGCAGTGTGCGACAAATTAGGCATTGAGCTTCACACTGTTAACTTTGCAGCAGAATACTGGGACAACGTATTTGAGTACTTTTTAGCAGAGTACAAAGCAGGCCGTACACCTAACCCAGATATAATGTGTAACAAAGAAATTAAATTTAAAGCTTTTTTAGAATTTGCAGCTCAAGCGCTAGGCGCAGACTTTATTGCAACGGGTCACTATGTTCGCCGTGAGCTTCGCGATGACAAATACGTAATGTGTCGCGGGCTTGATAACAATAAAGATCAAAGCTACTTCTTATATACTCTAAGCCATGAACATATTGGCCAAACGTTATTCCCTGTAGGTGATATCGAAAAACCTGAAGTACGCCGCATAGCTGAAGAGCAAGACCTAATCACTCACGATAAAAAAGATAGCACTGGCATCTGCTTTATTGGTGAGCGTAAATTTAAAGACTTTTTACAAAAGTTCTTACCTGCACAGCCAGGTGTTATCGAAGACACAGACGGTAATAACGTAGGTGAGCACGAAGGCTTAATGTACCATACGCTTGGCCAACGCAAAGGCTTGTTAATTGGTGGTATGAAAGAAGGTTCTGGTGAGCCATGGTACGTAGTAGATAAAGACCTTGAGCGAAATGTACTTATTGTGGGCCAAGGTAAAGATCACCCTCGCCTATACAGCAACGGTCTTAACGCAAACCAACTTCACTGGGTAGACCGTATTGGCCCTAAAGGCACAACTCGCTGCACAGTAAAAACGCGTTACCGCCAAGAAGACTTAAGCTGTACCCTACTTGTAGGTGAAGACGGCATGGCCCGCGTATTGTTCGACGAGCCACAAAAAGCAGTGACGCCTGGTCAATCTGCCGTATTTTACGCAGAAGATATCTGTTTAGGTGGCGGTATTATTGATTCGGTGATTAAGTAATGAATGAACACCAAGTCATGGCGCTTGCCGCCATGTGCCAGGCTGCTAAACAAGTTCAAAAAATTGCCCAATATGGCAACAATAACGAACATGATTTAGAAATATTACTTTCAAGTATTATTCAAACATCTCCGGCATCGCCAGAAGATGTTTACCAAGGTACTGACAACTTACGTGATGGTTACAAAACATTAATGGCGCAGCTAACCGCAGGCGCTCAAAAAGATGTTGAAATTGTAAAGTACGTAGGTGGTTTAATGCAGCTTGAGCGAGCACTAAGTGCAAACGACAAAAGCTTAAACGAATTAGGTAAACGAATTGATGATATTCATCGTCGTTTAGACCACTTTGCTATTACCGACGAGAGCGTTGTTGCCGGTTTAGCAGATATATACTCGTCGGTGCTGAGCCCCCTTGGGCACCGAATACAGGTTTATGGCAAACCCGAGTTATTAAAACAGCAACTCACTCAAAATAAAATCCGTGCGTTATTACTCGCCGGCATTAGAAGTGCAGTATTATGGCGACAAATGGGCGGTAAACGCCGTCACTTTTTCTTTACAAAAAGAAAAATACTCGCCATTGCTAAAACAAAAATTTAACTATCGTTCAAACTAAAATTTAGGAGTTATTATGGAGCTTTCAGCGTTAACGGCTATCTCTCCAGTGGATGGTCGCTACGGCAGCAAAACCACTGAACTACGCAGTATTTTCAGCGAATTTGGCTTAATCAAATACCGCGTAATTGTTGAAGTGCGTTGGTTGCAAGCGTTAGCTGCAGCAAGCGATATTAAAGAAGTACCTGCATTTAGCGAAGAAGCTAATGCACTTCTAAACGCCATTGTAGATAACTTCAGTGAAGCTGATGCACAACGCGTTAAAGATATAGAACGCACTACAAATCACGATGTTAAAGCGGTTGAATACCTACTAAAAGAAAAAGTAGCCGATAACAGTGAGCTTCATGCAATAAACGAATTTATTCACTTTGCTTGTACTTCAGAAGATATTAACAATCTATCTCATGGTTTAATGCTAAGCGAAGCGCGTAAAAATGTTTTACTTCCTTATTGCGATGAACTTTTAAGCGCAATTAAAGCTAAAGCAATTGAATACAAAACAATCCCAATGATGACTCGTA
Organism: Pseudoalteromonas sp. 31A1; assembly: GCF_011378815.1. Lineage (NCBI taxonomy): Bacteria > Pseudomonadati > Pseudomonadota > Gammaproteobacteria > Alteromonadales > Pseudoalteromonadaceae > Pseudoalteromonas > Pseudoalteromonas sp. 31A1. Next base: position 213,141 of record NZ_WTKY01000004.1, on the reverse strand, counting down.
CGCACGGACAACCTGCTACACCATCAACTATGGGTAAAGAGTTTGCTAACGTATATATGCGCTTAAAGCGTCAACGCGGGCAAATTGCACAAGTAGAGATGCTAGGTAAAGTTAATGGTGCTGTTGGTAACTACAACGCTCACCTTAGCGCATACCCAGATTACGACTGGCATACACATGCAGATAAATTTGTATCAAGTTTAGGCTTAACACTAAACCCATTTACTACACAAATTGAACCGCATGACTATATTGCAGAATTATTTGACGCAATTGCACGTTTTAACACTATATTGTTAGATTTCGACCGTGACATGTGGGGTTACATTGCCCTTAATCACTTTAAGCAAAAAACAATTGCTGGCGAAATTGGCTCATCAACAATGCCACATAAAGTTAACCCAATTGATTTTGAAAACTCAGAAGGCAACTTAGGCTTAGCAAATGCTATTTTTGCTCATCTTGCACAAAAATTACCCGTTTCTCGCTGGCAGCGTGACCTTACTGATTCAACGGTATTACGTAACCTAGGTGTAGGTATGGGTTATGCAATTATTGCATACCAATCAACACTTAAAGGTGTAAGCAAGCTTGAAGTAAACGAGCAACGTTTAGCTGACGAGCTTGATCAAAACTGGGAATTGCTAGCCGAGCCGATTCAAACAGTTATGCGTAAATATGGTATTGAAAAGCCATACGAAAAACTTAAAGATTTAACACGCGGTAAACGTGTAAACAAAGAAATAATGGCTGACTTCATCGATGGTTTAGACCTTCCAGAGCACGCTAAAGTAGAAATGAAAAAACTAACACCTGCTAATTACATTGGTCGTGCTGTTGAGTTTATTGATGATTTAGTTTAAAAACTAAATTGCTCTTTTAAAAAGCGAAAGGATCATCCTTTCGCTTTTTTTGTTTTAACCCCATTGCACTAACTAGTAGGCATAATGTATGTATCAATTAAAAATAAATAATTTGTCTGAGCAAGAGTTTTTAAGCCATTTTTGGCAAAAAAAACCGCTTTTAATCAAACAAGGTTTTGCTAATTTTCAAGACCCGCTTGATGCTAATGAACTTGCCGGCCTAGCAATGGAAGAAAGCATAGAGTCACGTATTATCACCAATCATAAAAATGATTGGCAAACGCACCAAGGTCCATTTGAAGACTTTGAGCAGTTAACAGACGATCACTCTACTTTACTCGTGCAAGCAGTTGATCACTGGCATAGCGATGCTGCACAACTGCTAGAACCTTTTAGGTTTATTCCCAACTGGCGCATAGATGATTTAATGATCAGCTATTCAACGCCTAATGGTGGTGTTGGCCCGCATTTAGACCAATACGACGTATTTATTATTCAAGGCGAAGGTAAACGTCATTGGCGTGTAGGCTTACCCGACCCAACACTTAAGCAGTTTGCTCAAAACAAAAAATTACTACAAGTTGAAGCATTTGAAGCCGTAATAGATTGCATATTAGAACCAGGCGATATTTTGTATATTCCACCAGGGTGCCCTCACGAAGGTTACGCTGTAGAAAACGCACTAAATTATTCAGTTGGTTTTAGAGCGCCAAATCAACAAGATTTATTGTCGAGCTTTGCCGATCATATTATTGATACCGAAAGCGGACAAAAACGTTATACCGATCACAACATCACACTAAGAAAATCAAAAGGTGAACTTACAAACCTTGAAGTTGATAAAGTTAAAACACTGATGGCGGCACTTTTAGAAAATGACGATTTATTTAAACAATGGTTAGGCTCAACGCTTAGTCAGCCCAAACATGAAATGGATTTAGCACCAGTAGAACCTCCATTTACACCTGAGCAAATAAGCGATGATTTAAGTGATGAAGAAACTGTGTTTGAGCGTTTAGGTGGCACGCGTGCTATTTATCAGCAGCTCGATACCGAAGTGTTATTAAGTGTAAACGGTGAAAATTACGCTATGCCATTAACTGACTTAGCGGCGGTAAAACTACTTACCGATAATACTGAATTTGAAAGTTCAGCATTAAATTTAACAAACCCAAGTTTAGTTTTTACTCAAACTTTTACTACACTTGTTAATGAGGGGCTTTGGTTTAATATAGACCAAGAGTAATAATACCAATTTTATTAATAATGGTGAGCATTTTGCAGCGTAAAATATTATGTATACAGGTTAGTTAAAAATTTTAATTTTCACCTGATATTGGCTTAAATAATTTTGCTGTGATTGCTTACTCATTTTAATTGGCTATCAATAGGAGTTTGCAATGGGCTATCTGGTTGATAAGGTTGAATGGGATATAAAAAAAGATATGCTACAAAAAATTCGAGAGCGAGTTTTTGTTTACGAGTTACATATCCCCAAGCACATCGAATTTGATAGCCTAGATAAAATTGCATTACATGTACTTGTTACAGACGATGCAAACTGCCCTATTGCAACAGGTCGGCTGTGTACAGATGGCTTAATCGGCAGAATAGCGGTATTACCCGAGCACCGTAATCGCAAAGTATATAAATCGCTTCTTAACTTTATTGTTGAATTAGCTTCCAACCAAGGTATAGAAGAAGTAAGCATTAATTGTATTTTAAATGAGGTAGAGCGTTTTAAGCGAAATGGCTTTATTCAGCAAGGAAATGTTTTTATGGAGGCGGGAATTCCTAGGCAACGTATGCAATGCTCTGTTTCGGCGTTTAATACAACCCCCTTCACACTTGTCCATTAGATAAAGAAAAGGGCAATAAATAAGCTATCACCCTCTACATTGTTACTTAACCCAAACTGTAGTTACTTTGGTTCATTTGCCCACAGCGGTTCATTATCATACATTTCGTACAAGCCATGTGCTCTATTTATAAGTAAGTTAGCAAAATCTACCTGCGTTTTATCACGCGCGCCTGTACTCATAATTTGATCCGCTTTTAATTGCCACTGCAAAGAAAAATAACGCATTGCATCGCGAGCATCTGTAGCTGCACTTACTTCAGCATGATCTGTAGGTAAGCGCCCTGTTACTACCCAATATGTTTTACCGTTTTGGGCTTTAAATTTCCACATTGCACAAAGTGGTGCTAAAAATCGGCTGTCTTTATCAACTACTGATTTTGGCATAATGCCCTTTTCGGCTAAATGTTTTTGCGCTGCTTGAAAACATTCGCGTTGCCACTGCATTCTTTGCTCATCAGTTATAACTTGCTCTTTTGCTGTTAACGGCTTTTTTTCTTGTTGTTGCATTTTTAATAACCTTTTACTTCTTTTTTAACACTCTAAGGGCTTAGTAAATAAGGTGCAAGTATAAAAAGGTCGTTTGCACCTTAAAGCGCTCTGTTTGCTGTGTTTTTAGCCAAACTATTATTTTATATTGTGATCAAACGAACCTACATCACCCGGAAAAACTACTGGAGACTCAATACCGTCTTTACTAACAGAGGCTACACCAAAGTAATAATTATCAATCACTACGTTTTTAAGTGTGTACTGTGAAACCTTACCAACGTATTTACTAAACTGCCATTGCGGCTCGCTCGTGTAACGCCAATAAATTTTATAGCCAGCAATATTTTCATCACTGCTTTGTTGCCATGAAAACGACGTATCAGCTGTAACAGCGCCCTTTATTTTAACTTCTTTTGGCGGTGCGGGTGCCCACGCCATAGACGCCATCGTTACCGCATTAAGTGAAGTTAACTTAGCCGTATAATCAAAATCAACACCTTCAATGGTATCACCATACTCAACACCATTTTCAGTGCGTAAATCTTGATGCTGACGATCGTAGTGCTCGTTAGTTTCCATAATACGCACTGCTGCAAAACCTGCATCATTAAATGGGCGATGATGCCCACCACGACCAAATCTATCTAATCGATATACAAGTATTGTATCTAAATTAGGAATGTATCTGTCAGCAATAGTATCTATGTAGCGAGCTAAATTACGACTCGCAGAATCGACTTCACCACCTGTAAAGCGCCGAGTATTAGCTTGCTCTTTTGTTTCTACAACACGGGTACCTTCTGAAAATATACGTGCAGTCGTGTTATTAGTTACCCCATTAATACCGGTAATATTGCCAATCATATCGTTGTTTAAAACGCCATGAACTTGCCAGTTATGCTTTTGTGCATAAGCCGTTAATATTTTACCGCCAAACAAACCTTGCTCTTCGCCCGAAAGCGCCGCGTAAACTACCGAACCATTAAATTTGTATTTACTTAAAACACGAGCTGCTTCTATTACTCCTGCCACGCCCGATGCATTATCGTTAGCACCCGGTGAATCACTCGTAAAGTCCATAACATCACTTACACGTGAATCTATATCACCCGACATCATCACCATCCGATTCGGCTCGCTCGACCCACGTTGAATAGCCACTATGTTAACCACTTCAACAGGATTAGGAATGCGTTTTTCGCCCGATATAGTGTCCTTTACTTCAATAATTTCCAGACAACCACCACACTGCACAGATATTTTTTCAAATTCTTTTTTTATCCAACGCCTAGCCGCACCAATACCTCGCGTATCCGATTTAGTCTCTGAAAGCGTATGGCGAGTACCAAAATCCACCAGCGTTTGAATGTCACTACCGATACGGGTAGCCGACACTTCACTTGCTATATCGTGTAACTTTTGTTGGTCGGTATATTGTAATTGCGTTTCACCATGTGCTGATAATGCAAGTGAGCAAGCGCCTGCAATTGCAGTAAATTTGAGTAACGTTGTTGTGATTTTTAAAGGTGTTTTAAGCATCTATTAGCTCCTAATTATTATGGTGTAACCATTACTTAACTAAGATTTTATGGCAATACATTTGAGGTAGATGTAGAAAGGAGCACGCTAAAGCGCAGTTATAGTAATACTTAGAGAGTTAATTGAGTCGTACAATCAACATAATACCGGTCATAGGAATTAACCCAAACATCCACAGCTTTATTCCTAAAATATATTTTTTAAAGCTCCCTTTATTTATACAAGATCTAACTCTACTTCTATAACCGTTAAAATCACCCAAAATTAAAAACACAATTCCAATTACGATTGCGTAAAATAGAGCACCAATAAGTAAAGGGTTTTGCTTAAAAGTACTGATTATTTTATCTAAGTAGTGAATGTCAAATGTCATAGCTAAAAGAAAACTATATACAGTAGATATCATAGCTAACAATGCTGCAGCATTTATGGCCGTATTTTTATTTCTTGAGTCTAATTTTTTCATCCACTGAGCACACACAAAATGAACAGCGCAAATAAATGTTCTCATTTTCAATCCTTGAATAACGTCTAACTAATTAATTGCTAATACAATATTATATTTTGAGGTTAAATTACAAACCTTGTTACACAATAATCTATTAAAAAATATGTTTTTCGTGGCACACTGTCATTGTTTATATATTAATAGTTTAAGTTATGCGTCAGCTAAAAGAAGATACAGTTAAAAGTAACCTTATTGAGTCGCAGCAAAGTGCATACGGCCCCGTATGCGTGTATCAAAATAAAGAATACCGGTGGTTAACGCTTGCACAAAAAACCAATGAAGACATTACAATTCAGGGCGTTATGAACCTTATACACCCTGAGCAAGTAATAGTACCTGTAAACCAGTGTATGATGTTATTTTTACTTAAACCGGTAGATACACTAAATATATTAAATTTAGGCTTGGGCACTGCAGGGTTTGAGCGAATTATGTATCACTTACAAAGTAATACGCCTTACATAAACACCATCAATACATTTAACACGGTAGAAATAAACCCAAGCATTGCCTTAATTGCTGCCCAGCACTTTAAGTTACCAATTAAGCACAGCACCTATTTACAATGCGCCGAGCAATATATTACCCAATGCACTGATCACTTTAACGTAATCACTATCGATATTTTTAGTGGTGAATATCACCAGCCTTTTTTAACCAGCGATAGCTTTTGGCAAAATATAAATAGCTGCAGTGAGCAAAATACGCAAGTAATCATTAATTTAAACCCACAAACTGGCCAAGAGCTGCAAATGCTTTTAGTACTTTTAAGGCAACATTTTAAGTGCTTAGGGATAATAGAGTTTAACGAATACAAAAATATAGTGATCATACTAAGCCAGCAAACATTAATGCACATAAACGTTGATGAAATACAAAACTCACCTGTGTTTATAAATTTTGCACCAAACCTTTATAAAAGTATTAACAGCATTTACCACATTGAATAAAACGCGTTACCGTCCAGGTTCATGTTTTTCATAGCACGGTAAGCTTGTTTCTAACTTCTCCCAGTTAGCTTTAGACGTAACAAAATTATGCGATAAAACCTGCTCAGTAATATCGCTATCAAATATTCCTAAACGAATTCGTATTCTGCTTTTGTCATCATTATTGCTACTGTAAACCGGCGAGCCACACCACTTACAAAAGTAACGAGTGCGCCCTGGTTTAAAACTAAATTCACTAAGTAATGCTTTTCCTTTGGTTATTGTGAAGTCATCTGTATTTACAAAGCCATTGGTTGCAAATGCAGTCCCGCTGTTTTTTCTGCACAGTGAACAATGACAATGAATAATGCTGGTTATACTACCCGACACTTCAACCCTTACCTCACCGCACAAACACGAACCCGTATACATATAACATCCTAACTATTAAATTATTTTAAACTCAGCTGAAATTTGCTGAGTTGATTTAATGGATAAGTTTACTGGTTAATTTTTTGAATGGAATAATAATTTTTGTATCTTCGCAGTTCCCACGCCATTACCTATTGCTTTAATGGTTGACATAAAAACATTAAATTGGTTACATAACTCTCAATAAAAACTATAGCCAAAATTTAAATTGGTTAACCAAATATCAATAATATTACGAGAGCCAATTATGTCTTCCAAACACATTTTAATTCTATGTTTGTTTAGCACGCTATCAGCATGTTCAACCATTCAAAAAAGTACATCGAGCGATTGGCTACTTATTGATAACTTTGAAAATTCACTTAGCAAGTGGCAAAGTGTCGATACCCAAAATGAAACTAAACCACAGGTTAAAAACCCACAAATAACAGTTATACAACCAGAACAAGCAAACTCATCAACAAATCATTATTTACTAAAAAAACCTGCAGCTGAGGGCATTGTAGGAAATCGTAAAGCGCTTTCTTATACAAAACTTCCACAAGCGGTTGAAGTTGGTCAAACCTACACATTTTATATGCGTATAAACGTAGCTGCTTTTCCTAATAACCATGCTTTTGGATTAAGCAACCTTACGCCAGAGCTAATTAATAAACATGCGTACGATGCGTTTGAGCCTACACTTCGCGTAACCGATAAAACAGAATCAAACGGGTTTGTAAACGATGGCGCTTTAATGGTTAAAACCGACAGCGGGTATAGCAACATTCAAAACTACACTACCAAACAATCGGCCAAGCCACTGCAAACAAATACCTGGTACGACGTATGGTACGTTGTTAATAACGCAGCAGCATCAGAGCAAGGTCAGCAATATGATGTTTACGTAAAAGGTGGTGAATTTAGCAAGCAAACACTGGTGTATAAAAATGCACAATTTAGAATGAAGCGCGAACAACCTCTTATATATTTTTTAGCAAACTGTAATACAGGCCCAATTAAAAAGCCTTACGGAAATGGTGGTCTCAGATATGACGATTTATACATGAGCAAAGGTACAAACCTAAATAACCCAATGCTATAAAGTAAGTGAAGTGTTTTTAGGTGTTCTTTTATACATAAGTTTATATTAATAACGCTCTAGCATATTCACAATTAATACCTTACAAACCTGCATTTAAAAATACTTAAATGGTATAATAGCCACCATTATTTGCCATTTAAGTTTTTAAAATGTATCGATTATTTGAAAAAATGACAAAAGCATTTCCTGAGGATCAACCTACTCAGCCGCCTTCGACTTTATTTGCTTTTTGTCGTCACTACACCAAAGGAATGGAATTGTCGTTGGTGCTAATGTCAATCAGCGCCGCCATGCTCGCTATTTTAGAGGTTTCTTTATTTAGCTATATGGGGCAGCTTGTTGATTGGTTAACGGCCTACACACCCGAAACCTTGTTTGTAGAGCAAAAATCAGAACTTATCAAAATGGCTGTCATGCTCTTACTGGTATTGCCCGTAGTCGTATTTTTTCATTCTGCTATTTTGCACCAAGCATTACTGGGCAATTACCCTATGTCGATTCGCTGGTTAGCGCATCGTTATTTACTGCGCCAAAGTGTGAGCTTTTATCAAAATGAGTTTGCAGGAAGAATAGCCACCAAAGTATTACAAACCTCTTTAGCCGTTCGCGAAACAGTGACCAAACTACTCGATGTATTAATGTACATAGTGGTTTATTTTGGCTCAATGGTATTTTTAGTTGCCGAAGCTGATTGGCGCTTAATGATCCCTTTACTGGTTTGGTTAGTTTTATACATTTGCGTACAGCTTTATTTTGTACCTCGCCTTAAAAAAATTGCCAGCTCACAAGCTGATGCGCGCTCAGAAATGACCGGTCGAATTGTTGATAGCTACACAAATATTTCTACTATTAAATTGTTTTCGTATACCCAGCGTGAAGAGCAATACGCAAAACAAAGCATGGATGTATTTTTGCAGCCTGTGTACAAACAAATGCGCTTGGTAACCAGCCTAAACTTTGTTATTCAAAGCTTAAATTATTTATTAGTATTTTCGGTTACCGCAGTATCACTTTATTTATGGTCGCTTAGTGCAATTAGCGCAGGTGCCATTGCAGTTGCTGTTAGTTTAGCGCTTAGATTAAACGGTATGGCGCAATGGATCATGTGGGAAATAAGCAGCTTGTTCGAAAACATTGGCACCGTAGCCGATGGTATGAAAACACTGTCTAACCCTATTGAAGTTGCCGATAAACCAAATGCCGATACACTTAACGTAAGCCAAGGTGCTATTGAGTTTAACAACGTACATTTTAACTACGGCAAAGCTGCAAACGAGACTAATCGCAGCCCAGTAATGAATGGTTTAAACTTAAACATTAAACCTGGCGAAAAAATTGGCTTAGTCGGTCGCTCTGGTGCAGGTAAATCAACACTTGTTAACTTGTTACTGCGTTTTTACGATACTGACTCAGGAACAATAAAAATTGATGGGCAAAACATCACAGACGTAAGCCAAGAAAGTCTACGCCGCTACATAGCGATGGTTACGCAAGACACTTCCCTGCTTCATCGCTCAGTAAAAGACAACATTTTGTATGGTCGCCCTGATGCAACACAAGACGAGATGATCAACGCCACCAAACAAGCTAAAGCACTTGAGTTTATAAACGACTTGGTAGATAGCAAAGGCAACAAAGGCTTTGATGCACAAGTGGGCGAACGCGGCGTTACTCTTTCGGGCGGACAGCGCCAACGTATTGCTATTGCACGTGTACTACTTAAAAATGCACCCATACTTATACTCGACGAAGCCACCAGCGCACTCGACTCAGAAGTAGAAGCGGCAATTCAGGCAAGCCTTGATGACTTAATGACAGGCAAAACAGTAATCGCGATAGCGCATAGGCTCTCAACCATTGCACAAATGGACAGATTAATTGTACTTGATGACGGCGGCGTAGTTGAGCAAGGCACTCATGAAGAACTAATCGCTAAGGGCGGGATTTACGCAGCCCTGTGGACACACCAAACAGGTGGGTTTATAGGCGTCGATTAGCCATTAATATTAGCTTACTGTAGACGTGGTTTATATTCTGCTGCTACCTAAACAAAAAAGCGAAGATGCCTTAAAGGCTCTTCGCTTTTTTGTTTAAAGTTATAAATAGAGTTTATAACTTTTTTATAAACTAAGAGATTAGTCTTAATCCTATCATTATCAGCATAACCACATTAGCAAGCACACCAATTAAAAAGAAGTAACTACGTGGACTTGGGTTTTTCTCCGTTGCTATAGCGTAGTACAGCGCCATGTGAATTAAACGCGCAATTAAGTACACCCAAATACACATTGCAAAAATCGGGCTTTGATAATTAATTACAAACGCAAATAACACCGTACCTATAAATAATGCGCTGTTTTCAAGCGTATTATGAAACGTACGATGCGCTCTAAATATAAAGCTATCGTGCGATAAATCCTCGTCAATTTTACCTGGTACAGCATTTGGCTCTTTAGCTTTGCTAAACGTAGCCACAGCCCACTGTACAAGCAACATAATTAAATAGAGGTAAAATGCCAAATAGGCCGAAAGTGCAACTTCAGTCATTACTAAATCCCTTATTTTGTTTTTTAACTTAGTTTAGAATGCAATTTTAAAGCCTAAGTTAATACACTGATATTTAAAAGGTTAATTTAATAAACCTAATTACATATGTAAGTAACTCACGGCGTTGTATAAAATTTACTTGTTATGATTTTAAAAAATAACATCAAAACTGAGCTGTATACTGCTAGGTTTACTCCGATCTAAAAAGCTTAAACTCTTCAAACGCACAATCCCACAACACAACTTGATTACGACCCAAAGACTTAGCCTCATAAAGTGCTAAATCAGCCTGTTCAATTAACTCAGAAGGTGTTCTGGCTTTAAATTTAATAGACGTAACCCCAAAACTACACGTAACAGGAATATCATCAAATATCGCTTTTTCTACTTTAATACGAATAGCTTCAGCAATACGTATTGCTTGCTCTTGAGTCGTGTTGGGTAAAATAATACAAAATTCTTCGCCACCAAAACGGGCAACGCTATCGCTCGTACGTATATTAGCTTGTAAAAGACTGGCAACGCCACAAAGTACGGTGTCGCCAATGCTGTGCCCATAAGTATCGTTAACACTTTTAAAATGGTCAATATCGACCATTAAAATACAGTACTCTTCAATCTGAGGTAAATCCAAAAAGTCGCGATTCATAATCTCAAATAAAATACGGCGGTTATAACAATTGGTCAAAGGGTCTCTCGCGGCCAAATAGTCTAACTCTTCATTACGTTTTTTAGAGGCAATAAAGCTTCGATAAACCAATAAAACAATAGCTAAGCAAGCGGCTAATAAAAATGCGAGCGCAATACTCGCGTATTTGTTTTTTGCAAGCTCTAGCTCTGATATAACCCTAGCTTGGCCTGATATTTCAATTTCATTGTTTTTCTTTTCAAGCTCAAGTTGATGGAGTTTTTCTTTTTCTCTTAACGTCTCCAGCTCTATTTCCATTTTGTGAGAATGCAAATGTGCTTTTTCGAGCGCCAACTTGTTTTCATTCCTTTCATCGTGAATAACTTCGGTTAGGGCTATTTCCTCTTCTGCGTAACGTAGTGACTCTTCAATGCGACCACGCAATTTTTCTGCTATTCGAATTTCACGATAGGCATATAGCATATGTAACTTATCATCAATTTCAGTTGATAAGGCGAGTGACCTTTTTAGTAAAGAAATCGCCTCATTTGTATCAATACCAATTAAAATGCCAGCAAGCGCTGTAAGCGACTTTATCTCATAGAGTTTACCACCTGTTTTTTTGGCAAACGACAATGACTCTTTGTAATATTCTATAGCCTTATTGTTATTTCCTTGGGCGCGATAAATATTAGCAATAATACGCGCCGTTGTAGAAATGTACGATGTAAGGTTGTTATTTTTATAAGTGACATAAGCTTTTTTAGCATATTGCATCGCTGATACTAAATCGCCAGACTCAAGGTTAATAACAGCCATTTCTCTCAAAGCTGATGCGAGCGTTTTTTCCTCGACCACACCTTTTGGTAAATCAATGGTTATTTGATAGAAAATCTCGGCCTGATCAAACTGCTTTAATCGTGTGTATAGCAGCCCCATTTGATTGGATGTTTTAGCAATCCCAAGCACGTTATTTACTTTTTTATAATATAAATATGCCTCATTTATATGCTTAAGTGATTTTTCATAAAGGTTGATATGTCGATAAATAATACCAGCACCTAATAATGCTTTAGCCAAGCCCACAGGATCGTCAATTTCTTTATGTATTTCTAATGCACGAGTGGAGTAATCAAGGGCTAAAACTAAGTTGTCTAAATAGCGCTGCGCTTCTGCTAGTGTATTTAATGTACGCGCCATCAACTTTAAATCATCTAAATTAGTATATATCTCTAAAGCTTTGGTATAAAAATGAGCCGTTTGCTCTCTATTTTCAAGGCGCTTATACGACTGAGCTAATTTTTTATACGTTTCACCTAACTGTTTTTGTATTTGTTCGTCTTTATTTACAAGGTATTTTAAAGCAGATGAATATTGCGTTATCGCGTCATTGTATTTTTTTTGTTCATAAAACGAATCCCCCTTTGTTAGGAGTACTTGTGCTATAAAAAACTCATCGCCATACACAAGCGTTGTTGGTAATAAAGTTTCAATGCGGTTAGCAAGTTCGTCATAACGTTTTTCATCTAATAATATTTTTATATAATTAATAGACGCCTTTATTTGGTTGCGTGAATCATTTAATTTACTGTAATAAGCCGAGGATTGTGAAAAGTGATGAAGCGATTCATTAATATTGTTATTTTTTTTATTCGCTTTACCTAATAAGTTATGTAATTTTGCGCTGAGTAACGTGTCATCAGCACTTTGCGCTTGTAACAACAACGCCTTACTTAGTTCGATACTTGTTATAACGTCAGTATCCATAAGTAATTCGGCTCTTTTTAGCAGCCCTGTATTAGATTCATTGATTAAACTGTATGAGGTGGTTTCTTGCGCGTAAGCGCTACTTAAACTAATAAACAAAGCAAAAAGCAAAGCTTTCACTAACAATTTAGAATTATAAATTTGATTTACGAAGAAAGTATGTACTTGCGAAGTTAAGTCCATCTTTCGCGTGTGATACGAGTAAGTGTAAAATTCCATATTTACCATTTTAGTGATTTGTTATTAATTTAATGCAAAAAATTCTGGCGATAAAATATACACATAAAGACTGCAGGTCAAGTTTCGCTGCAATATGGGTAATTGTTAATTTATGATTTTAGCATAATTATGCATATTGCAGCTTAATTCTTTTTTAGCTTAATCGTACGCTGTAAGTTATTAAATGAGAAAACCTAGCTTCTTAGTTTAAGGATAACCAATACAACACCGTGGTCGGTAGTTAAATCATCACGCTCATACTCGGGGTTTATTAAGTGCCTGTCGTAAGTGTTATAAGCGCTTACTTCAAAAAAGCTGTCATCGTAACTAGCGTCAAACTCACACGACAATAAAATGTAATCAAGCACAGAGCTGCTCGCGCCATAATAATGTGTTGGCGGCCTTAACGGTGCTGTCTTTGTTATATTTATATTTTTTACTTGGCTTTTATCCGCTGAATCAACAATCTCGCTGTTATTGCGATCACAATCACTTTGTTCATCGTTTGTTATTGCTTCATCGCTAAAAACCTCATCATTACTTAGCTGCGACTTAACAAACAAATCCCATGAATCATTTAGACAATATTTAGCTAAGTAGTTTTTAGCGTCAAACGCAGGGGCAAAACGTAGCGTATTAGTAAGTAAATGACTGAGCACACCATCAGCTAGGTCGTTATTAAAATCGCCCATTAGCATCATGGGTTGCTGCGTAGCTTCGCGGCGAGTAATCATTTGTATCATTAGCAATGTAGCTTCACTACCACGCTGAATAGTTGAGCCCCAACCGCCCGCTACATTCGCTTTTAAAATCTCAATTATGTTTTGCTCGGCTGTAAGCTCTTTATTGTGCTCATCAACATTAATCATTGGGCGCTTAGATTTAAAATGCACCACATAGCAATCAGTATTGCCTATGTGCGGCAAAGTAACGGTCGCTCTTAATACCTTGCGACTAAAAGTAAACTCACTATTAAGGCCAAGTGCACTTGCAAGCTCGCTATCGTGCTCAACCGACGCCACTTCAACTATCGGGTATTTAGAGGCGATTGCCACTACGGGGCGTTTATAAATAAAGTCGTCAATCACCTCAGGCTCATCAACTACTGCAAAGTAATTATAACCTTGCTCACTCATTAACTCTTTTAACGAATCAATGCTAAACACTTCCTGAAAACCAATCACATCAGGCGCATGTTCTGTTAAGTAATCAACAATCCAACGCTGCTTTTTAGCCCACTGCTGCGCGGTATAAATTTTCTCAAACTCATAGTATGCATTGGGTGGCTCAAGATAGTTAAACAGATTAAATGTGGCTATTTTTAGGTGAGTGTTGGTAATTACAGCTTCTTGAGCGTTTAAATCTGTATTTAACTGTTTAATATTTTGATTACTGATGGGTATCGCCTAAGTAAAGTTGAAAGACTAGCTTGCTTATAAACTATCATTTTATTACATGTTTACGTAATAAATCAGCCAGCTTAATTACAATTTTATACAGTCTTTTAATTATGTATTTATTATATCCCTCAATAAATAGCATTAACGCGCCTAAACAGATAAAATTCGCGACAATTAAATATGAACGAAGCGACATTGTAATGAGTAGAAAGATTGAACTATTAGCCCCAGGCGGTGATGTAAACGCAGTAAAAGCCGCCATTGTAGCTGGTGCTAATGCGGTTTATTGTGGGTTAGATACCTTTAATGCACGTAACCGAGCGTCTAATCTTTCGTTTGATGAGCTTAACGGCGCACTGCGCTTAGCGCATGAATACGGCTGTGAAATATTTTTAACACTAAATGTGGTTATATTAGAGCATGAAATGGGTGCGCTATTTAAGCTACTAAACCAACTAGTAAATACCACGCTCGACGGCATTATTGTGCAAGACCTAGGGTTATTCAATATAGTTAAAAAGCACTTTCCTACTTTGCATATTCACGCATCAACTCAGTTAACTACGCATAACGAATCACAGGTTGAATTTTTAGCGCGCATTGGCGCTACGCGTGTAAATTTATCGCGCGAGCTTAACTTAACTGAAATTAAAATACTGACCGACGTAGCACATAAATGCGATGTATTAACCGAAGTGTTTGTGCACGGCGCTTTATGTATCGCGTTTTCGGGGCAATGTTATTCAAGCTCGGTAAGTGTAGGTAACTCGGGTAACCGTGGTCGTTGCTCACAAGCATGTCGTGATGAGTACGAGCCTACTGCAATGGGTAACAAGCATCCGTTAAACTTAAAAGATAACTCAGCTTACTTCGACCTACCTGAACTAGTCGCTGCAGGTGTTGACTCGTTAAAAGTAGAAGGCCGTATTAAAGGCGCTAACTATGTACACACGGTTATTGATAGCTGGCGCAAACAAATAGATACCTTTGTACAAACCGGTAACTTAATTGAAGACGATTCTAGCTTGTATAAAGTATTTAACCGTAACTTTACTAATAAGTTTTTAACCGGCGACATGACCAAAAACATGTTTACCGACAATCCGCGCGACCATAGCTTTGATCACGCAAACGAAAAAAGTAACGCTATTTCGGTTGTACAAATTTACGATGCGCAACAAGATCTCTCTACCCAAAAAAGTGAAATTGATTCATTAGTTAAAAAGAAAATTCAGTTTTTAGATATTTCAAAGCGTGAGCTTCGTTTTGAATTTTCAGGACAGTTAAATCAGCCATTTACAGTAACGCTGGTTATTAACGATAAAAACGATAGTTCGTTAATAAATGAAAGCGCGAATTTAAACACTGAGCAACCTCAGCGCTTTGAAGTGCAATCGCAAATGGTTATGCATACCGCTGATAAATCAGTTGTTGATATTGCTGCCATTGATAAGCGCTTTAAAACGTTTAGTAATGCCAATTTTGAAATTAAAAATATGGATTACTCAAACCTCGGCGACAACTTAAGCATTCCGTTTAAAGAGCTAGCGCGTATTAAAAAGCAGGTAGCATTTTTATTAAACGAAGGCAAAGACGTTATAGCCCCTGTTGAACTACCTAAACTAGTGAATCACGAAAAAGCCGAAAATAAAACGACGCTCTCTGTTTTAATATCGGACATAAAAGACGCTCACTTATGTAATTTAACTGACGGTGACGTTTACTTTAAATTACCTGAAAGCTTTAGAACCGATAACGATAAATACATCAACGTATTTTTAGAGCACCCGCAGTTAATTCCGTGGTTCCCGGCGGTATTAATTGGTAAAGATTTTGAAGAAGCGGTACGTTTACTCGAGGTTGTAAAACCTAAGCTTATTATTAGTAACAACACAGGCGTTGCATTTAAAGCCGTGCAAATGGGTCTTGACTGGATTGCCGGTCCATTATTAAACACTACAAACTCTTATGCGTTATTAACGCTACAAGAAGATTTAAATGCTAAAGGCGCGTTTATTTCAAACGAAATAAACAAGCAGCAAATGCGCAGTATTAAACGCCCTAACAACTTTAAAATGATGTACAGCATTTATCATCCAATACTAATGATGACCAGCCGTCAGTGTTTTTTCCAGCAAACCGTTGGCTGTAAAAAACCACGTATTGATGCCAGCTGTATGCTGAGCTGTAAAAAGGAAACAACCGTTACCAATGTTAAAGGCATTAGCTTTGCCATTGATAAACAAAAAGGCGGCTATCCGAGCATTTATAATCATGAGCAATTTTTAAATATGGATATTGTGACCGATTACGCCGATAAGTTTGACGAGTTCATGATTGATTTAACTGACATTGGCTCAGGCGATAAAGAAAAACTAGATAAAGCCGTGTTACTTGCGCATTTTCAAGATTTAATTAGCGGGCAAACACAAGCAGCTGATCAATTAAATCATATGGTAAAAGTAAAAACACGTCAGCAATATGTTGAAGGCTTAAACAGTTAAGGTAAGTATTAAAATGACACTGCCATTATTATATTCATTACAACACTGCCCATATGCAATGCGCGCACGAATGGGTATTTTAATGGCAGAGCAACAAGTGCTTCTACGCGCTATAAAAACTAAAAATAAGCCGCCGCATCTTTTGCAAATATCGCCAAAAGGCACGGTGCCAGTTTTATTGTTGCCGAATAATCAAGTTATAGATGAAAGCCTCGATATTATGCTCTGGGCTTTAAAGCAAAACGATCCGCATAATTTACTGCATACTCAAGACCCATTAGCACTTGAGCGCATGCTTGAGTTAATTAAGCTAAACGACACGAAATTTAAACCAGTGCTTGAAAAGTATAAGTTTTATGCTCGCACAAAAGACATGGCACAAATTTATTACCAAAAAGCCTGCGAAGAATTTATTAAGCAATTTGAAGAAAAACTAACCACGCATAAATACTTAATGGGCGATGAAAAAAGTCTAGCCGATTATGCCCTGCTGCCATTTATTAGACAGTTTGCCCGTGTAGATAAACATTGGTACTTACAAAGTGAATACACGCATGTACGCGCATGGTTAAACGAGTTTTTACACGCCCCCATGTTCACCAAAGTTATGACCAAATTTGATTTGTATATGGACTGCGGCGAAGAGTTTTTATACGGCGTTAAAAAATCTTAACTTAGCCTTTGTTTTATAGAAATTTTATTGTCATAGCCAACTACAAAGCTAAGTATTGAATTATTCTCATCATCGGATTTAAGCCCTTTATTTACGCTATACTGCCCTCCCCATTACTAACAAACGCTATGCATTATGAACTACTCAAACTTCGGCACTAAATTCACACAACCCAACGGCATTACTCAGTTAATGGAAGATTTAGGTGGTGCTAAAAACAGCAACAATCCTAATATTGTTATGCTCGGTGGCGGTAACCCCGCATTAGTACCACAAGTAAATGAGGTTTTTTTAAGTGAATTACAAAAACTCGTTGCCAGTAACAAGGTATCGCAGGTATTTGGCCTTTACGACGGCCCGACTGGTAACGACGAGTTTAGAGCTGCATTAGCTGGCCAGCTAAGTAAAGAATATGCATGGGATATTAGCGCCGATAACGTAGCACTAGGTAATGGCAGCCAAGCTAACTTTTTTGTGTTGTTTAATATGCTGGCAGGTGAAATGCCTGATGGCAGCCATAAAAAGATTTTATTTCCCCTTGCGCCAGAATACGTAGGTTATGCCGACCAAGGTTTATCGGATGATATGTTTGTTGCCATAAAACCAGATATCGAAATTCTAAATACTGAAAATGGCTCAAAACAATTTAAATATGTGATTGATTTTGACGCAGTTGAAAACGTATTAGCAACCGACAGTAGTATTAGTGCACTTTGTGTATCGCGTCCTACAAACCCTACCGGCAACGTAATTACCGATGAAGAAGTACGCCATTTGGATGCGCTTGCACATAAGTACGCTATACCGCTTATTATTGATAATGCCTATGGCGACCCTTTTCCTGGCTGTATTTATACCGATGCAAACCTAACCTGGAACTCAAATATTATTTTATGTATGTCGCTTTCAAAACTAGGCTTACCGGGTTTACGCAGCGGTATTGTAGTTGCCAATAATGAGATTATTAAAGCCATCGGGCGCGTAAATGGCAGTATGGTGTTATCGCCAAACAGTATTGGCCCAAGCTTAGTGACGCGCTTAATTAACGACGGTGAACTCCTTCCACTGTGTCGTAATGTTGTGCTGCCTTTTTATAAAAACAAAGCTCAAATAGCGATTGAGTTGTTTGATGAAGTATTTGCCGAACTGCCTGTTTATTTGCACAAAGTTGAAGGCGCATTTTTTATGTGGCTGTGGCTTAAAGATGCAAAAATAACCAGCGAAGTGTTGTATCAAGAACTTAAAGCTCAAGATGTTTATGTAATTCCTGGGCACAACTTTTTTATTGGCATTGACGACAGTTGGGCGCACAAGCACGAGTGTATTCGTATTAACTATGCTACTGATGCCAATACACTAAAAAAAGGCTTAGAAGTGATTAAAAGCCTAATAAAGTAAATATAATGATGCCGATATAAATATCGGCATCATTATATTTAACTCGTGTCGCTTACATATTCGTTCAAAATTTATGCAAACGCACTGTATCCCCTTTAAATTTATATATAAATTGGTATCCTACGCGACCTTTTTTAATAGCAATTCGCTTAATTAAGTGATCTATTCTGAAGTGAGAAAATCGTGTCGATAACCAGGCAAATATTTCGTTATTTAGTTGTTCTATATCAGAAATTTTTAACGCAGTTAGCGTCAGATTTAATCCCTCAAATTGATTAAGTATTATTGCGGATTGGTATAACATATGCTTATTATAAGAGAACCTGCCAAGGGGCGATTGTCGCTGCAAGGCACTTAATTTAAGTGGCAGCAATGACACAACAGGCATCGCGTATAAATATCGTTTTTAAACGTTGGATGTAACTTTAAATAAAAACGTGCAATAGCACTATTAAGGTCAATTATGCGATTAGGACCAGGACTTCTCGTCACCGCTGCCTTTATTGGACCAGGGACCATTACTACTGCCAGCGTGGCAGGTGCAAACTTTGGTTTTGCACTTATATGGACATTACTGTTTTCAGTAATTGCCACTATATTATTACAATCTATGGCAGCTCGCCTTGGCGTTGCTACCGGGCAAGATTTAGCTCAAGCGCTCAGAGCACATATTCAAACGCCCTTATTTAAATCTTTGGCTATATTTTTAGTTATTAGCGCCATTGGCGTGGGCAGTGCAGCTTATGAAGCGGGTAACTTAAGTGGCGCTAGCATGGGCCTAATTGAAATATTCCCTCAAGTTAGCTCTCAAATATGGACACCACTTATTGCTTTTTTAAGTGCTGCTTTACTGTATAGCGGCAAACATAAAGTGGTTGAAAACGCGCTAATTCTACTCGTTATTTTAATGAGCTTAGTGTTTATCTCAACACTTGTAATGGCTGCTCCCTCGCTCAGTGATGTATTTTCAGGTTTTATCCCTAGTATGCCTGAGGGTTCTATTACAACCATACTCGCTTTAGTTGGCACTACCATTGTGCCGTACAACTTATTTTTACACTCCGGCGTACTCGCTGCCAGACACGACAGTAATAGCGATATGGAAAAAGTGATCAAACAAACAAATGTTGATACAGGCCTATCAATCACCTTAGGCGGTGTGATAACACTAGCTATTTTATCTACTGCATCAGTTGCATTTTATGGCACAGATGCGGGGCAAATTAGTGCTGCGAACATGGCCGTACAGCTAGAGCCATTGCTTGGCGATGCCGCTCATTACTTTTTTGCTATTGGCTTGTTTGCAGCAGGTTTAACAAGCGCCATTACAGCGCCACTTGCTGGAGCTTATGCTGTGTGTGGCATGTTAGGTTGGTCTAACGATATGAGTAACACACGCTTCAAAGGCGTTGCTATTGTTATTTTATTGTTTGGTGCTGCGGTTGCCTCACTCGGTTTAGACCCTGTAGCGGTAATTATATTTGCGCAAGCGGCTAACGGGTTATTACTCCCTATTGTTAGTACCTACCTTGTTTGGCTGGTTAATCAAAAAGGCGTTATGGGAAACTACACAAACTCTTTGGTGTTAAACCTGGTGACCCTGCCCGTTTTAATCCTAATATTTGGTCTAAGTAGCTACAAACTAATTAGTTTAATTTTTTGATTAAATTCTAAAAAACATATTTAAAGGCCCCTGTTTACAATAAACAGCGGCCTTTATTTATTAATCACCAAATAACGTATAAGCCGTATTTATATTCACACAGCTAACACGCTTTTTGGTTTTTAGTTGCCTTAACTAATTGCGAAAACGCCAAACCACCTAACGCGCCTGCAAGCAGTTGAGCATAAAAACCCCAGCCTCTTGCGCCCGCTATAATATGAATATTCATAATTGATTCAATGGCAATTAACACAATAGCAAATGCCACAATGCCAGCAATAACAAATAGCTGAGTACTGTATTTTTTAACCTTTTTATTAAGCTTTAGGGTAACAAAAAAAGCGATGGCAAGTGCTAGGGCAATAATAGCGCCGTAGGTAGGTAATAGGCCTAACCAATCATCACGCATTAAACTAGACAGCCACTCCAATTGTAAACTAATCTAGCGCCACTAAATTTACTTTTTTGAGCTAAGAGTTCACCTCTTTTTATATCTTTACTCGCGCGTTACACATTTAATAAGCAATTATCACTGTTAAACCTAAATTACACGCATGAAAATGACTGCATAATGCAGTTGTGATTTATTACTGAGTAGTTTAAGTTTTATGCCAGTAGCTTTTCGCAGTTACTGATATTCGCTCGCCGCTTTCGGTTTAAGTTTTCACAATAACCTTCTTGTGAGGCTGGCCTGCCGACTGCACCATGTAATACACGCGTAAATTGTGTGGTGAGCTTTAACCAGTTTTCTGGGGAGATATTAACTCTTTCGAGTAAGGGTAAGTGTGTACTTTCAATATAACCACGTTTGTCTTCTCGTATACAGCGCCCTGTTAGCTCAACAAGTTCAAGGTACGATTTAAGCTCAAACGGCAGCCCTTTTGGCATAATTTGACGAGGCATGCCTGCAAAGCGCAGTAGTTGTTTTGGTTGCTTGCCATCCTTTGCATACGTTAAACGCTGTTTGATGCTGGTATGGTCTGACTCTTCTGGGGTGTTAGCCATTTTAGCTCTAATGGGGTTTAAATCGACATACGCCATACAGGCCGCAAGGGCTGCTTCATCTAATAATGCTTGAGACGTAAATCGTCCCTCCCAAAAACGGCCAGTGCAGTTATCTTCTTTATTTGCTCTGCGAGCAATGTTTTCATTTAACAACCGCATAAACCAGCTAATACTTGATAGGCGCTCGCGGTATTGTTTTACTGTTTGATTAAAAAAGATAAGTTCAGCTTTACTTAGCTTTTCACCCTGTATGTATTTTTGCGTAAGTACAGTGCCTTTACACAGCTTGTGCCAGCGAATAACAATCGCTTTATCATTCAGCCGATTCGCTTTTTTGTCATCAACATACAACACTAAGTGCGTATGATTGCTCATGACAGCATAAGCACAGACGTCAATACAAAATACCTTGGCTAACTCAAGCAGTTTGTCTTCAACCCAGCCTCTACGATGCTCGTAGGATTGACCTGTAAAGTGGTCTTCCCCACATAAAAATGCACGGCGTACGCAACGTGATATGCAATGGTAGTACTTTGTATCAACCAAACTTACTTGGCGCTTTCTTGCAATTGCCATAAGACACCCTGCTTATTTTTCACACTGATAAAAGCCTAGTACTTAGCTCACTAAACTGCAAAAAATATGATGGGTGTCACTGTTATTTTTCTCGCCGCTTTCGGTTTAAGTTTTCACAATAACCTTCTTGTGAGGCTGGCCTGCCGACTGCACCATGAAATACACGCGTAAATTGTGTGGTGAGCTTTAACCAGTTTTCTGGGGAGATATTAACTCTTTCGAGTAAGGGTAAGTGTGTACTTTCAATATAACCACGTTTGTCTTCTCGTATACAGCGCCCTGTTAGCTCAACAAGTTCAAGGTACGATTTAAGCTCAAACGGCAGTCCTTTTGGCATTATCTGACGTGACATACCCGCAAAACGAAGTAACTGCTTAGGCTGTTTACCTTCTGCCGCACATGTTAAGCGCTTTTGTACGCTGGTATGGTCTGACTCTTCTGGGGTATTAGCCATTTTGGCTCTAATTGGGTTTAAATCGACATACGCCATACAGGCCGTAAGGGCTGCTTCATCTAATAATGCTTGAGACGTAAATCGTCCTTCCCAAAAACGGCCAGTGCAGTTATCTTCTTTATTTGCTCTGCGCGCAATGTTTTCATTTAACAACCGCATAAACCAGCTAATACTTGATAGGCGCTCTCGGTACTGCTTTACTGTTTGATTAAAAAAGATAAGTTCAACTTTACTTAGCTTTTCACCTTGTACATATTTTTGCGTTAGCAATGTGCCTTTACAGAGTTTATGCCAGCGAATAACAATCGCTTTATCATTTAACCTATTCGCTTTTTTATCATCAACGTACAACACTAAGTGGGTATGGTTACTCATTACGGCATAAGCACATACATCAATACAAAATACCTTGGCTAACTCAAGCAGCCTATCTTCAACCCAACCTCTGCGATGCTCAAAAGATTGGCCTGTAAAGCGGTCTTCACCGCACAGGAAAGCACGCCGAACACATCGTGATATGCAGTGATAGTATTTTGTATCAACCAAACTTACTTGACGCTTTCTTGCGATTGCCATAAGACACCCTGCTTATTTTTTGCACTAATCAAAGACTAGTACTTAGTTTCACAAAGTGCAAAAATTAGGATGGGTGTCACTGTTATTATTGCTGTTATTATTGCCCTTGGTCCACAACTCGCCCCACGTTTACTTGTTGCTTTTGGGAGTAATCGTGCGCGTTACAATGATACTGCAGAGCTTCAAAAGTACGCGGGTATAGCGCCTGTTATTGAGCGCAGTGGTCAAAAAATGTGGACTCATTGGCGTTATAGTTGCCCCACTTTTTTAAGGCAAACATTTGTAGAATGGGCTGGCTTTTCTATTCGTTATTCGTTTTGGGCTAAAGCGTATTATGAGCAACAAAAAGCCAAGGGTAAGCCGCATAACAGCATAATTAGATCACTGGCCTTTAAATGGATAAGGATTGTATTTAAGTGTTGGAAAACGAATACACCCTACGATGAATCGACGTATTTAGCGGCCTTAAAACGCAGAGGTTCACCACTTTTAAAATTGCAGTTAATAGCTAAATTTTACTAGTCGTCCACCTCAGGGCGTGTTGTTAGCAATACGCTTCTAGTTCAAACTCTAATGATAGTGCTAGTTCTACCAAAGTATCGTTGGATAGATTTGTATTCATTCTTTTCAACTTTAGCTCTGTATCCAAAAGCATTTTATGGACTTCGGGTTCTATCGAGGTATTTAATTCGGTTTGGAATTCAAGCTCATCAAGCTGAATTGTAATTACATTTTTACCTTTTTCATCAAGTAATACAGCACGTATTGGACAAGCTTGAGCTAGTTCTACAAAGCGATTATCAAATGAAGCGAAGAATGGAATAAAAAACTCGCCGAAATCGCCTTTAGATGCCAAAGTTTCTTGATATCTCAAAGCAAATATATCCCATGACATCCCTTTTATTTTTTTAAGTGTTTTTTTACTAATTTGGCTAACAGGGTCAAAAAAACGAAGTTGCTTGCCATATTTTAATAACTTCCAAGCAAAATAAAGTTCCGTTTTAGGAAACTTCCCTAAGTCGTTTAAGCAAAAAAGTACTAACTCTGATATTTTTTCAGCGAGAGTAGTTTTTATATTTTGACGGAGTATTACGGCCTTTAGCAACACAATATATAAGAGCATTCTCCGCTCTTGGAATTTAAGAATTTCAGGACTTGAATGGAAAGCATGAAGCGTCTCTATTGCACGTTGCCCAGCAACAGCTCTATCTTCATAAAATATTGGCTTAGTAACATCAAAATTATTCATATCATAATTCAAATGGTCAAACCGCTTTAATGCTCTGATTGTATTAAATGGTCGGTGATTATTTTCTTTCATAGAATCAAAATAATTCTCTATTAAAAAGAAAGAGTAATCAAAGTTGAATCCATTACCTTCACCGTCTTTTATAAACCTAACTAATTTTTCAAAGTCATGAATTGACTTATCAAGGTCTTTTCCATCTTCCCATGCCCTAAATCTTTCTGCAGCGTTAGAATCTAAACTAAGCGAGTAGTCTAGTGGAATTTTTATTTCTCCATGTATCCATGTTTTATCGTAAAGCTCATCAGAGAAAAAAAGTAATCCGTTGCCGTAGAAGTATTTTTTTAAAACAGGGCATTCATCTTCAATTGATTTTAATGATGATTTTGCAAAATTCCCATCTAAATGATTAGTTGAATAAATCATTTTAAAACCTTTAAATAATGCTCTTTTATCATCAATCAGTTCAGTAAAGCTATGTTCAGGATCGTGTGAAACGATCGCATTCATTGCATTTTGTAATCTTTCAAATCGTTGTTGTATAGATTCCAAATTAATTACCCTTACTATGAGTATTGCTAACAACTTTGTATCCGATATTTGTCGCTTTACAAACCGACAAATGCCCAAATATTACAAAGGTTCTAATTTAACCAGCTAATAAGGACTTGTAAACAACTAGTTAGCCGATATTTAAGTTTCCTTGATGTAGAAATACCCCAAAATGGTAGAGATCAGTAATATCGGACAAAAAAGTAATGAGCTATAAAATTGGTGTAAGCTCTATTAATAAGATAACTTGAATTTTTTTTAAGTTTTTACCTTTAACTTAAAAAAAAAGCCGCTGTTTATTACAAACAGCGGCTTTCGTATTAAGATTTACAAGCTTAAAGCTTGCTTAACTTAAACTTGATTTTTATTGTTTACCAATCACTTCCAATCCACCCATGTATGGGCGTAATGCTTCTGGTACTACTACTGTGCCATCGGCTTGTTGGTAGTTTTCTAGTATGGCTACTAATGTACGACCCACTGCTAAGCCTGAACCATTTAGTGTATGTAGTAACTCTGGCTTTTTAACACCTTCACGGCGAAAACGTGCTTGCATTCTACGCGCCTGAAAATCAGCCATGTTTGAACATGATGAAATTTCGCGGTATGTGTCTTGCGCAGGTAGCCATACTTCTAAATCGTATGTTTTAGCTGAGCCAAAGCCCATGTCGCCCATACATAAAATTACTTTACGGTACGGAAGTTCTAGCGCTTGTAGTATTTGCTCTGCGTGACCTGTTAACTCTTCAAGCGTTGCCATTGAGTCTTCTGGTTTCACAAGCTGTACAAGTTCAACTTTATCAAACTGGTGCTGACGAATTAGGCCACGCGTATCGCGACCATAGCTGCCGGCTTCACTTCTAAAACACGGCGTGTGGGCAACTAATCGAATTGGTAAATCGCTTTCGTCGTAAATTTCGTCGCGTGCGCTGTTTGTAAGCGGTACTTCAGCTGTAGGAATTAAGCTAAAGCCGGCTTGTTGTTCGCCATCGTCGTTCACAAGGCCTAATGTGTGGAACAAATCGCCCGCAAATTTAGGTAATTGGCTTGTGCCATAAAGGCTTGCGCTATTAACTAAGTACGGTACGTACATTTCGGTGTAGCCGTTTTTATCAGCGTGTGTATCTAGCATAAATTGCGTTAGTGCACGGTGCATACGCGCTACTTGGCCGCGCATTACGGTAAAGCGTGCACCACTAATTTTAACGCCCATTTCAAAGTCTAAGCCGTTTAGGTCTTGCCCTACATCTACGTGGTCTTTTACTTCAAAATCGAATTTTTTAGGGGTGCCCCACGTTAAAATTTCAACGTTGTCGTCCTCGTCTTTACCGGCAGGTACTGACTCGTCTGGCAAGTTAGGAATTGCTAAAGCAATGTCGTTAATTGCGGCTAATACTTCATCTTGCTCAGTTTTAGCGGCGTCTAGCTCGCTACCTAAGTTAGCCACTGCATCAAGTAGTGGCTGCGCGTCTTCGCCTTTTGCTTTGGCTTGACCAATTGCTTTTGCGCTTGCATTACGTTGACTTTGAAGTTCTTGCGTTTTTACTTGTAATGTTTTGCGTTTTTCTTCAAGTGCCGTTACCGTCGCTACATCGAGTTCGTAACCGCGCGCCGCTAAACGTGCTGCAGTTTGTTCGATGTCTTGACGTAAAAATTTAGAATCTAACATGTTAGTTTTTTAACCTTTTTGCATTACTAGCTGAAGGCCCAGCCAAGCCATAAAAATACACACCATCACGTTTAAGATGATATTGAGGGCCATTTTAATAAAGTGACCTTGTTGTAATAACAACAACGAGTCCATTGAGAATGTTGAAAAGGTGGTTAATGCACCTAAAAAGCCAATACTGATAAGGGTTTTGGCGGGGCTGGCGGTGATAATTTCTTTATCTATCAAACCGTACAAAATGCCCATTAACAATGAACCCAGAATATTAACCGTCAACGTGCCAAAAGGGAATCCCCTACCGAGGAGTTTTAGCATGCTTTCGCTAATAAAAAACCGTAAACACGCACCGGACGCTCCGCCAAGTGCAATCATCATATAAAGTTTAATCATTTTCGTACCGTTTAAGTGGGCTTTGCGCATCGCGCTCTTTTAGGTAGTCGAGTTTTTGTTTAATTTTTTGCTCAAGTCCGCGATCGCTCGGTAAGTAATATTCCTTACCTTCCATTTCTGGCGGTAGGTACTTTTCACCTGCGGCAAATGCGCCTTCTTCGTTATGCGCATAGCGGTACTCGGCGCCGTAACCTAAGTCTTTCATTAAGTTGGTTGGGGCATTGCGTAAATGCTCTGGCACTGGGTAACTTGGCTCGTTTTGAGCATCTGCTTTGGCTTGATTAAACGCCATATACACCGCATTACTTTTAGGTGCGCTGGCTAAATACAATGTGGCTTGTGCAATAGCACGCTCACCTTCGCTTGGACCTACTCGCTGAAATATATCCCACGCATTTAACGCCACTTCCATCGCACGCGGATCGGCGTTACCAATGTCTTCTGTAGCTATGGCAAGTAAACGCCTTGCAACATATAGAGGGTCACCGCCACCGGCTAAAATTCGGCAATACCAATACAATGCACCATCAGGAGAGCTGCCACGTACTGATTTGTGAAAGGCTGATATTAAATCGTAAAATTCATCGCCGCCTTTATCGTATTTAGCTAAATGAGTAGGTAACACTTGGCTAAGTACGTGCTCGTCTACGTTGTATTGACCGTTTTGCTCAGTTGTTAAATCAACCGCTTGTTCAAGTAAATTAAGTACTTTGCGGGCATCGCCACCACTTGCTTGGCATAACGCCTTTTTAGCGTTGTCGGCAATAGTGATATGCTTTTGGCTTAATTGTTCGTCTTGCTTAAGTGCGCGTTCTATTACGGTGTATAAATCACTATCGGCAAGCGATTTTAAAACATACACACGTGCACGCGACAATATAGCGTTGTTAAGGGCAAACGAGGGGTTTTCGGTCGTTGCACCTACAAATATAAAGGTGCCGTCTTCTATGTGCGGTAAAAACGCATCTTGCTGGGATTTATTAAAGCGGTGAACTTCGTCAACAAACATAAGGGTGCGTTGGCCGCGGCTTTCTAAGTTATCGCGCGCTTGCGTTACGCTGTCGCGAATATCTTTTACGCCTGCGGTTACCGCCGACATTTGAATAAGTGAGGCATCTGCATGGTTGGCAATTATTTGCGCAAGTGTTGTTTTACCTACACCCGGCGGGCCCCACAAAATTAAACTATGGCAGCGCCCCGCTACAATGGCTTGATGCAATGGTTTGTCAGCACTTAATAAATGCTGTTGACCAATGTACTCGTCAAGCGTTGTAGGGCGCATACGCGCAGCAAGTGGCCGTACATCTGGCCCAAAATTAAATCCTAAATTACTCACCGTTACTCTGATCGTCTATTTCAACACCTTCAGGAGGCGTAAATTCAAAAGTGCTTTTATCAAGCTGTGTATTAACTTGTGCATCGTTAAACGTAAATGACGATAACTGCCCTGAGTTGTCGGTAACGACTAATTTAGCAAGGCCTTGTTCGTTATCTGCAAACGCTATGTCAAGTTGTTCTACCTGGCTTTCTACGCCTTTATTGGGTGTTACGCTAAAGCCTGTATTTGTTGCAAGTACGCTGTATTTTTCCCACTGTGCTGGGTCTTTAGATGTAAGTAGTACAAACGGTGTCGAGTCGATCAAGCTGCTGGTTTTCATAATCGTTACTTGCTCAGCAAAGCTGTCGAAGTAATATGTTTTATCGCCGTTTGATACAAATAACGTATCGTCTGGATTAGTTTGCTGCCAGCGAATCATCATAGGCTGTTGAAGGGCTATTGTACCCTCGCCTTGCATCACTGCTTGGCCTTCTTTGTCTGTTACTTTTTGTGCGAATTGTGCTTTAAAACTTTTTAAAGTCGCTAATTGGTCTTGTAATGCTTGGCTGTCATCAGCAAAGCTTGGTGCGGCAAGTACGCTGCCTAACACTAATAATAAGGCGTTAACTTTTTTCATGAATTTGCTCCATTAGGTACTAATACATCGCGAGCACCGTTATGACCTGGTGAACTCACGATACCCGATGTTTCCATTTGTTCTACTAAGCGTGCTGCTCTGTTATAACCAACACGTAGTTTACGTTGCACTGACGATACCGATACTTTGCCGGTTTCTATTACAAACGACACGGCTTCGTCGTATAGCGGATCGTTTTCTTCGTCTGCGTTTTCGCTTGCTTCACCTGGTAATAAAATATCCTCGCTTGCATCGCCATTGAGTATTTCATCAACGTAATTTGGTTTTGCACGCGCTTTCCAATCGTTTACTACGGCATGTACTTCATGGTCGTCTACAAACGCGCCATGCACACGCTCTGGTACGCTAGTACCTGGTGGTAAATAAAGCATGTCGCCCATACCCAGCAGGTTTTCGGCGCCTTGTTGATCAAGTATTGTGCGTGAATCTATTTTGCTCGATACCTGAAACGCCATACGTGTTGGTATATTTGCTTTAATTAAACCTGTAATTACATCAACCGATGGGCGCTGAGTTGCCAGTATTAAGTGAATACCTGCCGCACGTGCTTTTTGGGCAATACGTGCAATTAGCTCTTCTACTTTTTTACCTACAATCATCATCATGTCGGCAAATTCGTCAATTACTACAACAATACTTGGTAATTTACCTAGCTCGTCTGGGCCTTCTTTCATGCCATCTGTGTCTTTAAATAATGGGTCAAGAATTGGGTAACCCGCTTCTTTTGCTTCAAGCACTTTTTGGTTGTAACCTTTTAAGTTACGTACACCTAATGCTGACATTAATTTATAACGGCGTTCCATTTCGCCTACACACCAACGCAGAGCGTTAGCTGCTTCTTTCATGTCGGTGACTACTTCACACAATAAGTGCGGAATACCTTCGTATACTGAAAGCTCAAGCATTTTAGGGTCAATCATGATCATACGTACATCGTCAGGGCCCGATTTGTAAAGCAAGCTTACTATCATGACATTTACGCCCACTGATTTACCTGAACCGGTTGTACCTGCTACTAATAAGTGTGGCATTTTACCAAGGTCAGCACAGACAGGCTGACCGGCAATATCTTTACCTAACACCATGGTAAGTGGCGACGGGTTTTGCTCAAATTTAGGCGCGTTTATTACTTCTGACAAACGTACTATTTCACGGTGTTTGTTGGGAAGCTCAATACCTACATACGTTTTACCTGGTATAACTTCTACAACACGTACACTAATAGCCGAAAGCGAACGTGCTAAATCTTTAGCCAAGCCTGTAATTTTAGATACTTTAATTCCGGGTGCTAAATCTAGCTCAAAACGTGTAACAACGGGGCCTGGATATACAGCAACAACTTTAGCTTGAACGTTAAAGTCGAGTAGTTTTGTCTCTACTAGGCGCGATACTGTATCGAGCTCTTCTTGCGAAATTGGGTTTTTAGCTTTATCCGGTCTGTCGAGTAAATCAAGCGACGGTAATGGCCCCGGTGGTGGCTCTTGCGTTAATAATTGCTCAAACTTTTCTTTAGCCGTTGGCGGCGGCTGATACGCAGGTTTTGGTTTAGGCATTGGTCTAGCTGGCGATACCACCGTTGTAACTGGCTTTTCAGGCTCTATAACGGGGCTTTGGTCTAGCGCATTTAATGCAGCTTCTGTATCCATTGGCTCGTCGTCTATTGCGCTAAAGCCAATCTCTTGATCGAGTATGTCGTCAAGCTCATCAAACGGCATAAAGTCGTCACTAATTTGTGGCTCGCTAAATGGCGTTTGCGGTTTATTAATTGCTTTTTGTTTATCTGCTTTTTTATCTGATGTAGGTAGCTCTATTTGCTCATGAATATCGTCTTCAAAGTGAGCGTCAGCCTCATCGTTATTATTTACTTTGCCTGCAGCCTGTTCTCGGTGCATCCAGCCTTTTGCGTACGATACAATAAAGCGGTAAAGCCTAACCATTAAATCGCCAAGATAATCCACAAAATCAACCCACGATACGCCGGTTAGTAATGTTAAGCCTGCAAAAAAGAAACACAGCAATAATATAGATGTTCCGGTAAAGTTAAACGCAGGCATCATCGCTGATGCAATAACATCGCCCACTACCCCACCAGATGAGAAGTTATAAATATCGTCAAAGTTTATGCTGCTAATAGCCGTCGCTGAAGTAATAAATAACGCAAAACCAATCACACGCAGCGCTAAGGTGGTGTAATCAAGCTGTAAAATACGGTGAGGTTGTTTAAATAACAAATAACCAAATAACTGAATGGCCGCAGGCACTAAGTAGGCCAGCCAACCAAATGTGAGTAATAAAATGTCGGCTATCCATGCACCGGCTGCTCCTGTGATGTTGCTTACTTCGCTAAAACTAGTTTGCGACCATGCAGCATCTGCTGGATCAAAGCTGATCAAGGCACATAAAATAAATATTGCCGTAAAGGTGCTGATAATCAGCCCAGTTTCTAATAGTCTTTGCACACCGTTTAGGCGCATAGTTCCCTATTCCTCTTTATTATTCTATTTTTATTCACACTTACTTAGCAGTGAAATACCTTAGCAGGAAATGCAATTTGTTGCACTTTATCTTAACCTTGATGGCCTGATTATGAACAAGTTTTTATAATTTGAGCTGATATAAGCAAATGACGCAAGCTAATATAAATAACCTTAAGTAATATAAGGACGAATAATTACGCCTTCTTCACCTTTTACTTCTTCCATCACTACATAAGTTCGGCTTTCACTAACGTTAGGCAATTTTAATAATATGTCACCTAATACACCACGGTATTCTGACATATCATTTACGCGCGTTTTAAGTAAAAAATCAAAATTACCCGATACTAAATGACATTCGATAATTTCTTCGTGCTTTTTAACGGCTGCACTAAACTCATCAAATACGTCGGGAGATGTTTTAGTAATTGTTACTTCTACATACACCGATAAACCTTGCCCAAGCTTAGCTGGATCGACCACTGCTTTATAGCCAAGTATGTAGCCTTCTCGTTCTAGCTTTTTCACTCGCTCCAGACAGGGCGTGGCGCTTAGGCCAACTCGTCTGGCCAGTTCAACATTTGAAAGGCGTCCATCGTGCTGTAATTCCATTAAAATTTTACGGTCAATTCTATCTAATAACTGATGCATAGTGCCAACTAGTTTTTTATGCTGTTTATTTTTGTTATATAGATGATAACACTAGATTTGACTTTAAAAAAGGTGAGACACACGGGCTTATGATGAATATAATAGTGAAAAATGTTAATCCGTTCTTAATAAGGCAAATGATATGATTATTGGTGTTCCTAAAGAAATTAAAAACCATGAATACCGTGTAGGTATGGTTCCTGCGAGTGTTCGTGAATTAGTAAACCACGGTCATCAAGTGATTGTAGAAACTGATGCAGGCATGGGTATTGGTTTTACTAACGAAGATTACACGTTAGCGGGTGCTGAAATTTTAGCAACTGCTGCTGACG
The DNA here is from genome assembly GCF_011378815.1 of Pseudoalteromonas sp. 31A1. Lineage (NCBI taxonomy): Bacteria > Pseudomonadati > Pseudomonadota > Gammaproteobacteria > Alteromonadales > Pseudoalteromonadaceae > Pseudoalteromonas > Pseudoalteromonas sp. 31A1. The sequence goes on along the minus strand of NZ_WTKY01000004.1, from coordinate 180,733 downwards.
TTTTCGCTAAAGCAGACATGATTGTAAAAGTAAAAGAGCCACAAGTTGTTGAACGTGCAATGCTACGTGAAGACCAAATTCTTTTCACTTACTTACACCTTGCACCTGATCTTCCACAAACTGAAGACCTTGTAAAAAGCAAAGCTATTTGTATTGCATACGAAACTGTAACTGACTCTCGCGGTGGTTTACCGCTTCTTGCTCCTATGAGCGAAGTTGCTGGTCGTATGTCTATTCAAGCTGGTGCACAAGCGCTAGAAAAATCTAACCACGGTCGTGGCATGCTACTAGGTGGCGTACCAGGCGTTGAAGCGGCTAAAGTTGTTATCATTGGCGGCGGCATGGTTGGTCGTAGTGCAGCGCAAATGGCTGTTGGTCTTGGTGCTGAAGTTGTCGTTCTTGACCGTAACATCGACGTATTACGTGCACTAGACGCGCAATTTGGTAATAAAGTTAAAGCTATTTACTCAACTGCTGATGCTCTAGAAAAACACGTACTAGAAGCTGATTTAGTAATTGGTGGCGTACTAATCCCAGGTGCAGCTGCACCTAAACTAGTAACTGCTGAGCACATTAAAGCAATGAAACCTGGTTCTGCAATTGTTGACGTTGCAATCGACCAAGGTGGCTGTATTGCTACTTCTAAAGCAACGACGCATGCTGATCCTACTTTCATCGTTGATGAAGTTGTTCACTACTGTGTTGCTAACATGCCAGGTGCTGTTCCACGCACATCTACGTTTGCACTTAACAATGCAACATTGCCTTTCATCATTAACCTTGCAAACAAAGGTTATAAAAAGGCGCTACTAGATGACGCTCACTTCTTAAAAGGCTTAAACGTAATTAAAGGCCAAGTAACTTACAAAGAAGTAGCAGAAGCGTTCAACATGGAATATGTTGACCCACGCACAGCGGTAGAAAACGCATAATTTAGCGTTTTGTAGTTAGGTTGGTATTAAGTAATGTAGCTACCTAACTACAACCCATAAAAAAAGCAGCTAATTAGCTGCTTTTTTTGTATTTAAATTTCAGATTTAAATAAACTGGTTTAGATAAAACGCTTAATTATAAAATCTACTTTTACGCGCTTAGCTTGGCCAAGTAGTTTTTTAACTGGCTGTGGGTAATCATCCATCGTTTCTAAATCATCTGGGCCTGTTAAACGTCGACAGTGTTGTAAAATTTCCTGCTTTTCGTTATCAATAGCATCCATAATTGTTTGCTCTGGATCTTCTATTAAAATACCGTTTTCGATATCAAGACCCCATGCACGCGGATTTAAGTTATGCCCGCTCAGTAAATGCTTTGTTCTATCTGAACAAATACCTTTTAAATGAAACGAATTGCTTTCATCTTTCCACAGGTACACATTTAAATTACCGTTATCGATATGACGCTTTTGCGTTTTTACAAACTTATGCAAAATGGTTTCGTATAAATAAGGTAATGCCCCTATTTTACTAAACGGCTCGCTTGGCGGTAAATAAAAGTCATTTGCTGTTTTATCGCCTACAACAATAGTCACTTGCTTACCCTGCTTTAATAATCGACGCAGTGATCGCATAAGCGGCGCCGGAAAATTAAAGTATGGCGTATACAACACAAGTTCTTGCTCTGTGTTATCAAATAACGCTTTTATTAAACGATTTAATTCGTTATTACGACGCCCGAGTCCTAAAAACAAGCGAATACCTAATGCTTTCGTATTTAGCTGCTCTGCTGCGTTATAACTTGCGACTTTTAAATCGCGCATTAATTGCTTTTGATCAAGCTTAAAGTCGTGCAAACGCTTAAGCGGTCGCGTGTCTATACGCGGCACAGCCACTGAACTAAGCAGCTTTGTTTCAATAAAATCAACCACTGAGTCACACAGTTCGCTCTGCGTTATTAAAAAGTAACGATCGAGCCTGTAGCGCTCGTTGTATTGCAAGTACACGTTGTTTAAGCTTGCACCGCTGTAAAGTAATGTGTCGTCAATTACAAAACCTTTTAAATGCAGTACACCAAAAAGCTCTTTAGCTTTTACAGGTACGCCATACACTTGTACATTCGATTTAAACTTTTCTAAATCGTCACAGTATAAACTTGCGTTGCCGTCTGATTTATCAGCGCCAATTAAACCACGTTGCGCACGATGAAAATCCACCAGCACTTTTACCTCAAGTGCCGGGTTTGCCAATGACACACGATGCAGCGCTTCTAAAATCTCACGGCCCGCTTCGTCGTCTTGTAAATACAACGTCGTAATATAAATTCGTTTTTTTGCGTTCGCTATCAAGCGTAGCAATTGCGTTCGGTAATCTTGCGCATTGGTTAAGACGTTAACGTCTTTTGAAGTCAACCCGAATGCGGGTTTTTCCTGCCAAAATAACATAGTTGCCTATTTGCTTAGGTCACATAATCTATCAGTGACAAATAAAATTAGGTAAAACATAACAAAAAAAATCAAAGGGGTCATGAAATAACGCTGTTTTGTTGCCTGTTAGTCTATTTATTGAGCTACTTAGGCATTTTAACTGTAAAAGCACAGAACTCTAGTACACAATACTGCACAGCTTTTCGATTTAAGAAAAAAAATAATCGCGGATTTTGTTTACATCTGCCTTGTTTTTCTTAGAATCAAGCGCATTAATGAGCATATTGAACACCGTATTAAACGTTTAGGAAAAATAATGACTGAAGCAAAACATTGTAAGCTACTAATTTTAGGCTCTGGCCCAGCTGGTTATACTGCCGCAGTATATGCAGCACGTGCAAATTTAAACCCTGTTTTAATTACAGGCATTCAACAAGGTGGCCAATTAACAACCACAACTGAAGTTGAAAACTGGCCTGGTGATGCACACGGTTTAACAGGCCCTGCGTTAATGGATCGTATGAAAGAGCACGCTGAGCGCTTTGAAACTGAAATCATATTCGATCACATCAATAAAGTAGATGTATCGAAGCGCCCTTTCACACTAACTGGCGACCAAGGTACTTACACATGTGATGCGTTAATCATTGCAACCGGTGCGTCTGCTAAATACTTAGGCTTAGAGTCAGAAACTAATTTCCAAGGCCGTGGTGTTTCGGCGTGTGCTACGTGTGACGGTTTTTTCTATAAAGGTCAAAAAGTAGCAGTTGTTGGTGGTGGTAATACAGCGGTTGAAGAAGCGCTTTACTTATCTAACATTGCTGATGAAGTACATGTTATTCACCGTCGTGATAGTTTCCGCAGTGAAAAAATACTAGCTGACCGCCTTGCTGAAAAAGCAGCAAACGGTAACGTTGTAATGCATTACAACCGCACACTTGACGAAGTACTAGGCGACCAAATGGGCGTAACAGGCGTGCGTATTAAAGATGCACACTCTGATGCAACTGAAGAGCTTGATTTAGCCGGCGTATTTATTGCTATTGGTCACAAGCCAAATACTGATATGTTTGTTGGTCAACTAGAAATGAAAGATGGCTACTTAGTTGTAGAGTCTGGTCTTCACGGTAACGCGACTCAAACAAGCGTAGAAGGCGTTTTTGCTGCAGGTGATGTGTCAGACCACATTTACCGTCAAGCAATCACATCAGCGGGTACAGGCTGTATGGCTGCACTTGATGCTGAACGTTTCTTAGATAATCTATAAGCGGTCAAAATAATTTAGAGGGGCTGATTATTCAGCCCTTTTTTTATGCCTAAAATATAGTTACACTTTTACGATCAATTATAAAATAAGTACTGTATGAGAAATCAGCTATACCAATTAAGCGAAACCGATATAGCATTCCCCAATCCGGAATACGCATTAGAATCCCCTGATGGCTTATTAGCAATTGGTGGCGATTTAAGCTTGCCTCGGCTAAGTAATGCCTACAAAAGCGGAATATTCCCTTGGTTTAGCGAAGACGAGCCTATTATGTGGTGGTCGCCAAGTGAGCGAGGCATTTTTGAGCTTAATGATTTTCATATAAGTAAGAGCCTGCGTAAGCATTTAAAAAAACACCCTGTTAGAGTAACCATTAATAATGCCTTTGAGGAAGTGATAGAAGCCTGTCGCGATCAACGCCTTGATACCGATGGCACCTGGATCACCTCTGACATGCTCAACGCTTACGTTAATGCACACAATGCAGGCATTGCACATAGTTTAGAGGTGTGGAGTAACGGAGACCTTGCAGGTGGCTTATACGGCATAATGCAAAATGGGGTATTTTGTGGCGAGTCGATGTTTCATCATCAAACCAATTGCTCCAAACTTGCTATGTGGGCATTGGTAAATTGGCTTAAACGCCATGATGCACACTTTATTGATTGCCAGTTAGAAAACCCTTATTTAATGACCCTGGGTGCACAAGTAATTCCCCGTTCAACATTTTTGACTAAACTAAAAGCTGCACATAACTATACTGTTAACCCTATTATGTGGGAGCCACAAGAACTTGACGCAATCTATGAATGAGCAACTTCCTGCACGTGTTGGTTTAACCCAAGAGTTTGACTGTAGCTATTTACCCAACAGACAAGAGCAACTTTTAGTTATTCTTGATCCTAGTTGCTACAGCACCGACAAATTTGAGTCATTATTAGGCTTGGGATTTCGTCGCAGTGGTAACCAAATATACCGTCCGCACTGCCCAATATGCAGCGCATGTAGTTCTGTGCGTGTATTAGCACAAGACTTTATGCCCTCAAAATCGCAAAAACGTAAACTAAACAAAGCAAAAACACAGTTTGAGGTAAAATATTCAACGCAAGAGCGACCTGAGTATTATCCGCTCTATAGTAAATACATAACGATGCGTCATCAGGATGGAAGTATGTACCCTCCTGAAAAAGAACAGTTTCAAAGTTTTTTGCTTTGTAGTTGGCTCAAGATCACATTTATTGAATTGTGGCACCAAGATACTTTAGTCGCGGTTGCCGTAACTGATTGTATGAATAGCGCTATTTCTGCAATTTATACCTTTTTTGATCCCGACTTTGAACACTATAGTTTAGGCTCTGTGATGATATTAGAGCAGCTAAAGTTTGCTAAAGAGCAAAATAAGCAATACGTGTACTTAGGCTATCAAATTGATGAATGCGACAAAATGAAGTACAAAACTCAGTTTTTACCTGCTCAAAAACAGCTCAATGATGAGTGGGTGGCTATTTAATTTGCAAATATAGCCCCTGCGCCTTTACTTATTGGAGTATTTTGGGCAAAATCTGCAGCGTTTAACTATTAAAGAGGTGTTACGCTAAACATGGCGAAAGAAGACGTAATCGAAATGCAAGGGACAGTCCTTGATACTTTACCAAATACAATGTTCCGAGTTGAGCTAGAAAATGGTCACGTAGTTGTGGCTCATATTTCAGGCAAAATGCGCAAAAACTATATCCGTATTTTAACCGGCGATAAAGTAACGGTAGAAATGACTCCTTACGATTTATCAAAGGGTCGTATCGTATTCCGTGCTCGCTAAGTAAGTGCGTAAACGAGATTTAGTTTTTGGCTAGTGTTTTACTAGCTTTAAGCGTTTATTAAATGTAATTGATAGACATTGACTAGCAATTACATTTAATAAACAAAAAGCCCAGTTTTTGCTGGGTTTTTTGTTGCCTATAAAAAGGGCAAAAAAATGGCCCGCTATTATGTAGCGGGCCATTTTATTTAACTAGATTATTTAATTAACATTTTACGCTGGTGTTAAATTACTCTCGTAATCAAAGCGAATCTTCTTGTCTTTAACTGATACTTTAACCGTACCGCCATCAACAAGTTCACCAAACAGTATTTCGTTAGCTAATTGCTTTTTAAGCTCTTCTTGAATAACACGTGCCATTGGACGTGCACCCATTGCTTTATCGTAGCCTTTATCTGCCAACCACTCACGTGCTTTAGACGTAAGCTCAAGATTAACCGATTTTTTATCGAGCTGCGCTTGCAGTTCCACAATAAATTTATCAACCACCAGTAGAATAACTTCACGTTCAAGGTGATTAAACCAAATGATGTTATCTAAACGGTTTCTAAATTCTGGTGAAAATACTTTATTAATTGCACCCATTGCATCGTGCGTATGATCTTGCTCTGTAAAACCAATCGACTTACGCGTAGTTTCTTGAACGCCCGCATTGGTAGTCATTACAACCACTACGTTTCTAAAATCAGCTTTACGACCGTTATTATCGGTTAACGTACCGTGATCCATAACCTGTAGCAAAATGTTGTAAATGTCTGGATGCGCTTTTTCAATCTCATCTAGTAGTACAACTGCATGTGGATTTTTAATCACAGCTTCTGTTAATAAACCACCTTGTTCAAAACCAACATACCCTGGTGGTGCACCAATTAATCGGCTTATTGCATGGCGTTCTACATATTCCGACATATCAAAACGAATAAACTCAACACCCATACATTTAGCAAGTTGCTTAGTTACTTCTGTTTTACCCACACCGGTTGGGCCTGCAAACAAGAACGAACCCACTGGTTTTTCTTCGCTCGATAAACCAGAGCGAGATAAGCGAATAGCTGATGTAAGCGCATCAATAGATTGATCTTGCCCAAACACGAGCATTTTAAGGTTACGGTCTAAGTTTTTAAGCGTTTCTTTATCTGTTGACGAGACGCTTTGCGCTGGGATACGTGCCATTTTAGATATAATTAGTTCTATATCTGCCACGCCAATGGTTTTTTTACGTTTAGAGCTAGGTTGCAAGCGCTGACTTGCACCCGCTTCATCAATTACATCAATTGCTTTATCTGGCAAATGGCGCTCATTAATATATTTAGCACTAAGCTCTGCAGCTGCTTTTAATGCTTTTTGAGTGTAACGAATACCATGGTGCTCTTCGTAACGCTCTTTTAATCCATTTAATATTTTAGTGGTATCGGCAACACTTGGCTCAAGTACATCAATTTTTTGAAAGCGACGTACTAATGCACGGTCTTTCTCAAAAATATTTTTATACTCGTTGTAAGTTGTTGAACCCATACAACGTAGCTTACCACTTGAAAGGAGTGGTTTAAGCAAGTTTGATGCGTCCATAACACCACCAGACGCCGCGCCGGCACCAATAATAGTATGTATTTCATCAATAAATAAAATAGATCCAGGCTCTGCTTGTAGCTCTTTTAGTAAGCTTTTAAAACGCTTTTCAAAGTCGCCACGGTATTTAGTACCCGCAAGCAATGCACCCATATCTAGCGAGTACACAACGGCATCTGCAATTACTTCTGGTACTTGCTTATTAACAATGCGATACGCTAAGCCTTCAGCAATAGCTGTTTTACCAACGCCCGCTTCACCAACAAGTAATGGGTTATTCTTTTTACGACGACACAATACTTGTACCGTGCGCTCTACTTCGCTGTCGCGACCGATCAGTGGGTCAATGTTACCTTCACGGGCTTGAACGTTTAAATTAGTTGTAAAGCTGTCTAGCTTGCTTGCTTCTTCATTTTGAACTTCTTGCACTTCATCATGAATATCGTCGCTGTCGTTGCCTAATTCATCATCTGCTTTAGAAATACCATGCGAAATAAAGTTAACGATGTCTAAACGCGATACATCATGCTTTTTAAGTAAATATACAGCTTGGCTTTCTTGCTCAGAAAAAATAGCAACTAGCACATTCACGCCAGTGACTTCATTTTTACCTGACGATTGCACATGGAACACAGCGCGTTGTAATACACGTTGAAAGCCAAGTGTTGGCTGAGTTTCACGCTCTTCTTCTAAATCTGGAATGACGGGTGTTGTTTCGTCAATAAATTCTAATAATTCGGTTTTTAAACCAGAAATATTAACACCACACGCGTTTAGGGCTTCTCCTGCAGAAGGATTATCTAACAGCGCAAGTAAAAGGTGCTCTACGGTCATAAACTCATGACGGCGAGTGCGCGCTTCACGAAACGCGGCATTTAATGTGAGTTCTAAGTCTTTGTTTAGCATTGGCAACCCCTTACTGAGATAATAATTTATACCACAACAATCGGATGTTTGATCACCCTAGATTGGTATTTATACCAATTGTATAAAATTAGTGGCCTATTATAGCGATGAGGAAATAACTTAGTAACAAGGCAAAAATTACAAATATAGTTATTCTATATGAATAATTTTTAACGAAGTTAATAAGTAATTTAATCCGCTAAAATGGTCATTTTCTAATAAAATTGGTATTTATTCCTGCTCACAACTACAAAGCAGTGGATGCTCGTTATCACGCGCGTAGCGGTTAACTTGTTCAGCTTTAGTATGGGCAACATCGGCGCTGTAAACACCGCATATACCCTTACCTTTTTCATGAACCTGAAGCATCACGTCGGTTGCTCTATCGCTATCCATATTAAAAAACGTCGTTAAAACTTCTATTACAAAGTCCATCGGCGTGTAGTCGTCGTTATTTAAAACAACTTTATATTTTCGCGGCGGCTGTAGCTTTTGCTTTTCACTGTCGCGAACTGTGTCGATAACACCTGAATCTTTCATACCACTCATAATTAAATATAGTCTTGTCTTTGTAACTCAAGCAAACTTGAATAAAAAATAAATAAAATGTTAAAAAAATAACTCAAAACACTTGACTGGTTGGCTAAATAAACTACAGTCAAACGTAGATTGATTAAACCTTAGTCAGTCTAGCAAATAATACAATTTAGAATAACTAAATTAGTCAACTTATTGAAGGATGTAGAAGTATGGCTTGCGGTAAAGTTAAATGGTTCAACAACGCTAAAGGTTTTGGTTTCATCGTAGAAGACGGCTGCGAGAATGATATTTTCGCTCATTACTCAACAATTGTAATGGACGGTTATAAAACGCTTAAAGCTGGTCAAGATGTAACATTCGAATTAGAACAAGGACCTAAAGGTCTACACGCTAAAAATATTGCCCCAGATGGTGACATTATTGAGTGACTATTGTTTTGTTCGACTAAAGCGAGTGACCTTTTAAGATCCTCGCTTAATTCCTTAAGCATACTAACTTATCTCTTCTCCCCTATTTATTGCCTCTTTTCATTCAAATTCAACCCTTTTCCTTGAATTTATTTTATATACCCCAATGTTCTAAGAGTTGATTGTTTAACTGCTTATTGGGCATGCTCAAACTCTAGGGTCTGTTGATCTTTCAAGGTTGAATTTGCAGCAGTCTGTTTGGTATTTAGGCAAGGCAGAGCCTATGCAGTGTGGTTATTCCCCATAAATGGGCGATAACGTAGCATTAATGCCAAACAGTCGCTGCCCAGAGGGTTCTTCCTAGGGACTATTTACTCTTTGTTGCTCGGTTTTTACTTAGCCCACTAGGTTACTAATCTCGCGCCGCGATTAAATAGCCCCTAGTTTGAACAAATTTCAATCCGCAAAGATCAACAGACCCTAGCCCTTTTTATTTAAGCTTGTTACACTCTTGGTGCTAAAAATTGCGTATTAACGCAGCAACTAATCCAACTTGTCGCCTCTTTTATATGTACTAGGCTAAAGGCTGATTTATTTTTGTTAATTTTTTAGCTATAAATACAATTCCAGTTCGTCAGGTGTGACTATTCTGCTTTTATAAAAGAGCAACGCTGAGTACCAACACCTAACAAACTATTCATTACGAGCGTACGTGTGCATTAACTCGTTTAATAATATGTACTCACTCAAAAGTAATGAGTTTCTTTGCATTGTTGAATAAGGCCTTTACGGTCTACTATCTAGGAATGATGATGACATCAAAAATTATCTATACAAAAACGGACGAAGCTCCGGCACTAGCAACTTACTCGTTGCTACCTATCATCCAAGCATATACAAATGCGGCAGGTGTTGAAGTTGAAACTCGCGATATCTCTTTAGCAGGTCGTGTAATTGCAAGCTTCCCTGATTATTTAACACCAGAACAACGCATTGGTGATGCACTTGCTGAACTTGGCGAGCTTGCTAAAACACCAGAAGCTAACATTATTAAATTACCAAATATCAGTGCATCTGTTCCACAGCTTCGCGCGGTAATTAAAGAGCTTCAAGCACAAGGTTATGCACTTCCAGATTACCCTGTAGAACCTAAAAATGATGAAGAAAAAGCAATTCAAGCTGCTTACGACAAAATTAAAGGCAGTGCAGTAAACCCAGTACTTCGTGAAGGTAACTCAGACCGTCGTGCACCTGGTTCTGTAAAAGAATATGCACGTAACAACCCACATTCAATGGGTGCGTGGAGCAAAGATTCAGAGTCTTACGTTGCTAGCATGAGCGAAGGCGATTTCTTTGGCTCTGAGCAATCAATCACTGTTGATACAGCAACTGATGTTCGTATTGAACACGTTGCAACTAACGGCGATGTTACAGTACTTAAACAAAGCACTCCTCTTTTAGCTGGCGAAGTTATTGATGCATCAAGCATCAGCGCTTCTAAGCTTCAAGCTTTCTTAGCTACTGAAATTGATGCAGCAAAAGAAAAAGGCGTTTTATTCTCGCTTCACATGAAAGCGACAATGATGAAAGTATCTGATCCAATCATCTTTGGTCACGCTGTAAAAGTATTCTACAAAGATGTATTTGCTAAACACGGTAAGCTTTTTGAAGAGCTAGGTGTTGATGTAAATAATGGTTTAGGCGACATATATTCTAAAATTCAAACATTAGACGATGCAAAGCGCAAAGAAATTGAAGCAGACATTCAAGCTGTTTACGCTAGCCGCCCTGCTATTGCTATGGTTGATTCTGACCGTGGTATTACAAACCTACACGTACCAAGTGATGTGATTATTGATGCATCTATGCCTGCTGCAATTCGTTCAAGCGGTCAAATGTGGAATAACGATGGTAAATTACAAGACACTAGCTTTGTAATTCCAGATCGTTGTTACTCAGGTATTTACCAAGCAACTATTGATTTTTGTAAAGTAAACGGTGCATTTGATCCAACAACTATGGGTAGCGTTCCAAACGTTGGCCTTATGGCTCAAAAAGCTGAAGAATACGGTTCACACGATAAAACGTTTGAAGCTAAAGCTGACGGTTCTATCCGTGTTGTTGATACAAATGGTAATACATTACTTGAGCACAGTGTTGAGCAAGGCGATATTTGGCGCATGTGTCAGGCTAAAGACGCACCAATCCAAGATTGGGTTAAACTTGCAGTAAGCCGTGCACGTGCAACTGGCGTTCCTGCTATTTTTTGGTTAGACGAAAATCGTGCACACGATGCAGAGCTAATCAAAAAAGTAAATAAATACCTACCAGATCACGATACAGCTGGTTTAGATATTCAAATTTTAGCACCGCTTGAAGCAACATTGTTCTCACTAGCGCGTATTAAAGAAGGTAAAGACACTATTTCTGTAACAGGTAACGTTTTACGTGATTACCTTACAGATTTATTCCCAATCTTAGAGCTAGGTACTAGTGCTAAAATGCTTTCAATTGTTCCACTTATGAACGGTGGCGGCTTATTTGAAACTGGCGCGGGTGGTTCTGCACCTAAGCATGTTCAACAATTCGAAAAAGAAAACCACTTACGTTGGGATTCTTTAGGTGAATTTTTAGCACTTGCTGCATCGCTTGAGCACCTAAGCGTAACTACGGGTAACAACAAGGCACAAGTTCTTGCTGATACGCTAGATAAAGCGACTGGTACTTTCTTAGCAGAAAACAAATCGCCTTCACGTAAAGTGAAAGAAATTGATAACCGTGGTTCTCATTTCTTCCTATCTTTATTCTGGGCACAAGAACTTGCTAAACAAAACGACGACAGCGAACTTAAAGCACAGTTTACGCAAATTGCTAGCGATCTTGAGTCTAATAAAGACCAAATCGTAAGTGAGCTAAACGATGCTCAAGGCCCTGCAGTAGATTTAGGCGGTTACTTCCTACCTAATGACGATGCAGCGTTTAAAGCAATGCGTCCAAGCACTACGTTTAACGGTATTCTTGCTAAATTAGTATAAATATTGGTTTAAATTAAAAAGCCGCTTACTTGAAAAAGTAAGCGGCTTTTTTACGCCAATAAAAAAGGTCGTTATCATTAGATAGCGACCTTTTTGATTAACCAAAACTATTTAAGTTATTTAAGTTATTTAAGTTATTTAAACTCTGATTACTTTGTATCATACCAATTCGCTTAATTAAGTGATCAATTTTGAGGCAAGAAAATCTTGTCGATAACAAGGCAAAAATTTCGTGATTTAGTTGCTCTATATCAGAAATTTTTAACGCAGTTAGCGTCAGATTTAATCCCTCAAATTGATTAAGTATTATTGCGGGTTGGTATATGCGCGTGGCATTTTTGAATCAGTCGTATAACGGTCACGCAGTTTATCCTGACGAGATTGTGTAGATACCTCAGTCCCATTAATAAACATTTTGCTCACGTGGCTACTCAGTTCAAACGGGTCATTACTCCACATTACTACATCAGCGGCTTTGCCTACTTCAAGGCTACCTGCATTAATGCCAAATACATCAGCAACGTTTGATGTAACCGCTTTTAACGCGCCCTCTTGGCTCATACCATACGATACTGCATTACCAGCATCAAAACGTAACTGATAAATATTATGGCTTGCATCGCCACCTACCGTTAATAATACTTTAACACCTGCTTTTTCAAGCACACCTGCATTATCTAAACTCGCATGAAGCGAATCAAAACTTGCTGGTAAGCTGTCCATTGCACTAATAATTACTGGGATATTTGCTTTAGCAACGCGCTCTTTAACTACAACAGCGTCTTGTGCACCATTAAGTACTAAATTAATGCCAAATTGCTCTTTTACTTTAATGAGCTCAATAATATCTGCCGCACGCGAAACGCCAACAACTAATGGCATTTCGCCACTAAGGACTTTCACCATTACTTTGTCTTCAGCACTTGGTTTGTCGTCATCTTTTTTAGCTTTTTTACCGGCTTTCGTTTTGTGCTCATCAAGTTTATTAATAAGTGTTTGTAAAGTAAAAGCACGAGAGCCTTTACTACGCTCACCTAAATAAACAACTAGAGCCGCTTGTTTTTGCATTTCGCTATCAAAACTACCACTTAAATCAACAACACTAGCAAGACCTGAAAAAATGCTATCGCCACCATGAGGGGTAATTACATCGCGTGTTACGCCGCCTTTACGAGCGTAAGGAATTAAGCTCGAATGCGCGTTGTAAGCAAGACTTACGTCAAAATCAATACCGGCTTTTTCCTCGCCTGCATCGCGAGAGCCCGCAACTGCACTAACTTCAACTAAACCAAGTTGATTTACACTGGCAATAAAACCGGGTGTTACAATTTGACCTTTTGCATCAATAACTTTATCGGCTATAACTTCAGCTGGGTTAATTGCTGTAATTTTTCCATCTGTCATTACAATGCTTGCCGCTTCTAAAACACCTTGATCAGAAGACGTGTGTAATGTTGCATTAATAATTGCTAGCGATTGTGCGCTTACAGCACCAGATGCTAATAATCCTGCAGCAACCAGAGAAAGCGAAAACGAACGTGATAAATTTTTCATTCTGGGTGCTCCTTATTGTTGACCTAACATAAAATCACTTGTTGCTTGATACGCGCTGTCGTTTCTATCGTAAACTTTTGCACCATCAACAAACACTTGTTCAGCTTTAGCATAAACACTAAATGGGCTTTGATTCCAAATAACCACATCGCCCTGTTTACCCGCTTCTAGTGAACCTGTTTTGTCATCAATACCTAACGACTTAGCAGCGTTAGCCGTGATCCATTTAATAGCGTGTTGCTCAGAAATATCAAAACCGTTTTCGTTAGCACGGTACATAACCTTGCCAGCTTCTTGGTTTAAGCGCTGAATAGTGGTATCTGAATCTGAGTGAACAACCGCACATGAATTTTTAACTGCATCAACAATGGCTACGTTTTCTTGAACCATGTCGTAGGCTTCCATTTTAAAGCCCCACCAGTCTGGCCAAAGTGCAGCACACGAACCATTTTGGGCAAGTAAGTCAGCAATTTTATAAGCTTCTACACCATGATGAAAAGTACCGGCGTCGTAATTAAATTCTTTTGACAGGTCAATCATCATTGCCATTTCTTCAGCTTTATAACAATGATTATGAATACGTACTTCGCCTTCAAGCACACCACGAAGCGTATCGTGTTTAATATCACGCACTGGTGCTTCTGGGTTTAAACCTGCTTCATAATCGGCATCGTACTTATCCCATGCACGTTTGTATTCAGCGGCTTCAGCCCATGCCATACGGTAACCTGCCATATTACCCATACGAGTTGAAGGCAATACACCTTGACGACCATAAACACGTTTAGGGTTTTCACCACACGCCATTTTTAAACCATACGGCGCCTCTGGAAATTTCATGCCTTGCATAGTGTGTGCAGGTACGTTTTTAAGCGTAACGCCGCGACCACCAAATAAGTTAGCTGAGCCTGGTAAAATTTGTAGAGAAGTAATGCCACCTTCGCGTGCGCGATTAAAGCCAGGATCTTGTGGCCAAACAGAATGCTCAACCCACACTTCTGCAGTATTAGGGCTGGTCATTTCGTTACCATCTTGATGCGACTCAACCGATGGGCTTGGGTAAGCACCTAAATGTGAATGTACGTCAATAATACCTGGTGTAACCCATTTGCCCTGTGCATCAATTGTAACATCAGCAGTAGCAGTTAAGTCTTTACCTACTTGTTGTACTTTACCGTCAACAAGTAATACATCAGCATCATCTAAACGCTCACCAGTGCCTGTTAATACAGTGGCGTTGGTAATTAATGTGCTTGATGTAGCAACTGGCTGATAAGTGCTTGGGTAAGGATTTTTGTTAATTGTTATTTTATCGTCTTGCGGGCCGTTTTCTTGGCAACCTACAAGTGCAGCCGCTAAGCCAACAGCTAATAAAGAGGGAGCAAATTTTTGCATGTTGTTTGGATCTCCTGTTTTTTTGCTACTTTAGCGAAAGCTAAGGGATAAAGCCAAAAAAACAGGTGAAAACGCAGTTAATTAAGATGAATTTCTGTAATTATTTCTTTATATAATTGTTATATAACTTTTCGAGCGCACCTTCGGTAGTCAGCGATGGGTCTTTACTAATAAAGTGCTTAACCGTACGGGTTACAAAATCAGAGTTTTGTTTATGCAACTTAGAAAAGTCTTTAATAATTGTATTACCATCTTTAGCCGCTGTTACTTTGTCATGACGGTGACGATACTGGCTCAATGCTTTATTAAAATCGCCTTGGTAGTCCTCAACCAATATTTTATAAAAGTCACTTTTTTGTACGTTCAAGTCATTAATGCAGTAATTTAACGCCTCTTTAAAGTCGGTAAATATCATGCCTTCTACATCAAATTCTTTCGTTTTTTCGCGTACAGCGACTTTGGCATCTTCTGTGGCATAACTAAAACCAGTAAACGCTAAACGCTCAGCGGCTTCTTTTCCTAATTTCATACCCGCTTGAATACTATGCGCAAACTCATCGCTCATATCGCCAAGTTCGTTTTCTTCCCACATGTTATAAACACGCAGAGGTTTTGCGTATTTAGTGGCAAGCTTTTTTTTCATTTTAGTAAAGCGCTCATCAATCGTCATCAGCCTTTCGTTATGTAAAAGTGCATGGCACTCATAACAAGCCGCAATAGATATAAAGTCAGCCTCTTCACCTAAATCAACAATGCTTTGCAGCATATGCAGGGGCGGACAATGGTCGCGCTCTGTCGCTTCACAGCCACAATAAAAACACTGGTTAAAATGCTGCTGATCGCAAGCGTATGCTTGCTGATAATAACTGGCTAACGTTTTGCTCACCGTTGCTCCTAAAAAACACGACTAAATTATGGGGGCGATAATAACAGCCTGAAAAAATAAGTCAGCCGCAAAAAAGCATTTAATTTAATTATTTTACAGATATCACTTAACACAAAACAGCGCTTAAATAAGCGCTGCAATTAAACCAAATAAACCACCAAACACACCACCCCACACAACAAGCCAGCCTAAGTGCTCGCGGATCATGGTTTGAATAATCTCTTTAACCATTTTTGGGGTAAGCTCATCTAAGCGCTCATCAACTAGTTTAAGCACTGTTTTATGTAAGCTCTCTGCGCTATTACCTTGTGAAAGTGTTTGGGTAACTAATACTTTAAAGTCGTCAGTTTGAGAAATTTCACCAAGTGAGTGTTGCATTTTTTCAATAAATTTTTCGCGCATTGGCTCTATTGCCGCTGTGCCACCAAACATACCCAACATGCTACCAAACTGTGACTCTTCAATAACGACAAGTAAATTGTCGAACGCAGGGTTTAAATCAACATTACTAATTATTGGCTCAAAATCGATATTTGGCTGCGCTTTATTGAGTAAATTATTAATTTTTTGCTCTGAAAAGAACTCCGTTAATATTAAATTACGAATTGCTACTTTAAAGCTTTCAAACTTAAGCGCAATAACACCCGAGCCATATAAAAACGGGACTTTTTCGAACAACATATGAATCGCTAATAAATTAGTTACCGCACCTGAAAGCGCAAATAAACCAACAGATAACACAATTGCTTGGTTAAACATAAAACCTACAACAACACATAAACCCGCTAGCAAATTGGTTATTAAACTTTTGTTCATTTTTACTCCATTACAGTAAGTGTAATTTTTATGCAATATAGTCATTAATTTTACAACGTTTAGATTGTTAAATTAATACCTTTTTGCCATAGTTTAAGTATCTGTTTAAAAGGCGAGCAATTGTTATGTGGAAAACAGTAAATGAGCACATCAGCCAAGCCATTAGTTTTGACTTTAAACACACCTATAAACGCCAATTACAAAGTACAAATACCGACAAACTATTTCATATTACCAATGGTACGCATAACTTCTTCGTTAAAATAGCATTAAAAAGCGAACTCGAGCGTTTAGAAAGTGAATTTATTGGCTTAAAGCTTTTAGCGCAAAATAGTAATTTTAAAGTCCCTGAATGTATTACAACCGGTGCAAATATAGAGTTTTCGTTTATTGTTTTACAGTGGCTTGTTTTAGATAAACAACCCCACAACACGTGGGCAACTATGGGAAGCAGCCTCGCTAAAATGCATCAAAAACACGACCAAGCCATGTTTGGTTTTGATGTAGACAACTATATAGCCACTACCATACAACCTAATCGCTGGCATAAAAAATGGGATGTATTTTACGCCGAAGAGCGTATAGGGTGGCAATTACAGTTACTCGCTGAAAAAGGCATTAACTTTATTGAACCCGAGCGCTTAATTAATGCCGTTAAAGAACAGCTGCATAGTCACCAAGTAGAACCTTCATTATTACATGGCGATTTTTGGCGAGGAAATATGGGCTTTTTAAAAGCAGAGCCAACGGTATTTAACCCGGCTTGTTATTATGGTGATCGGGAAGTTGATATTGCAATGAGCGAACTATTTGCGCCACTGCCAAAAGACTTTTATAGCGCCTATAACGCGCACTACCCGCTTTCTCAAAATTACGAAAAACGTAAGTTAATATACCAGCTATACCCTATTTTAAATCACGCTAACATCTTTGCCGGTCACTATCTTACTGAAGCTAAACAACATATAGAAAAGCTGGTATTTGAAGGTATAAAATAAGTGTCATAAGCTGCATTTCAGCACTATATTTAATGAGTAAGTAGGCGTTCATCTGTAAGCGATTAAGTTAAATCTAACTTAATTATTTATAACTGGAGTGATTATGAAAGATTTTTTATCACAACGAATAACGTGCCCACACTGCGGCCACCACATACATTTAGACTTAGACGCAAGCATGGGCGATCAAGACTACGTTGAGGAATGCACTGCCTGTTGTAACCCAATTCATTTAAATATGCATATAGATCATGCTAACAATAAATTAGAGCTACACGTAGACAGTGACGACGAACAAATATTTTAACTTAAGCCTGATGGCGTAAGTAGTTTTCTACCGTATTTACAATAGTGTAAGTTTGCTGATCAACTTCAATATTAAACTTGTCACCCACTTGCGCTGCATCAATGTTTGTAATGGCGAGCGTTTCTGGAATTAGATGTAACCAAAAGCCTTGTTCGTCAACTTCGCCTACGGTTAAGCTTGCGCCATTTACCGCAACAAAGCCTTTATATAGCACATACTTTTGCCACTCTTTTGGCAAACTGAGTTGTATTTTGCAGTTATTCTCAAGCTTCACTATTTGAGAAATTTGTGACGTACAATGAATATGCCCAGACACTATATGCCCACCCAACTCAGTACCAAACGTAACAGAGCGCTCATAATTAACTAAACTGCCTAGCTCAAGTAGGCCTAAATTAGTTAACTTTAGGGTTTCGTCAATCACATCAAAATGCACTTGCGCCACCACATCGTGATTACTTAGCTCAACTTGCACAACGGTTAAACAACAGCCATTAATAGCAATACTTGCGCCTAAATCTAAATGCTTAACGTACTCATCGCTTACCGATACAACTAAGCGTAAAACACCGTCTGTTTGAGTCTTAGAGACTACCGTTGCTTGCGTCTGCACTATTCCTGTAAACATAAAATCACTTTAAATTATTACAAAGTGCTAGTTTAACGTATCAACTCATAAAATCATTCACTCCTGTGATTTTTATTTAAACCCCAATAGATTACAATTACGCCCTATTTTATCAACTAGCTGTTTTTATGACCTTTTGTAATTGGGAAGCCAAGCGTTTACTTTCCCTCGCTTTACCTGTTTTTTTAGCGCAAGTAACTCTTATTTTAATGTCGGTCGTCGACACCATCATGGCCGGACAAGTCAGCCCTACTGATTTAGCTGCACTTTCTATTGCTACGGGGATATGGAATCCTCTTTTACTTGGCCTTCAAGGTATTTTATTAGCGCTTACTGGTATTATTGCACAATTTTCGGGCAGCGGCGATCGCAAAGGTATTAGTCATTATTTTCAACAAGCTCTCTATTTAACGGCTATTTTATGCTGCGTAGGCTTTTCTATTACCTATTTAGCCGACACCATTATTTTTAAACTAGACACCAGCCCAGCGATTGCAAATCTTGCGTATGATTACATTCACTTTGTTAAATGGGGCATTTTTGGTTTTTTAACTTTTACCGTATACAGAAACGTTACCGAAGGCATGGGTATGACCAAGCCCGCGTTTTATATAAGCCTGCTAGGTTTAGCTGTAAATATTCCGGTAAATTATATTTTTATAAACGGCTTATTTGGCTTACCCGCTTATGGCGGCGCAGGGTGTGGTATAGCAACAGCCATTGTTTTAACTGTTATGGCAATAGCACAAGTTACCTATTGCCACACAAGTAAAAAGGTAGATGCCAAAGGCCTGCTTTCATCATTTAAAAAACCTAACCTAACCACTATTGGTATAATTACAAAATTAGGGATACCAATCTCACTCGCCACTTTTTTTGAAGTTACTTTATTTGCGTGTATACCGCTGTTTATCGCGCACTTAGGCGCAGTTGCAGTCTCAGGCCATCAAATAGCAGCAAGCGTTACTACTTTGTTATTTATGATGCCGTTAAGCCTATCTATCGCTATTAGTATTCGTATAGGTAATTTATTTGGTCAAAATAAAATGACCGAACTTAAAGTTGCTGTATCTACTAGCTATATTTTAGCAATTGCGATTGCATTATTTTTAGCACTCATAACATTCCTCGGCCGTGATTTAATTAGCCAGCTTTATACCGACAGCCCTGCCGTAATGGCATTGGCTTCATCAATTATGATTTTAGCGTGTATTTATCAATTACCGGATGCATTGCAAGTTGCAGCCAATGGCATACTTAGAGGGTTAAAATACACTACGCCTATATCGTATATTACGTTTATATCTTATTGGTTAATCGGCTTTTGTTTAGGTTACGTATTGGCAAGAACAGACATAATTGTGCCAGCCATGGGGCCACACGGCTTCTGGACTGGGATAATAGTAGGTCTTAGTGTCGCTGCTATTTTATTAATGCTAACGGTAAAAAAACGTCTAAAATATGAATTTCTTAAAATTGATACACTTAATCAAAACTAATAAACTCAGCCTTAAAACATTACCAGCTACAATGCTGGTAATGTTCGTTTTTGCGCTTACCGGCTGTAGTAAAGCACCCAGTAGTGTAAACGCCACCTATATTGAGCGCTTAAGTAGCACCGTTAATGTAAATACAACAAAGCCTGTGCCACTCAAGCAACTCCTCTTACTGCAGCCTACCCCAATAGCACAAAATGACTTAACACTGAGTATCGTTGAGCTTGCAGGTATTAGACAATGTAAGCTTAACGTGCTTATAAGTGAGCATAATAACCAATTAGGAAAAACAGCCAGTGCTGCGGGGCAATTAAAGTATCAAATAAACTTTATTAAAAGTGCGCAGGTTTGCTTAAATACACTTGATAAAAATAGCCCTAGTTACACAAAAATACTCGCTGCCAAAAACTACAAAGAAACACACCTAATGCACTTTTTTAACGCCATGCTATTTAAAGAACCAGAGCTTAATAAAACATGGCTGTTAACATCAAACGAGCTAAGTAGCGAACCCGCAGGCTTTAGTGATACCTTGCAGGCGCTCAAACAACTTGTACTTATTAAGCAGCAAATTAACGCTAAAGAATTTAGTGAAATTAATAGCGATTCTATTTTTAGTGCACTCGAACAGCTTAATAAATATCAATTTAACCAAGCTTTAATTCAGTCAGCCCGTAAACAGGTAGTGTTAAACAACAACGCCACACAGCTTGTAAAAACACTAAACTTTAATACCCTATGCCCAGAGGGTAAAAACAATAAAAACGCAAAAATCATGAGCAACGTATTTCAAAAGTTTTACCTAAAACAAATTCAGCCCTATCAAGCGCAGTTAACTGGTTATTTAGAAGTACTACAACCGCTTTATAACGAGCTTTGGTTTAACGAAAGTATTTCCAGCCCTCAAATTAATAACTTAGTAAAAACGGGCTCGACAAGTAACTTACTGAACTTACTAAAAAGCTCAGCTAAAAAACATGTGGTTTGGTGGCAAGGTTTTTATAAAACGTGTGAAATAAGCCCAATATGAATAAAAAAACGGCAAATAAACTCAAAAACAACAAACTTGCTTGATTCACCAACCGCCACGCTATATATTAGCCGCCGTTGTTAAGCAATTAACACCTACTTAAATAAAGTAATACGACTGTAGCTCAGTTGGTTAGAGCACTACCTTGACATGGTAGGGGTCGGTGGTTCGAATCCACTCAGTCGTACCAACATTTAAGAAAAGTATAATTGAAGGAAAAAGCACTACCTACTCTTGATCACCCGGTCCAAAGGTCAGTAGTTCGAATTCACTCAGTCGTACCAACATTTATTCTTAACTTAAAGAGTAAATCTATTTAAGTAAAACCTCAAAAATTGTACGACTGTAGCTCAGTTGGTTAGAGCACTACCTTGACATGGTAGGGGTCGGTGGTTCGAATCCACTCAGTCGTACCACTTCAAAGTAATAAAAAAAACAAAAAAAAACACTACCCACTCTTGAACAACCGTTCTGTAGTAGTGATTTTGGCCACCCATTAAGAAAGAAATGTTATGCTAATAAGCATACAAATTTGGGTGAAAAAATGAACTTATTAATAAACTGCAAAGAAAAACAAACGTAGCTCCCGAGCTCCTATTTTTACCGTTTTGACATAAACGTATATGAAAAATTAAGAGAGTTTGGTTTTAAGTTTTAAATTTTAAATTTTAAATTTTAAATTTTAAATTTTAAATTTTAGAATATTAATAAGAGCAATTAATTTAGCAAGCCTAATAGCTTCTCTTATAGAAATAAGCTTATTGCAGTATTTTTTATTCATTGCTTTGTTCAATGGGTGTAAAGCGCCAGCCTTTAAAAACTAATTTGCTTGCTGATCCATTACTACCAGATGAAGAACCACCAAAACTAGCCTCATTTAATGCCGTGTCAAAGTGAATACCACCAGCACCACTTACAATAACTGTATCTCCTAAAATAGATCCTTTAAAACCAACAGCTGAAGTAACTTTAACTTGTGTAAGAGGTGCGTATATAACAGCGTAAAGCTCTTGTGTACCACCTGAGAACTCTATTCCTGTGTCATTTCCATTATATGAACTATAAATACTAAAAACAGGTCGCCCTTCGTCTGTAATGCCATTGTCGGGGGTGTGAACCTGTGCACCACTGCCTATTTGAAACTTTCCTTTAATTATTATAGTTAAACTGCTGTTATCAGGGATCGTTAGCGAACTTGCGCCATTCATTGTAAAATCACCATCTACAAACATAACCGCATTGTAGTTGCTTTTCACCTGCATTCGCCCCTTAATTGTCACGTCATCAAAATAAAATATTTGAGTTGCTGAATCAAGAAAAGCTGCAGCTTTAGCAGTAATGGCACCATCTGGAGTACTTCCAAAATCTACTAAAAAGTTAGCCTTATTAGTTTCTAATTCGAGTAAGTCACCTGCACTGCTATTATTGTTTATAAAAAGATCAGGGCTTGTCGTATTAACTGACACGCTATCAATTGCTGTTGCAATATCAAGTGGATCACACGCAGTTAACCCTCTATTATTTTCACTCTCTGGTGTTATTTTTTCAACAGGCTCAATAGTTGGTATTGATATTTCTGTACTTGATACTTTATAAGGTGAAAAAGCATACTCTGGTGTATCGTCTTTAAAAGAGCCGTTACCTGCGTATCTTAAATCTTTACTATCAATAGTACTGCCCCACTGTTTAAGTGTTACATTACCTTGAACACGCACTCCACCGTATACGGTTCCACCTGTTTGTTCATAATTACCGGAAGTATAAACACCGTTACGTATTATTGTTTGTGTAAGAGCCACTAAACCATATGAACGAATTGTTCCTTGGACTGTATTACCTGTAACCGAAATAGAACCGGATGAACTAATATCTCCACCAACTGGCGTTTGCTGTATTGAGATAGATTGGTTTGCTGAAATACTACCAGAAACAGTACCACTACTTTGTGTGAAGCTTAAATATGCAGATGCATCACCTCCAATAACCACACCACCAGAGAGTATTAAATTGCCATTACTATGAATATTGCCTGTAACATCTGCGCCTTGAATAATTGATAAGTTACTTGAGGATAAAACATCACCTTCAATTGTACCGCTACCATTGAGCGTAATATCACCAGTATCGTTAACTGTATTAACAAAGGATTCTTCTGATGTATTTTTACTGCCATCATCTAGCGTGTCGTTATAATCCCCTAAAGACGAATCATAACTATCAATTAAGCCACTTCCACTAATTGCAACACCAGAACATCCTGTAATTCCATTAGAAAAAACTGAGGCACTGGTAGTTCCGCCGCCACCTACTACATATTCAAATATAGCTTGCATTTGGTCCTCGCCTTCAAAGCGGGCTCCTTCGCTAGAAATTAAAATATCGCCATTACTATCAATCTCGATTGTTGCATTGTATATACTAGATTCAAGTGAGCCTGTTCCAGAAACTTCACTATTACGGGCTATTAGATCATTAATATTTATAGTCGGGTCTGCAAGCATTGCTGTTTCAAGTTTTTCCATACTTGAAAATACGCCTTTTTCAGACATCAACCTTGCGTTCAACTTTTTCTGAAAATTACCACTCAAACGTTCCTGAATCACACTATCTCTAAGAGTGCTAAGTACAACAATTGAAGCCATAGATGTTAAAATAAGTACAGTAACTAGCGTAAAACCAGATGTATTTTTCATTTATTGAAATGCCTTATTCATTACCATTTGCGACAAAGATATATCAATAACTAAGCTGTTATTAAATTGGCTTGGTAAGTTTGTAGGTTCTACAAGGACACTCACAACATTGTTATCAATTAGATAGCTGATTGTATTAACACCTTTTAATATTTTTACTTTGCCATTACCTATATCACAAAATAATGAGTCGTCTTCGTGACTATATTTTTCAGTGAATGGCGCATTAATTATTGAGCCTGTGCATGAAAGTACACCCGATTCTTGCTCAACACTTAAAATATTATCGCTATAAGTAGGAATTGAGCTGGTTTGTTTTAGACTTCGTGTAAATACTTTACTGCTAAATCGGATTACATCTAATGCATTTTCTAAATCTTTTGCTGTGCTGGTACTGCTACTAATTGAAGAATAAGCCAGGCTCACACCACCTAATAAAAACATACCTGCAGCAAGTGCAACCATAAGCTCTATTAACGTAAAACCATGGTGCTTATTTATTAAATTTTTCATGGTACGCATCCAGCAGGTAGCGTCGGAAAACTTCCTGTAATTACAACACGGTTTTCTAAATTGTCAGTCAAACGTTTATCTTGCCATGTTATTTCAACAGTTAAATCATTAGAAAAATCCGCTGGTAAAATAAGTGTATAGGCATCAATCTGTGGAGATAAATAAGCTCTGAAATCAGCATCATTGTACAAATCAGGATTCGTTTGTTGCAGTTCGCATAGGTGTGGCCAAATTCGTTCTAATACATTATTAGCCTCAATTATAGATACCGTATAATTAAAACTGTTTGTTATGTATTGCAATGATTTTAATTGCCCTGAGGCTAATCCTAATAAAGCCACGGTTGCAATAATTAATGCAATCATAACCTCTAAAAGAGAAAATCCTTTATTGCGATTCTTTAGCATGTTTCAGGCGCCTCAGCTAACCAACTTTGCCCGCTTTGTAAAATACACAGTGTAAAATCAGAAGTTGAGCTATCACCATCGGTTACTAAAATTTGATAGGATTGACTTAATTCGCCTGTACTTGAAATATTAATATCTTCAAGGCCGACTGAAATGCTGTTATGCGTGATTTCAAACATGTTTAACATTGTTTGCTTAGAGTCTATTTCTGTTTGTACCTGCCATTGTTTATTGGACGTTTTGAGAGAAACGACTTGATCTCTTTTGACCGCTTCGCTTCGCGCGAACTTAAAAACACTATGCAATTGGTTCGAGTTTGTAACTAATCGATCCCGCTTTATAAAAGTAATAAACGAAGGAGCCGCAACGGCAGTTAGAATACCGATAATAGTCATCGTGATTAAAACTTCGAGTAAAGTAAAACCAGTACTTTTTTTTACCAGCATTTAGATTTATCTGCAGACTTTGTACCGCTTTGATTTACAGACAACTTGCCACACTCGTCACTTTTTTGTGCACCTTTAGGAGTAACTTGTATTGTAAATTCAGACCCATTTGAAGCACCTGTAGTTGCATCGGTTGTATAGCTAAAGGAGTAATAATCTGAGGTAGGAAAAGTAAATGTACTTGGGTAGCCACCAACACGGGTGTATTGCCTTTCTAAAACAGCTGTTTGTTGTAATAAAATCTGTTGCACATCTGCTCTTCTACTTTGCTGTATGTAGCTCGTATAACTAGGAAGTGCAATTGCATATAAAATCCCAATAATTGCAATTACTATCATTAATTCTATAAGAGTAAAACCGGAAGGTTTATTAACCCGCTGTGTGTCCAATTATTTAATTCCATTATTTATAGCAATATGTTTAATTTTGCAAAAATTAAGCCAAGATTCATTTTGTAGTACATGATAGTGCCAAACAATGTGCTGTCAATAATATAAAAGTTTGAATATTAAGGATTGTACGATTAACTTCAACAATACCCTGAATTAAACTAACACATCTAAAAAGTTGCACTAAAACAGTGCGTTAGGTAACTCCTTAGAATAATTATATATTTAATTAAAACCAACCCTTAAGTACTGCAGGCTTTAGCATTTTATTTATTTAATAAATAGGCGTGGGTTATTACTCTAAAAAATAATTTAAAAAAATTCGTGCGGCCTTTTACCTCACTATTTAAGTTTCAAAAATAATTACCTGTATTTTATTTAAGCATTTTTATATTGAATTTTATCCACTAGAAACAAAACCTCCCGTGTGTTATTTTTAAAAATATAAGTAATTAACCAGTTTAGGAGCTTTTCTTGAAAACTACGCCGCCCTAAGCAAACACGTCTATTTTCATCAGCACACTTCGTGCAACTCTAATCGCCGCCTGCGCGAGAATCTCTGTTATTTAAATAAAAAAAAGCCGAGAAAAAAAGCCGAGGGTCAAATCTTGACTTCAGATATCAAAATTTTTGAATGACGGGTTCTCGCTCACTGCAGACTATCAGCTGTATTTGCTTTTTAGTTGCTTATTACACAAACTGCGCAACTACGTCTTGTTAAAAAAAACTACGTCACGTCTAATATTATTCATTTTTAGAACATGGCCGAAGGTTGATGACCCAGTTAACAACTAAGGGAAAACAGCGATGGAGGCAGCTTAAATCGAAATAATAAAAGTGTAAAAAATGATGTTAAACGCTATTACTGATCGTGATATTGAACAAGCGACTTACACTTTACTTAAATGCATTAGTAATTTAACTATTGAGAAGTGAGATAGTTACTGCGAGTTTATAAAGTGTTTGGGTTTAGTAAAAAAAGCTTAACGAGTGAAGCAGTCTAACAACGCCAAAACTATTGCTTTAGTTCTATTATTCTAGTTCTATTGCTTTAGTTTTGGCGCTTATTAAAGGAATAATATTTACCCTTTCATTTGTTCAAGCTCTTTGCCTTTGGTTTCGTGTAAAAACTTAAATACAAATATGACTGAAACAAACGCGCAAAATGCGTAAAAACCATACGCACCTGCTAAACCTATACCGGTGAGCATAACAGGGAACGACCAAGTAATTAAAAAGTTAGCTATCCACTGGGCAAAGCCGGTAACTGCAAGGGTAGAGCCGCGAATTTGGTTAGGGAACATTTCGCCTAACATAACCCACATTACAGGGCCCCACGATAAGTTAAAAAAGAATACATAAGCATTAGCGGCTATTAAAGCAACTATGCCCTGCTCTCCTAATTCTAAGTTGCCTGTTGAGCCAATATCTGCATTTAAAAAGGCATAAACAATAACCGAAAGTGTCACCGTCATACCAATTGAGCCGGTTAACAAAAAAGGTTTTCTGCCAATTTTGTCTATAAAATACATGGTAATAAACACCGCTAAAATACTTACAAAGCCGCTTATTATATTAATAAGTAACGCGTCAGATTCAGTAAAACCGGCTGCTTGCCAAAGTACCGCGCCGTAGTAAAAAACAACGTTAATGCCTACTAATTGCTGAAATGTAGCTAAGCCAATTCCTATCCAAACAATGGGGCGTAAACGTTTTTTAGGTTTATCAATAAGATCAGATAATTTAGGGTGGTGTTTATCGCCAGCAAGAGACTCTGCTATTTCATTTAATTTAAGAGCGGCAGTTTCAGCACCATATAATGACGATAACACCCGTGCAGCAGCGTCTTTTTTACCAGCCATAATTAAGTATCGAGGGCTTTCGGGGATAAAAAATAAAGCGATTAAAAATAAGCATGCAGGTAATAACTCAACCCAAAACATCCAACGCCATGTTTCAAAGTCGAGCCAAAATATAGCCGTAGAACCGCCAGCAGTATTGGCTAAAAAGTAGTTACTCACAAATGCGCTAAACAAACCAAAAATAATAGCCACTTGTTGAAGTGTAGAGAGCGTGCCTCTGTATCGCGCGGGGGCAATCTCGCTAATATAAGCTGGGGTCATAACCGACGCAGCCCCTACAGCTAAGCCGCCTAAAATGCGATAAATCACAAATTCAAACGAGGTGACTGACACACCCGAGCCCCAAGCACTTATAATAAATAAAGCAGCGGCAAAAAGTAAAATTGGACGCCGACCAAATTTATCAGCCAATCGACCTGCGCAAAACGCACCAATGGCACAACCAATTAGCATGCTCGATACGTTAAATCCCGTACCTGTACTACTGGAGCCAAACGCTGTTTGGAGTCCATCAACCGTGCCGTTAATTACGCCGCTGTCAAACCCAAATAAAAACCCGCCAATGGTCGCAACAAAGCAAACCAGTACTATTAAAAGTACATTTTCTTTCTCGTTCATAAGTATCCATATTGTGTGTTGTTGTTATTTTATATAGATTTTGAAGCTCAAAAGTGTGTGCGTTATTTAGTTATTTTTATTGGCTGAGCTTGATTCTCTTTCTATTAATTCAAAATCTAAAATATGTCTTAAGTCTAAGCTTTTCACATTGCTTAAATCGTTATACTGACCCGATGCAAGTAACGTAATGGCAAGCTCAGCCATTTCATTAATAGGCTGTTTTACCGTAGAAATATTTGGCCAAACTATAGTTGCAAGTTGCGTGTCATCAAAGCCAACAACCGAGAGTTCGCTTGGAATATTAATACCTTGTTTTTGAGCTATTGAGATTACAGCGGCCGCCATATCATCGTTAGCTGCAAAAATAGCTGTTGGTTTATCATCAAGCGAAAGTAATTTTATTGCCGCTTCCATGCCCGATTGATAGGTAAAACTGCCCTGCTCTATATACTCAGGTGGCGTTATTATTTTATTAGAACGCAATGCATCTAAATAGCCTTGGTAACGCAAACGGCTTACACCTTGTTTAGTGTCGCCAATAATATGTGCAATTTTGCTATGCCCTTGATTTATTAAATGCTCTGTAACATCAAACGCCGCTTGGTAATCGTCCATGCATATATAAGGGGAGCGATTTAATTTTGTATCTGGTGTTATTCTTACAAACGGAACATTTGCTTTAGTTAGTACATCTAAAACCTGTTCGTTGTCGCACATTGGAGGCAGTAAAATCATGCCATCAACCTGTGTAACATCAATAAGTTGCTTTACCGATTCAATTGTTTTGTCAATATCGGTATGCGCTTCGTCAACAACAAGGTGATAGCCCAATGCGCGGCATTTTTTAAGCGCTGCCAATAAAAACTGGCTTATGTAAGAGTCACTTGGGTTATCGTACAACAGTCCTAAAAAGAATGACTTAGTACTAGCAAGACGCCTAGCAGACACATTTGGCCGGTAGTTTAATTGCTCAACAACCGCCATTACTTTTTCGCGGGTTTTGTCGCTTACTTTTTTGTCTTGGTTGAGCACGCGCGAAACTGTCATCATTGATACACCAGCCTGCTCGGCTACATCTTGTATTCTTGCTCTTTTAGGATCGGCCATTACTGTTATTACCTACTCACAATCAGTGGATTGTTATAATTAACTTTCTTAATTTTCATTATACATAATTGTAAAGCTTGATATTGTTTATAGCGCGTTTTAAATGATTACTTATTGACAAAGTCTTATACTACACTGAAAATGTTAGCGCTAACAACAAATTTATAATATCCACACCCAATAATATAAAAAACTTAAAAAGGCCTATATTATGAGCATGCTGCAAAACCCAATTCTAAGAGGCTTTAACCCAGACCCAAACATTGTCAGAGTTAATAACGATTACTACATAGCCACTTCAACATTTGAATGGTTTGGCGGTGTGCAAATTCACCACTCTACCGATTTAGTAAATTGGCGAGTTATAGGCCAAGCACTTAACACCGTAGAGCAACTCGATATGCGAGGAGTGCCCGACTCTTGCGGCGTATGGGCTGCGCAACTTAGCTACAACAATGGGTGTTTTTATTTGGTATATACCAATGTAAAAAGCTTTGATGGCCCTTGGAAAGACACACCAAACTATTTTGTATCAACCACTGATATTACCGGTAACTGGTCACAAGCGACTTACTTAAATTCTAGCGGTTTTGATCCGTCTATTTTTCACGATGATGACGGTAAAAGTTATTTACTCAACATGTTGGTTGATCACCGCAACAACGCACTCTTTGGTGGCATAGTGATGCAAGAGCTTTGCCTAAAAACCAATAAGCTAATAGGCGATGTTAAACCTATATTTGCAGGCACAGAGCTTGGATGCACTGAAGGCCCACATATTTTAAAACGCGGCGATTACTACTATTTAATTACCGCTGAAGGTGGCACTGGGTATGAGCACTGCATTAGTGTTGCGCGCTCTAAAAACGTATTTGGCCCTTACCAAGCACACCCGCACAACCCCGTAATAACAGCAGCCCACGAGCCGAGTAATACGCTGCAAAAATGTGGCCATGGAGATTTTTTTCAAACACAAACCGGTGATTGGTACACGGTATTTTTAACATCAAGACCACTGACTGAGCGTGGCCGCTGCATTACAGGGCGTGAAACAGGGATTGAGCAAATAATCTGGAAAGACGATGACTGGCCTTATGCCAAACACACAAATAAAGCCCCCAGAATACACGTACCCGTTGAAGGTTTAATGCTAAATCCACAGCCTCAACCCTCAACACATATTGATTTTAGTAACGATGATCTGACTGTTGATTTTCAGTCATTGCGTATACCCATGTGCAAAAGCTGGGTGTATAAAAACACTCAAAAAGCATCGCTTACCCTAGTAGGTAAAGAGTCTTTAAGCTCATTGCATCAGCAAAGTTTTATTGCCAGGCGTGTACAGGCTCATCATACTGTTAGCAGCACATGCGTTGATTTTGCGCCGAGCAGTTTTCAACAAATGGCGGGGCTAGTATGTTATTACAACACCGCGCATTACTACTATTTGCATATAAGCGGCAGCGATGTAGGCGATGAAACCACACCGCGTTATTTAAATATAATAAGCTGCGATAAATATCAAACAAGCACGCCTGTTGCACCGTTTTTGCTTAAAACAAACAAACCTGTTTACTTAAAAGCTGATTTTAATGGCGCTCAGCTGCAGTTTTACTACGCCACCGAGAAAAACTGCTGGATAAAGTTTGGCCCTGTGCTCGATGGCAGCATTTTATCTGATGATTACGTACAGCAATCACCGCAAGGGTATCGCCCTTGTTTTACCGGCGCTTTTGTTGGTATGGCCTGCCAAGACTTATCGGGGAGAAATAAAGAAGCTCACTTTTCATTTTTTAATTATGACGAACCTAGCGGCGAATAAATCGCCGCCAGTTAAGTTTATTAGTTGATTTAGAGCTGATATAAAATTTTTAAAGCTTTTTAAAACTCTCTTAAACCTCCTTTAAAACAGGGCTTTAATACGCTCCATTTGCGATTGTAAAAGTAAACTCTGAGAGTGACTCATAATGTCACTCTCTCGTTTATTTTCGCTCAGTAAGCGCCCTACTTCTTGGGCTTCAAAGCTGTAACCTTGTGACTGCCTGCCATCTTCAAAATGCTCAATTAAGTCATCAAGCTCATACAAAGAGCACTCATAAGCCCTAAATGCATCAGGTATTTTTATATAGCCTTTGTCGCCAATAATATACGCGCCATTCCCTAACCGGCATTGAAATGACGTTGCTAAGCTCACCATTACATCGCCACAATTAGCAGTAATAAGTACATCGTCTTCCACGCCTTTGTAGCGAATATTTGCTCTTACGTATAAGTTTTCAAGGTCGTTATTTAAAAAGTAATTGGCAATGGCAAGCGGATAAATTCCCATATCAAGTAAACAACCGCCCGCTAAATCGGGGTTGTATTCACGCCCGTCGGGATTAAAAGGCACGGGGTAACCAAAGTCGGCTTTAACATGCTTAATAGTGCCAATTCGCCCTTGCTCTACCCATTGTTTAGCTTTTTGTATTGCAGGTAAAAAGTACGTCCACATGGCTTCCATTAAAAATACGTCGTGCTTTTTAGCCAGTAAAGACAAATACTTACACTCTTCAGCCGAGACCGTAATGGGCTTTTCGCACAATACATGCTTGCCTGCTTTAATAGCATCGCTGGCATTTTTAAAGTGAAAGTTATGCGGGGTCGCAATGTAAACCACATCAACGTTTTTATCGTCAAATAATGCTTGATACCCTTCGTAGGCATTGGCCGCACCATACTTGCTCGCAAAAGCGGTTGCATCATCCCCGCTTCTTGCTGCAACTGCATACGCAATCCCATTATTTGTATGTGCTAAGTCTTCACAAAATTGTGCCGCAATTCGTCCGCAGCCAACAATACCCCAGTTTATTTTTTTCATAGTGTTTCCTTATGATCTTAAAAAGAAATTTAAGTGAACTCCAACAATCAAGCTATAAACTTGCAAATTAATTGTTAAACATAGTTTAAAACTAGCTTGACTTAACAATATCAAATCATTAATGTTAGCGCTAACACTAAAACAACATTAAGCATCACATTTATGTTCCTTGGTATCGATTTAGGCACTTCAGGTGTAAAAGTAATTATTTTAGACGAGCAAGACCAATTGCTTGCTCAAGCGAGCGGTTCTTTGAGCGTTTCACGCCCGACCCCCCTTTTTTCTGAACAAAATCCAGCAGATTGGTGGCTCGCTACATCTAGCGCAATCGAGGAGCTTAAAAATACTCACCCTGCATTACTAAAGTCAGTAAAGGCTGTGGGCCTTTCTGGGCAAATGCATGGCGCAACACTACTTGATAAAAACAATAGTATTATTCGCCCCGCCATTTTATGGAACGACGGGCGCAGTGCAGCACAATGTGTAGAGCTTGAAAAACGCGAACCAAATTCTCGTAATATTACCGGCAACATAGCAATGCCTGGTTTTACTGCACCTAAATTGGTGTGGTTAAAAGAGTTTGAACCAGAAAACTTTGCAAAAGTAGCCAAAGTATTATTACCAAAAGACTACCTACGCTTTTTAATGACTGGTGATTTTGCATCAGACATGTCTGACTCAGCAGGCACACTGTGGCTAGACGTAGAAAAAAGAGCATGGTCGCAAAAAATGCTTAGCGCTTGCGACTTAACAGAGCAACACATGCCTACCCTTTTTGAGGGCACACAAATTACTGGCAAATTAACAGCCCAAGTTGCTACTAAATGGGGTATGGAACAAGTGCCTGTTGTTGCAGGCGGTGGCGATAATGCCGCAGGCGCTGCTGGTGTTGGCGTAGTAAGGCCTAAACAAGCGTTTTTGTCATTAGGTACTTCGGGCGTTTACTTTGTTGCTAACGATAAATTCCTGCCTAACCCAGAAGGTGCAGTACATACCTTTTGTCATTGCATTGAAAACACCTGGCACCAAATGTCAGTGGTGTTAAGCGCAGCAAGCTGTTTAACCTGGGTCACTAAATTAACCGGTTTTAAAAACGAAAGCGCATTGCTTGAACAAGTAAGTAAATGCGATTTTAGCAAACCAAGCTCAGTCATATTTTTACCTTATTTAACTGGCGAGCGTACGCCGCATAATAACCCCGATGCCAAAGGCGTATTTTTTGGTTTAGACAGCGATACCGATGCAGCAGCTCTTGGCCGTGCAGTACTCGAGGGCGTTGCTTTTGCCTTTGCCGATGGCCAACAAGTACTGCTTGATGCCGGCGCACAAATTGACGATGTAACCGTTATTGGTGGCGGCGCTAAGAGCCCACTGTGGGGAAAAATCATCGCAAGCGTACTTAACCGCCCCCTTATTTACCGAGAAGGCTCAGAAGTTGGCCCTGCATTTGGCGCCGCAAGACTTGCCCGAATAGGAGTAGAACAACTCCCTGCACAACAAGTGTGTGTTAACGGCAAAGTAACGCAAACAATTGAGCCAGACCCAGTCATGCAAAACTTTTACGCACAGCAATACACAACATACAAAGCACTTTACCAAAGTGTAAAAACATACTTTTAATACACTATTATAAAATTAATGGAGCACATTATGAGCGAGCAATTTTTTACAAACGTTGAAAAAATTAAATTTGAGGGTGAAAACTCTAAAAACCCATTTGCATTTCGTTACTACGACGAAAACCAAGTAGTGCTTGGCAAAACAATGAAAGAACATTTACGTTTTGCAGCCTGTTACTGGCATAACTTTTGTTCTACAGGGTTTGATATTTTTGGTGAAGGTACGTTTGACCGTCCTTGGATCCAACCTGTAGGCAATCAATTAGAACTTGCTGAACAAAAAGTAAAAGTAGCTTTTGAATTTTATGAAAAATTGGGCGTTCCTTACTTTTGTTTTCATGATGTTGATATTGCCCCTGAAGGCAAAACACTACAAGAAAGCCACGATAACGTAACGCACATAGCAAACATTATCGAAAAAGAAATGCAGCGCACAGGTGTAAAACTACTGTGGGGTACTGCTAACTTATTCTCAAATCAGCGTTTTTGTGCCGGTGGTGCAACAAACCCTAATCCTAATACGTATGCATATGCAGCAGCACAAGTTAAACATGCAATGGAAATTACGCATCGTTTAGGCGGCGAAAACTACGTACTTTGGGGTGGTCGTGAAGGTTACGACACGCTACTAAATACAGACCTTGCACAAGAAAGCGAACAGTACGCACGCTTTTTGAAAATGGTTGTAGAGCACAAGAAAAAAATTGGTTTTAAAGGCACATTATTAATTGAGCCAAAACCACAAGAGCCAACTAAGCACCAGTACGATTACGATACAGCAACGGTTGCAGGCTTTTTATACAAGCACGGCTTACAAGACGAAATTAAAGTAAACATTGAAGCAAACCACGCAACACTTGCGGGTCATAGCTTCCACCACGAAATTGCAGTTGCTTGCGCTGAGGGCATTATGGGTAGTATTGATGCTAACCGTGGCGACATGCAAAACGGTTGGGATACTGATCAATTTCCTAACGACGTAGCTGAGTGCACACTTGTTGTTTACGAAATTTTAAAAATGGGTGGTTTTACAACGGGCGGCTTTAACTTTGACACTAAACTTCGTCGTCAATCGTGTGAGCGTGATGACTTATTCATTGGTCACATTGGCGGTATGGATACGATGGCTAAAGCATTACTCAATGCAGCAGCAATGATTGAAGGTGGCGAGCTGACTGATTTTGTTGAAAAACGTTACGCTGGTTGGAAAGAAGACCTAGGTCAAAGCATTCTAAATGGTGAGCAATCACTTGAGAGCCTTTCAGCCTTAGTACACGAGAACAACATCGATCCTAAGCAAGTTTCTGGGCGCCAAGAACTGCTTGAGAATATTGTTAACCGCTACGTATAAGGACATCGCCTCGGTTTTAAAGCCGAGGCGTACATCATTATGAACTTGTTAGAACAACTCAAAAAAGTAACCACGGTCGTTGCCGACAGTGGCGATGTAGAGTCAATCAAAGCTCTACAACCGGTTGATGCAACAACCAACCCTTCGTTAATTTTACAAGCTGCAAAATTACCTCAGTATAAACATTTAATTAGTGATGCTATAAGCAAAGCTGGCAACAACGTTGACGCTATTTGCGACCAACTTATTGTTAACTTTGGCTGTGAAATACTAAAAGTAATACCTGGGCGTATATCAAGCGAAGTAGATGCGCGTTTATCGTTTGACACCCAAGCAAGTATTGCCAAAGGGCGTAAGCTTATTTCACTTTACGAGCAAGCGGGTATTTCAAAAGACCGCGTACTTATTAAACTTGCTTCAACGTGGGAAGGCATTAAAGCCGCTGAGCAGTTAGAAAAAGAAGGCATTAAGTGTAACTTAACGCTGCTTTTTTCGATGGCGCAAGCCATTGCGTGCGCGCAAGCTAATGTAACACTTATATCCCCGTTTGTTGGTCGTATTCTTGATTGGTACAAAGCCCGCGATAATAAAGAATATACCCCAAACGAAGATCCTGGTGTGCAGTCGGTTACCGGTATTTATCAGTACTATAAAAAGTACGATTATAAAACCGTGGTAATGGGCGCAAGCTTTAGAAACATTCAGGAAATAATCGAACTTGCTGGCTGCGATTTACTGACTATCTCGCCATCATTACTCAATGATTTACAAAGCCAAGAAGGTGAACTGGTTACAAAGCTTGACGCTGCAAACATTGCCAAAGCACCGCAAAGCGACATAACCCCACTCACCCACGAGCAATTTTTATGGCAGCACAACGAAGATCCAATGGCCAGCGAAAAGCTCGGTGAAGGTATTCGTAACTTTGCCAAAGATCAGCGTATTTTGGCTAAATTGGTTGAAGACTTACTAAACTAATTTCCCTCAAGCCTGCTACATAACGTGCGGGCTTTTTTAATTTTATTTGAGGTAATACATGACTCAACTTTCTTCTCGTGCGCCTTTTGCTAATGCCATTCGTGCACTCAGTATGGATGCGGTACAGCAAGCAAACTCAGGGCATCCGGGCGCACCTATGGGTATGGCCGATATAGCCGAAGTACTGTGGAACGATTTTTTAAACCACAATCCAACCGATCCAAATTGGCCAAACCGAGACCGCTTTGTACTCAGTAACGGGCACGGCTCTATGCTTATTTATTCTTTATTGCATTTAAGCGGGTACGAACTACCACTTAGCGAGCTTAAACAATTTAGACAAATGCATTCAAAAACCCCAGGTCACCCTGAATACGGTTACACCCCAGGTGTTGAAACAACCACAGGTCCGCTTG
Source organism: Pseudoalteromonas sp. 31A1 (assembly GCF_011378815.1). NCBI lineage: Bacteria > Pseudomonadati > Pseudomonadota > Gammaproteobacteria > Alteromonadales > Pseudoalteromonadaceae > Pseudoalteromonas > Pseudoalteromonas sp. 31A1. Next base: position 144,462 of record NZ_WTKY01000004.1, on the reverse strand, counting down.
GTGCCGGTTTATCAAATGCCGTAGGCATGGCCATTGCCGAAAAAGCCTTAGCAGCACAATTTAACAAAGAGAGTTTTGATATTGTTGATCATTACACTTACTGTTTTATGGGCGATGGCTGTTTAATGGAAGGCATATCGCACGAAGCATGTTCGCTTGCTGGCACATTAGGCCTGGGTAAACTTATTGCTTTTTGGGACGATAACGGCATATCTATCGACGGACACGTTGAGGGCTGGTTTACCGACGATACCGCTAAACGCTTTGACGCTTACGGCTGGCATGTAATAAAAGATATTGACGGCCACGACCCAGAACAAATTGCAAACGCTATTGCACAAGCAAAACAAGTGAGCGATAAACCTACCCTACTTTGTTGTAAAACCGTGATTGGTTTTGGCTCGCCAAATAAATCAGGCTCGCACGACTGCCATGGCTCGCCATTAGGTAATGACGAAATAACTGCTACACGCAAATTTTTAAACCTCCCAAATAAAGCATTTAGTATCAGTGATGATATTTACGCCCATTGGGACGCTAAACAAAGCGGTGATAAAAAACAAAAACAATGGCAACAACTGTTTAGCGACTACACCAAAAGACACCCTGAGCTTGGCAAAGAATTTGAGCGACGCGTAATTAAACGCACCCTGCCTGACAACTTTGAAGCCATGGCAAACAACTATATTGCACAGTGCAACAATGACGCCGCTAACATTGCCAGCCGAAAAGCCTCGCAAAACACCATTGAAGCCTTTGCCCCGCATTTACCAGAGTTACTGGGTGGCTCTGCCGATTTAGCCGGTTCTAACTTAACGCTGTGGTCTGGCTCCAAAGGCATAAGCGCAGATGACGCCAGCGGTAATTACCTGTTTTATGGCGTGCGCGAGTTTGGTATGAGCGGCATTATGAATGGCATATCACTGCACAGTGGTTTTATTAATTACGGTGCTACGTTTTTAATGTTTATGGAATACGCCCGTAACGCAGTAAGAATGTCGGCACTTATGGGTATTCAAAATATATTTGTGTATACCCACGACTCTATTGGCCAAGGTGAAGACGGCCCAACTCACCAACCTATTGAGCAACTAGCCAACCTACGTATGACGCCAAACCTAGTAACATGGCGCCCATGTGACGCAGTAGAAACCGCCGTTTCGTGGAAAAACGCGATACAAAATCAGAAGCAACCTACCGCGCTTATTTTTAGTCGCCAAGGGCTCAACCACCAGCCACGTACAGCTCAGCAAATTAGCGACATAGAAAAAGGCGGCTACATTCTTAGCGAAAGCAATAAAACGCCTGAGCTTATTTTAATTGCAACTGGCTCTGAAGTTGACTTAGCAATGCAAGCCGCAAAAGAGCTTACAGCACAAGGCGTTGCAGTGCGTGTGGTATCAATGCCAAGCACCACATTGTTTGATCTACAATCAGACGATTACAAGCAAAGTGTATTGCCAAACTCGGTTGTAAAGCGCATTGCAATCGAAACCTCACACCAAGATTACTGGCTTAAATATGTAGGCTTACAAGGCAAAGTAATTGGTATGAGCACTTTTGGCGAGTCGGCGCCAGGTAACGTGTTATTAGAGCATTTTGGCTTTACCACCAAAAATGTAGTGAGCACCGCGCAGGCGTTAATTAAAGCCAACGCTTAATACTTTTAAAAACACAATTTTATCCAATTAATGCGCTAAGTATCCCAATGCTTAGCGCATTTTTAAATTTAAGGAATATGATGAAATACTTACTATTAATTATGCTTTTTAGTGCAGGTACTAGTTTTAACGCATGGGCAAATGACAAGCAAAATGATGAACTAATGCTGACGATTTTTTTAAAGCACGACCAATCAAAAAACCTCTCTGAAATAAAAGAAATACTCAACAACGCTAACTTTTACAAACACTTCCCGCCAGAGGGCGCAACAGTAGAATCTTGGAAAGTAATGATGGGCATAGGGCAAGTTGTTACTTTGCGTTTTCCGGCAGCCTTATTACCAAAAGTAAATTTATCGATTGAACGTTATGGTTGGAAAGCTTACAGTACTGAGTTTTACCCAACTTACGATCTGTATCCAATCGTAAAAGAAGAAATTAAAAAAGCCAGAATGAACAATTAAAAGAGTAACCACCATGACAACTTCACTTGTTCAATACACACTAAGTAATGAGGCAAACGACACTATTTCTATTATTAACTACGGTGCCCGGCTTACCAGCTGGGTTACCCATGTTGATAATAAAAAACGAAATATTGTACTCGGCTATTCTAATATTAATAACTATTTAAACGACACGTTTTACTTAGGCGCAGTAGCCGGACCTTATGCAAGTAGGCTAAGTAACGCCCAAATACATATTGATAATAAAGCTTATGCGCTTAATAAAAACGAAGGCAATAACCAACTTCATGGCGGGCATAAAGCATTAAGCGACTTGTTTTGGCAGCTCGATTATCATCACAAAAATGCATTAAGTTTAAGTATTACCTTACCCGATGGTTACAACGGCTACCCCGGTAAAACTATATTTAACGTGCTGTATACCTTTACCACTAACAGTAAAAACCAAAGTAATCTTGATATTAAATTTACGATTACCAGTAATAAAAAAACCATTGCAGGGCCAACAGCGCACCCATATTTTAATTTAAATGGCATTACTAACAGCGCACAAGGGCATACATTAAAACTGGCCGCCGCGCATTATACCCCCGTAGATACAAACTCCATTCCCACAGGTTTAATAGTCCCTGTAGCAAATACAACTTTTGACTACACAAATGCGCGGGTGCTTAATAAAACCGATAAACTCGATCATAACTTTGTAACCGAGCAAGTGCTTAATCTGCAAGCCAATAAGCGACACGCAGCGCTTACAAGTGCTGATGAACAAGTAATGCTGAGTGTATTTTCTAACTACCCTGCTATTCAGGTATATACGGGGCAGCATTTAAAAAGTCCTTTTAATGCACATGACGGTATTTGCCTAGAACCGCAATTTTGCCCCGACAGCCCAAATAACCCACACTTCCCATTTAGCTATTTAACACCACAAGTGCCTTTGCAAACACACATTAGTTACTGCTTAACTAACTTGAAATCTTAATAATAAACCTATCAAAAATAGCTATTTTAAGCGCTTAAAACCAAAAAAGGATCGCTATTAAGCGATCCTTTACGGGAGATTAAATGTTTTTTACTATTATAAATCGCTTACAAAGCTTTTAAGTTTTAGCTCACGGTCAATTAATAATGGGTAATCGGTGCGCTCTTGCATTGGCCAATCGTTACGCCAAGTGCCTGCATCGCTTATACCCCAAAAAGTAACACGGCTTACTTTATCGTCATGCTTTTTAAGTATGTTAAACACGGCTTTATAGCGCTCGCCTAACTGGGTGTTTACTTCACTCGGCAAACCATTCGGGTATGGGTTAAAGCGCTCTTGCAGCGCTATATCTAACGAAATGTCAGCGCCTTGTTCTTCACCTTCAGGGAACGGCAATACCGAAATATCAAGCTCGGTTATCATCACATCAATACCCGTTGCAGCATATGCCACAATAGAGTCTTCCATTAACGACAGCTCTGGGTTATCAAGCGAATAATGCGCTTGCATGCCAATGCCATCTATTTCAATGCCTTTGCTTTGTAAATTTTTAATAAGCGCAATTGCACCGGCTCTTTTTTCTGGCTTATACAAGTTGTAGTCGTTGTAATACAGCTTGGCATTAGGCGCTGCCTGCTTAGCGTATTTAAACGCGTATTCTATAAAGTCGTCACCAATAATGGTGCTCCATTTAGATTCACGCAGTGTGCCGTCTTCGTTAAGTGCTTCGTTTACAACGTCCCATGCAAAAATACGGTTTTTATAACGCCCTGCAACAGCATTAATATGGTTTTGCATACGCTTAAGTAATGCGTCGCGGGTAAGCGGTTCGCCCTGCTCGTCTTCAAAAACCCAATCAGGCGTTTGCGAATGCCACACTAATGTATGCCCAACTAACTCTTGGTTGTTCTCTTGTGCGTACTTAACTAACGCATCAGCGGCTTCAAAATCATAGGTTTCTAGCTCTGGGTGTATACGCTCCCACTTCATTGAGTTCTCTGGCGTAAAGGTATTAAATTGCGCTTTAGCCACATTTAAATCTTCAGGCAAAGCCCCTAATATTTGGTCTCGGCTAATCGCCGTACCTATTTTAAAGTGGTCTTTAAATTGCGCTTTAAGCGTTAATTGCGCCGATGCTTTTTGTGCTTTTAGTGTCGGTTTACTTTGCTCTGCTGAGCCATTACAGCCAAGTGCAAGGCTCGACATTCCTAATAAAATAGCAATCGTTAGTTTATTTTTATGCATGATGTACCTGTTGTGTGTTTTTAGTGTGCAAGGTAAACTTAACACCATATAGTCTTTTTGACAACAACGTTTTATTAAAATAGACTGAACAAAAATAACACAGCACACATTCCTTAATTGCATACCTAACTAGCAAGATAACTAGTAAATAAATTAGCAAGGACACACATGAAAAACACAACAAACACTTTATCACTAAAAGCCGCAGGCACCTTTGCATTAACGGTCGCATTAACTGCTGCATTAACTTCTGCAATAATTACTGCATTACCTGTCAGCGCAGCAGATAAACCCAAGCAACTTACCTCATCTATAGTGAGCCCAAAAGACGCGCATATCACTCACTACGAAGGCGGTGATTTTCATACGTACTTTTATGGCGATACATCACTCACCAAAGGCGCTATTACAGGTGTGGCGGTTATTAAACCTAATAACGAAATACACCCCGCCCACCAGCATCCTGATGAAGAATACTTAATGATTCTCGAGGGCTCTGGCACGTGGACGCTTAATGGCAAAAGCCAGCCAGCTCATACTGGAGATATTTTATTTGCAGCCCCTAATGATCTACACGGGGTTTATAACAACGGCGATGTACCGCTTAAGTTTGTGGTAGTGAGGTATCAGGCTAAGTAGTTTTGGCTGGTTTTTTAGTTTTTAGTGAAATAGATTAAGAGAATTATGCACAAAGAGGTTAAGAGACGCTTCGCTTTTAGAGGAAAAAATAGCCTGATATAAGATCAGGCTATTTTTTAATTAAAACGAAATATCGTCATCTTTTACTTCTGGAGTTGACTGTCTGTACTGCGGTTGTTGAATTGGCGTTAAGAGTTTATCTATTCTAGTTTCATTTTCTAACACGTATTCAACCCCATCTTGCGTTAATTTATAGCCATACCACTCATTACCATTAAAATCTGAATCAAGTACTTTCTCAATTAAACGCATTCGTTCTAGTTTTATTAAAGCTATAGTACTTTTATGTGGCTCTGAACTATTAGACAAACTGAAAGCTGAAATACTGTCGTTGTCTGTTGCTGTTGAAAGTAAGTTGCAAAGAATAATGAGCATAGACTCTGTTACAACGTGTTGAGGGAGAGATTTTTTGTATTCAGTTGTACCAGCTGATTGACGTAGATCGTCTTTAAATTGGCTATGGAAACTACCTAACTTATCTATTTGCTTTAAAAACCTGGTACATGCTGAATTTACTGCCGATTCTAAATCATTATCTCTGCGAATAGGATCATAGTCGTTGATGTTTACACCCAATAAATCCGTCGGCATATAAAGCTCTTCATGCCTAGGCTTAAGAATAAAACAGCGCTCTTTGCCTAAGGCTCCAATAAATAATCCCAACTCAAATATTACGTTGTCTCGGACTGTAGGTTTAGGATTACTTCTCATTACAGTTAGATCTTCAGGGCAAAATATAAAAAGCGCAAAATCAACATTTTTTGCTTTATCGGTAAGTGATGTAAGAGTATCTCCACCTGAGTTAAATATCTTATCCCAAATTGTTACTTCAACTTTGCGGTCAAGACAAACATTACATGCACTAGCCACATCATAGCTTTCCGACGATGAACCAATAAATAGACGAGGTTTTTCCATGTTAATACAACCATTTTAAATAATTTATATCACGCTATACAGATACTTAATTTTGATGATTCGTATAGCTATTCATACAGAACTTATCTATCTCATTTAAGATATAAATAAATCCTGCTATTTATTCTTATATTAGTACAAAGTACTATAACGTATTGCTAGTTATAAGCTTTAAGTTATTTTTTCTTATCATGATGCTTTGAACTCGTCGGGCACTTCTCATTTTCTTCTCTTCGTGAAAATTTTCTAAAAAAAGCCGAGTATTTAAAAATATCCAGCTTTGATTACACTTTGCTTAACTTCATATGCAATCGTTTTATTAAAACGTCATCAAACAACCACAATAGGCAACGCTACTTAACTTGCTTCATTTTGAGTAAAACAATTAAAACATACGCAAAAAAATAGTCTGTATAAAAATACAGACTATTTACTCTGGGGTTAATTACTTTTAGTTAGGTTTATTATTCAACCAAGGTTACCGATACATCATCTACATAAAAGTCTGCAGTGAGTTCATTTGACTCAACATAAAGTAAAGCCGCACTTTCCTGCGTTGTAATTGAATGAGTGTAAGTACCCGAAAGCTGTACCCAATCGCCTGCGACTACGTTTGTAACAGGGGTTAGCTCGAGGTACTCAGTGCTAGTGTGCTCTATTTGTAGCGTGAGTTTTATATCTGGTGAAACGGTACTGGTATCGTCAGATAACTTAACCCATGCAGATACGTTATAGGTTTTATCTGCTGTAAATAAGCCTTTTACATCCTTTTGTAACCCATTCCACGTTTCAGTTCGACCTTGTACTAAAGCGCTATTATTACCGCTATGAGCTTGGGTTGACTCTAAGGTTATGCTTGCACTGCCACGCGCTTGCCATGAATCAAGTCCGGCTTCAAAGTCGCCATTAGTTAGCAGCTCTGATGAAGGTGCTGGTTGACCAACTTCAATTAGCTCTTTTAATGCATTAGCAAATCCTTGTAAGGCAGGTTTTGCAGTAAAGTCATTAAAAAATAACAGTGGCCATTCTGTTGTTGGCTCTGGCCAGTTTTGTAGCCAGCTATCCTCGTCAATTACGCCCCAAATAGTTATGCCACCGCGTTGATCTTCAGGTACAGTTTCTAGGTATGTTTTAACAATATCGTAGTAGTACTGCTTTTGCTCATCCGCTCTTTCACTGGTTAGGTAAGTTAGAGGAATGCCGCCTTCATTGTTCATACGAACGTCTAGCTCGGTAATTTTTACTTTAATTTTAGGGCGAATATCGACCACTTTTTGAAGATGTGCCTGAATGGTTGAAATGTCAGGGCTGTTAAGTGAAATATGAGATTGAAACCCAATACCATCAATAGGCACGCCGTTGTTGTGAAAATCGTTAACCATAGATATAACGGCATCTAATTTATCGGCATTCCAAATCAGGTTGTAATCATTGTAGTATAAGTCGGCATCGGGGTCGGCCGCTCTTGCTGCTTTATAGGCTAACGATAAAAATTCGGCTCCTATGTTTTCAAACCATACAGATTCGTCGGCGCTGTCGTTTGTGGTTTTTTCACCACGGTATTTACCGTTTTCCATAAACGCTTCGTTAACTACATCCCAGCTAACGACGGTATCGTTATCGCCTTCTTCTTCAAAATGAGTGGCAACTTGAGTGATGTGATCTTCCATCATGGTTATCCACGCGGCTTTATCACCTTGAAAACTTTGCATCCAAGGCGCAATTTGCGAGTGCCAAACAAAAACATGGCCATGTATAGTAAGTGAGTTGTCTTTGGCGTAGTTAACTAGCTCATCAGAATCATCGTAAAAAAATTCGCCTTGGGTTGGTTGTAAATAGGTAGGCTTCATAATATTTTCAGCCGAGAGCTGATTAAAGTGTTGTTCAATAATCGTTTTAATCTCTGGTCTGTCTATTACGCTGTTACCAAAACCACCCGCTGGCACAGCCACACCAATATTAAAATTAGGTGCCAATGCTTTTAAACTTTGTGCTGTTACTTCGCTATATTGAACATCAGGTATTTCTTGTGCTGGTACATCGTCTAAAATAAAGCCTGAAAATTCGTCAATATATATAGATTTGTTAATGTTCTCTTCTTTTGAAAAGTGAATTGCTAATCTAACTAATGAGTCAGCTTCAGCCGTTGCGGCTGTTAATGTTATTTTTTGCCACTCGCCTGTGAGTGTTTCTTTTACTAGGCTAAGTTGACCGTAATCTGGCGCAGGTGTTTGAATCCAAAAATCGGCACTGGTTCCCTCTTCACCTTTGGCCCAAACGCTAAACTCATAATTTTTACCACCGGTGATAGGAAGGTCTTCATAAGCTATTTCAATTCCCCACGGGTTGTCACCCAGTGTATTAACGCTCACCTCAACTGCTTTTGTGCCTTGGTAAGTATTAACGCCTTCTTCGGATTCTATTACTTCTATAGTAGAAGTTGCGCTTGATTCTTGTGTTGGCCTAAATACCCAATTTCCGACGGGTGTTGTTTGCCCTGCAGTGTCTTCTTCAAACCCGCCATTTGTTATTTCAGCTGCTATTGGCGCTTCAGGCTCTGGTGTATCAGGGGCTACTACTTCCGGTATGGGTTCAGGCACCGGTGTATCTTTATTATTCCCCCCGCACGCCATTAAAAGTGACACTAAGGTCACTAATCCGGTGTTACGAAAAATCGATTTATTCATTTTTTATTCCTTAGACTAAAGCAATAAATGAGTCGTTTTTAAACTAGGTGCAGTAAAGCCATTTGAGTAAATAAAATATGATAAGAGTATTTCTACTGTATCATCAAAAGCTATTATTCAATATGACTACAACTGATTAGAAAAACAAACAGTCATTTATATTTATTATTTTAATATCTCTTCAAACGTTAATATTTACCTTGTACAAGGGTACAAATATAAATTTAAAATCATTGAGTTATAGTTAAGGCTTAAATTAAATTTTTATTGTTCTATATCGTGTGTGTGAATATACAATCATTAAATTAACCTAAAACCAACATTGTTATAGTCTATTTAACAATAAGGATCAAGATTAAAATTTAACCCGCTTCATATTGCGTTTGCTTTGAGTTTTATTTGAGTTTGAAGAAAATAATTAAATAGAAGGTGTAAGTGATACTTTTGCTTGTGTTACTTAGGTAAGATCAAGGTTTGCCAGCTCATCACTTAGTAAAGTGACTTTTATTTGCCCCTATGTGAAAATTTCCAAACAAAAAAAGCCGAGTATTTAAAAATACTCGGCTTTGACTACACAATGCGATTTACTGAACTACTTCAGCAATGGTTTTAATAACTGGCTTAGGGTTTAAATTACGATCCCATAGTAATGGGTAGTTTGTTCTGTTTGGGATTGGGTAGTCGTTTTTCCACGACATACCATCGTGTAATCCCCAAAAGGTTACGCGGTCTATCTTGTCGCGTTTTGCGTAAAACAGTTCAAACAAGGCTTTATAACGGGCGTTTAATTGCGCCTCTACGTCGCTAGGTAAGCCATTTTTATATGGGTCGAGGTAGGTTTCAAACTCTTCTAACTGAAACTGTGGTTTCATCATATCGGTGCCGGTAATCTGCCCTTCTTTTGTTAAAGGCAGCACGTCTATATCAAGCTCGGTGATCATCACTTTTATACCCAACGCGGCGTATGCGTCAATGGCTTGCTCAATGTATTGCATTTTAGGAAAGTTAAGCCCCCAATGCGCTTGTATGCCAATGCCATCGATTCGAATACCTTCTTTTTGCAGCATTTTGATCATACGTATAATGCCGTCTCTTTTTTCTGGTCGCCACGCATTAAAGTCGTTGTAGTAAAGCTCGGTATTAGGTGAATACTGCTGAGCGTATTTAAACGCGGCTTTTACCATTGTATCGCCATCGCCCACGCGGTTAACCCACACAGTTGGTCGATAAGAGCCGTCATCAGCAATTACTTCGTTTACTACATCCCACGCATCTACTTTGTTTTTATAGCGCCCTGCTACCAGCTCTATGTGTTTGCGCATTTGCTCTAACTGCTCTGCTGGGGTATTTGGCTCATTTTTGCTATTTGTAAAAAACCAGTCAGGCGTTTGGTTATGCCACACTAAGGTGTGGGCTACTGTAAACATGTTATTTTGCTTGGCAAAATCTATAAATGCATCTGCACCACTAAAATCGACCTTACCTTGCTGTGGGTAAATTACTTCAGCTTTCATGGCGTTTTCTAGGGTGACTGTATTAAATTGCTTAGCAATAATTGACTGCGCGGCTGCGTTTTTGCCTGTCACTATATCTTGATTTACAGCAACCCCCATTTTGAATGAGTCTGCAAAGGTGTTTTTAAGGGCTTGGTCTTGTGCAGCGTTTACGCTTAAAGATCCTGTAAGTAAAAGCAGGCTGAGTGTGTGTTTTTTATGCATGTGTGTGCTCCGTTGAATCGTTATTATTTTCAATAAATATCATACAACGAAAAAAACAAATGATATAGTCAAAATGACCATTAATTATGAATTAAACAAACCTGAGTAAACGTCCATGCTAAAAACACACAAAAAAACACTAAGTTTAGTTGTATTAATGCTCTGCTTTAATAAAGCAGCGCTGGCACAACAACTTGAAAATACACCTTTGTTAAACGCTGTAAACAGCCAAAGCAATGAGCAGTCACCATTAATAAAAGGCGTTAAGCCCACACTTGTTAGTGACGAGCTTTTGTTTTTAGAAGGGCCTACGTGGTCAAGCCAAGACAATGCGTTTTATTTTTCTGAAATGAATTTTTCAAGCTCGCAAGCACTCGGCCCCGATTCGACCATTTATAAATTAGTGCTGCCCAATATCCTTACCACTTATTTAGAACACAGTGGTACAAATGGCCTGTATGCCAAAGGAGAGAGCCTCTATACGCTTAACCACAGTACGCAGTCGCTTTCTAAAATTAATATAAAAAGTAAAACTAATACCGTGGTAGTTAATGAATTTGATGGGCTAAGCTTTAGCTCGCCAAACGATATGACTATGCATAAAAATGGCGATATATTTTTTACCGATCCTAACTGGCAAATAGGCGAACGCACTCAACAAATGCCTTATACTGGTGTGTATAAGTTAAGCAATACAGGCGTACTTAGTTTAATTGACGCTACTCTTGAAAAGCCTAACGGTGTTGCGCTCTCGCCTGATCAACGTACCCTTTATGTTGGCGACTTTAGCAACCGCGTAAGCAAATACACTATCGATGAAAACGGTGATATTTCACCGCGCGAAGACTTTATTAAAGTAACCTCGCCCGATGGTATAAAAGTAGACTCTGCTGGCAATATTTACGTTAGCAGCCACAAAGAAGGCGTTATTAATATTTACACGCCAAGCGGCTTACTTATCGATAAAATTGAACTTGGCCCTAATGTAACCAACCTTGCGTTTGGTGGTAAAAATCGCAAAACATTATTAATAACCACCGCTAAGGGCTTGTTTACGCTTGATGTAAAAGTAGCGGGTTTGGCTAATTAGCTAAATTAGTTAAGTAACTTATTAAAGGGAAAGTTAAGCTCACTCGTTAAGCACAAAAACCGGTGTAACTTGGTTACACCGGTTTTTTATTATTTAAGTTTTTGCTGCCTAAGCTTTTGCTACTTAGATTTTTGCTACTTAGGCACCGTTATTTTAATTAAACGTGTTGTTATAAAACTTAAAATTGCCCGATACATGCAGCATAGCTAACATATATAACGAACCATTATAGTAACGGTAGTCACCCGTTGGTTGCGATAAAGACCAAAATTCGTTAAAAAACTCATTTGCTTGCCCAGCGTTTGTTGAAGCAAGTAACGCTACTGCATTCGCGGCTTTTTGACCTTCACCTGCGCAGCCTTTGTTTTGCGCTCCACCGTACGAATACACTTGCTCGTAACAGTTTTTACTGTTGTTTGTTTTTGCATAACTTAAAAAGCCTAATGCTTTATTTACTGCACTTTTATGCCATGCTTGAGCACCCATTAAATGCGCGTCTAAGCCAACATTCATAATTACGCGCCATGCATCAAACTCATACCATTGACCTGGGTTTGCTTGGCCGTTAAAAATGTAGCCAATAACAGGGCTGCCATCTAAGCGCGATAAAAATGTAGGTAAGTTCCAATGCGGATTATCATTCACTTTTGTAAAATGGTTTTTAAGTAAGGTTCTACTTTTTGTAGCCACTTGTCGCCAGTAATTTTTGTCGGCTTGATTAGTCACGTTATTTGCAAAGTAGTCGTAAAACGCAGGTATATGATAAGAAGGGTCTGTTAGGTTATCAATGTAAGGTGAAAAACGGATTATTTGGTTTTGCATCAGCTTGTTTTTAATTGTGTTTAACATGGTAATGGCATCAGCATAATAATCAAATTCGCCCGAATTACCCCAACGAGCAGAGGCATTAAGTAGTGCAAACGCAAAGTACTCTTCACCATCGGGAGCCGGACCTTCATCTACTTTATAAACAAAGCCGTTTTGATTAAGCTTTAGTTTCCACGCGTAAACGCCTTGTTTTTTTACATCAGGGTGATTGTCTGGATTTTTTTGATACGCTTTAGCAAAGCGCCATAGGTTATCAAATTCTTCTTGCTTGTAGAGCATAACAGCGGCGGTCATTCCCCACGATTGCCCTTCTGTTCTTATATCGTCGCCTTCGTCTGGGTTAATTGCTTTTATGTAGTGTGCTTTATAAACACCGTTTTCGGTGTACGGGTAGTAAAGTTGTTGAGTGTTGTTATAGCCAAACATATTGTCAAAAGTACTATTCACCTTTTGCTGTATATTTGTTTTACCCATTTCTTGTGCGAGGTTACGGTATGTCCCTGAACTGTCGGCGCCTACACTCGATGGGTTATTATTAAATGCAGCAAGTGATTGATAGCTTATTAGTGTTAACAATAAAGTTGTTATTTTAAAAAATACTTTCATGTTTATCCTCTTTATTTGAATTATATCAGCGTGCAAATTTAATATAGTCTTCTTGACCATTTGATCAAGCAATTCTCAAAATTATTTGTTTATTTTATAAACTAAGTGAAATGAGTGAGGTGTTTAAACAGTGCCTAAAATGCAAAAGGCCGCTTAAAAAAGCGGCCTTGAACGATGTAAATAAAACTAAAAAGTACATTTATGAGTTATTCATTAATTACTGCTTTTTAACCCTTTACCTGTTGCAGCCCAATAAATACCGCCATAAATATGTTCGGTTAAAAACTCACTGCTATACACCGCATTAGTATGCCCAAGAGCGGTATAAAATGAGCGGCCGCCATCGTAATTGTGATACCACGAAATAGGATGAAACGATCCCATGCCTGAGCCTGTTTTGTTATTACCCCAATCGGCAGTTGGGTTGTAAGTTTGCTCATCAACCGTGAGTAAGTAGTTTAACTTAGTGAGCTCTGGCCCAAACTCGTACCACTCGTCAGTCCAAAGCATTTCCTGCGGCATATGGCTTAAGCCAATAAAGTTAGTATTAGGCACTTTGCTTAATACACCGGTTTGAATAACAGGATGAATGTTAAAGGTGCGCCCCACCAGCTTTTGATACCACAGCCAATCGTATTCGGTGTCTGATGCGCTATGAATACCCACAAAGCCTTTACCTGCTTTTACAAATCGTTCAAGCGCGGCTTGCTCTTTTGGGTTTAAAATATCGCCTGTGGTTGATAAAAACACTACTACATCAACATTTTTTAAGTAATCGTCGTTAAAATAATGGCTTTCTTCGTGCCAAATTAAATTAAAAAAGTGCTTATCGGCTAAGCCTTCTAGCGCTTTAACGCCTTCGGTTTGCGACTTATGGTGCCACCCTGCGGTTTTTGTAAATAGCAGCACATTAAATTGCTTTTTAGGGAGGGTATCAAACCCTGTAGCATGACTTTTTTGCACTGTTGCCATACTCAGCGCCAATACAACAAAGCTTAATAGCCAACCCTTATATGCGAATCTAGGTAAAGAAAAAAACATAGTATTCCTATTTAAAATGAACAAACATATTGGCCGTTAACCGCCCTGTTTGTGGACACGGTGAAATATCGGTGGCTGTATTAAGTAAACTGGTGTGCAGCAAATACCCAGGAAACACAATAAGCCTATTTGGCTTGTAGGGTATGTGCTTGTAGCATTCAAACTCACTGTGCTGTGGGGTACAGTAACTAGGTTTTGTGTTACTGCACTCAAGAATGTGTTGAGCATGCGTTAAATACGTGTTTTTGCGCTTTGTGCTTATTATTTCAAACCCTGTTTTTTTATGCCTAAAAAACCCCGTTCCGCCATGCGGCCCCTCTCCAAGGTAATGAATAATGGCAATTAGGTTAGGATCGTTGGTATCAAAGTGTGGCAAGGTTTGTATTGGTGATAGCTGCTGCTCCGTTTTAGTAATTAACGATAAGGCATTATCTTTTGGGTATGGGGTAAGTGTTTGCCCAATATTAAATACGTTATAAAACCCCTGTATAAGAGGCTTTAAGTAATCAACCACACATTGCTTTGGCAGCGGCATACGTAAACCTGGGTATTGAGTGAGTTCGTCGGGTTTAAACTCTCCATTACTTTGAGCAGCACTTTGCGCTAATTTTATAAGTTTTTGCGGCTCACTAAGGTAGTCGTCAATTATAATAATTGGCGTTTGCTCTTGCCCTATAAACTCATACTCTGGCTGTAAGTTATTGCCAAGTGTTAGCATAATACTTACTTAGCCTTGCAATAATGATTAATAAAATCAATGTGACTCGGTAAGCTATTTGCTTTTTTAGCCACATGATTTTTTATTGATTCTAAAAATCGTTTAAGCTCATCATCGCTCATGCTATCTACAATGGGGTGATAATTTTGCGGCACTAGCCCTTGCCCTAACATCACTTGTAACCACGATGCTTCGCCAAATAGCTCTTGCTCTGCTTTATAAACATGCCCGCTTTGTTTAAATAGCTCAAGGCGTTTAGCGAGCGACTCTGGTATTGGCATATTTTTACAGTAACGCCAAAAGTCGCTGTCGGTGCGCTGCGTTACGTGGTAATGCAGTACAATAAAGTCGCGGATATTTTCCGCCTCAAAGCGCATTTTGTTATTAAAGTCATCTTGATAACACGACTCAATTGCCTTGGTTGGCATGTTTTGCATTAATCTAATAATGCTTTGCTGAATTAAATGAATACTGGTTGATTCAAGCGGCTCAATAAAACCACTTGCCAAGCCAATAGCAACACAGTTTTTGTTCCAATGTTTACGCCGTGTACCGGTGCGGTATTTAATAACGCGCGGCTCATTAATAGGTTTGCCTTCTACGTTATTAAGGAGCGCTGTTTTTGCCTCATCATCGCTCATGTATTTACTACAAAACACTAAGCCATTACCACGGCGGCTTTGCAGCGGTATTTGCCACTGCCAACCACATTTATGTGCCATTGCACGCGTATATGGCACTATTGGGCTTACTAATTCGGTTTGTACTGCTACTGCGCTGTCGCACGGGAGCCAATGGCTCCAATCTTCGTATCCGGTGTGTAGCGCTTGCTCTATTAATAAACCTTTAAAGCCGGTGCAATCTATAAATAAATCGCCCTCAATAATTTGCCCGTCACCTAAAGTAAGCGATTTTATAAAGCCATTATTGGGCTCTAAGTTAACTTTGCTTATCATGCCTTCTATACGTTTAGCGCCGTTTTGCTCTGCAAAATTTCGTAAAAACTTAGCGTACAAACCGGCATCTAACTGATAAGCATGGTTACGGTCTTGATTCGGCACTACGGCAAATTTACCCAAGCGACTTGCTACGTGCTCTGTGCAATAATCACCAATATCGGCTGCTACACCTTGTTGCATACCTTTTAGCCAAAAGTGCTGAAAACCTGCAGCCCAACAACCTTGCCCCACATAACCAAATGAGTGAAAGTAGCTTTGCTGGTTTTGTTTCCAGCCCTCAAACGATATGCCTAACTTAAACGTGGCATTAGTGGCTGCCATAAATTCTGATTCGCTAATTTTTAGTAAATCGTGAAATATATGCAGCGTAGGAATAGTTGACTCCCCGACCCCTACGGTAGGTATTAAATCGGATTCAACCAAGCATATTTCAATATTTTTACCTAGCAGCTTTGCCATTGCAGCGCTGCACATCCAACCAGCGGTGCCGCCACCTGCTATTACTATTTTTTTAATTGCATTTTGATTCATAATTCAAACCTTACAAGTACGCTTAGCGTCTTAATTTATTTTGTAATTCGGCTCTTAATTTACGCGCTGTTAGCTCATCCATTGGCTTTGTTAAAATAGCCTGTGCGGGCTCTGGTATGTGGGTAAATTCGTTATCAGCAAATACATAGTAATTAAACAAGCGTTGCCATGCTGCTCGCTCATGTTTTGGTAAATTACGTATGTTTAAAATAGCAAGGTGCAACGCATTAGTAGGCTGCCCATACACCGCAGGCGTATTTTTAAACCAATAATTAAACAGTATATTTAAACTGCCAAGCCCCTCTACTTGGTGCCACCACATGCTGGGTAATATAAGGGCATCGCCGGCTTCAAGATCAGCGGTAATTGCCGCTTTTATTGCTTGCTCAAACTTAGGGTATTGCGTGAAGTTGGGCGCAGTTGTGGTGGTTAAGCTTATTGGCTGACCACCGGGTGCTTTATCAAGCGGGCCTATGTATAAATTATCTATTTGATCGGGGGCAAATAAAGTAAAACGCCTTTTACCTGCAACACAACATGCTAAATTTTGCGCTACGTCGTAATGTGCTGGTACGGTAACTTTTCCGCCTGCCCATACATTAAATAAACAGCCTTCGCTTAATGCGTTAACATGGCAGTGTTTAACCAAAGCAGGTAAGCACTGTGCAATGCTGGTAGAGCCAATGTATAAAGTGTCGGCTTGTGGGCTATTTGCACTTTGCGTTATTTGCTCAAGCGCATTAATAAATGCAGCTTGCTGATTAGTAAAATTAAAACCGCTCATATCGGGGTTATACCCTACAACCCCGCTTTGACTGGCGGGTATTGTGCAAGTATTAACTAAAAAACCTTCGTAAAACGGCGTTAAATAATCAATCGCTGCACTGTCTGACTTTTTAGCAGCAATAACTAAGGGCCAATCGCTTACAAACCCTTTTAGTACAATAGGCACAGGCGAGTTTAAAAGCTCCTTGGGTAACGTCCTGGGAGTTAAGCCACTCAGCGTTTGGATATTATTTGCTAAATTTTCCATAGCTAAGTACTTACACAGCGTGCTTTTGTAGCATAAGTTGCTCGTTTTTAAGCGCCACTAAATCACGCACATGTACTTGCGATGCAATGATCATGTATATACACGCTAAATATCCTTGCGAATGCAGCTGTGTAATTGCATCGCTACTTAGCTGGTTAAGCGACTCTTCGTTTATGGTATAAAAACCAAGTAAGTTATGTTTAAGCCCGTTTACTAAATCAAGCTCTAGCGATACCGATTCAAGCAAACCATGTTTAATTAAGGTTTTAATAAAGGGCTGGTTTTGTTGTAGACCGTGATGCAAGTTGTCGAGCACATTTATTATGTTTTCGAGGTAATCACTATTCCCGCCGTGTTCTAAAAATAAGTTAATACCCTGCTTTGTTGACACTTTTGGCGAGTCTAAATCAATACTTAACATGCGCTCTTGCGTTGCTACACCGTTTTGCATTGTATTTTGAGTCGCAATAGCAAAAGGCAGTCGCTGCATGCTGAGCGGAATGTAGTGTGCTTGCCATTGTTGGTTTACTAAAAATAAGTTTTCGTCTTTGTTTATGCCGTATAAACACACCGGCGAAAATGTATTTTTTGTATCGTCTTTGGTAAAAAATATTGGGTAATGTGCTTGAGCGACTCTAAATTCACTCACAAATGTTTCGCTGTACCAAACCCCGTCACCTAGGTGTGTGCTGCGTGCAGGGTTTATTTTTAAATGCTGATGTTCAACATTATTTAATAATGCATGATTGGCCATGGATTGTGTGCTCCAATTGTTGTTGTGTGCCTTTACCTATTGCTACACATTAAATGTAACTAATAAGTTAAATTCACATTGACTATAACAGCTGGATATTATTATTACTAGGTTAATTTAGGCAAATAAAAAAGCCGCAAAATGCGGCTTTTATAAGGTTGCTACAAGGGTAATTTATTAAAAATTATAACGAACACCTAAACCGTAACGAGAGCCTGTTTGAGTGATGTTATAAATCAACTGTTGCTTACGCCCGTACGATGTTACGTACTCGTCGGTAATGTTTATACCTTCAATAAATACAGTAAGTCCCTCTACTGCTGGTACTTCGTAACTTACGTTAAAGTCTATTTGGTAATACTCATCGGTGTAAATTGGTGCGGTTAAATCGCCATTTACACGACGTTCATTTAAAAACGAGTCGCGCCAGTTATACGCAATACGTGCTTGTAAGCCTTCTTTATCGTAAAAGAACACCACGTTTGCAGTATCACTTAACCCTACGAGTGCTTCTGTATCCTCTAGCGAATCGTTGTCGTATTCAAGACCCGAGTCAACCATGGTGTAGTTAAAAATACCGCCAAAGCCTGACTCACCAAATAAGTGCTGAATATTAAATTCAAATCCATCAATGGTGTATTCTTGGTCGCCATTTACAGGCACGTTTATTCTAAAGTTAATTGGATCATCTGAGTCTGGGTCACCAACAATTGTGCCGCCGTCTAACTCACCATCTTCATCAAATTTAGGTTGCACATTTGGATCATCAGCAAAGTTTTCAAATATGTAATTTCTGATGTCTTCGTTAGATGCATTACCACCTAGAGCACTTGATGCAGCTCTAAATTTTTCACCATTTAATGGATCCGCTAAGTTAAATATATTTGAGTCGATAGTGCCTGTAGTTATCCAGTTTGTTACGTCTTTTTTAAAGTAACCAAACGAAATATAGCTTCCTTCGCCGTAATACCATTCACTTGATAAGTCGTAGTTAATTGATTCAAGCGGTTTAAGTCCTGGATTACCAGACCCACCCGAATAACCACTTAAACTACCGCCGGTATTAATAGTTGTGCCGCCTTGCAGCTGACCATAACCCGCTCTTGAAATAGTTTTGCTTGCTGCTGCGCGAATCATTACATCTTCAACAACTTCAATATTAAAATTAATATTTGGCAGGAACTGGCTGTAATCTGCCGATTGGCTTAGCGTTTCAATACCGGTAACACCCGTTACTGATGTGGCTGTATCTTCGTTCCATTCTACGCGGCTGTAGCCGGGTGCGGTTGCTTTAGAATATACGTCTGTTTTTTCGTAGCGTAAGCCAACTTGTAGATCGAAGAACATGCCGCTCAATTCGCCTTTGTAATTTACTTGTGCAAAAGCAGACTGCGTTTTTTCTTCAGTAAAGCGGTTTGTTGCTGCATCCCAATCGGTTGAGGCACAAAATTGTCCTTCCCCGTTTGGTCCTGCCGCTGCGCCGTCGGCTGCTTTACAATCACCGTAAAGGTTATCTACGTTAGCAACAGGGTCAGCAAACTCGGCAGCATTTACAATCGCGTCAAAGTCGGCAAAAAAGATTGTATTAAATAAATCATATTCGCCTTGTGTTGCAGTGCCTTCAAAATTACCCGCTTTAGCTTGAAACTTATCTAAAATAGTATCTTGGCGCCAATCGATATCAGCAAAGTCGCCCTCAACACCAACTCCACCCCAATCTGGGCGCTGTACTTGCGTATGACGATAATGGTTATTTACTTTATTAACCGCAACGCCAAAATCAATACTTAAACTGTCGTCAAAGAAGTACTTACCTGAGATTTGTGTTTGATCGATTTCTGAATCGTATTTGTCGTTTGCAAACCAGCTACCCGATAAACGCATGGTTTCTGGCGTGAAATTTTCAATGTTCCCAATAGCAATACCTGGTAAGTCACCGGTTAAATCAAGCCCTGTACGCGAACGAGTGTACGACGGTAACTGAATATTATTACGTGTACCGTGGCGTGGATCGGTTGCTTTCATAGAGGCTTTTGAACTGTGATGATCAAACTCTAGGTTAAGTTGATCCGACACTGCCCACTCTAGGTTAAAGCCTAATGAATCTGTTTTTTCTTCGCGGCCCCAAGAACCTACAGTAAGCGACGTATCGCGGTAGTCGGCATCACTTTGGATGTCATAAATTTCTGAGTAAATAAGTGGATACGCGTTAGGCTCTCCCGCCCAAACAGATTCACTTCTATCGCCAGCGTAGTTAAACCAAACTGAGGCGTCCGTATGCTGCTCTTCAATAGTTGTTTTAAAGCCAGTGTAATCAAGGGTTACTGTAATGTTTTCAACAGGCTGATATTGAAAAACTAGCTGCCCATTTATACGCTCACGTTGGCGCTCTTCAAACACATAACGTGGTTGTTGCGGGTTTGAATAAATACCTGATGTAGGTCTGTTTGTTCCGCCTTCTGCTCCTGCAGGTACGCCGCCCCATCCTGTATTTGTGTAATCAGATGCTCTGTAACCTTGATCTTGAATAAACTGTTGCATACCGCTTTCACGGTCTTGGTAACTACCCGATATCGAGATACCAAACTTGTCATCCCCAAATGTTTGCGAATATAAACCGCTTACCTCTGGTGTAATGCTGCCCTCATCGGTTGATTGATCGTCTACGGCTTTTACGCCAAACGATGCTTTTATACCTGGGCTATTTAAGGGTCTGTTTGTTGTTAAGTTTATAGTTGCGCCAATGCCACCTGAGGTAACACTTGCGTCTGATGTTTTATAAACTTGCACACCCGATACGCTTTCAGATGCGACATTTGCAAAATCAAATGTGCGGTCACCTGTTGTATTAGGAAGCTGACGACCATTAATAGTAATTAAGTTATTAGCAGGTCCAAATCCACGGACTGTTACGCGGCTACCTTCACCGCCGGCTCTATCAATTGATACGCCGGTAATACGTTGTAGCGATTCAGCAAGATTGGTATCAGGAAATTTCCCCATATCCTCAGCCGAAATTGCATCGACAATACCAGAAGAATCGCGTTTAACATCCATAGAGCGTTGCAATGAACCTCTAATGCCGGTTACTTGTATTATTTCTACATCTTCATCGACAACGGTTTCTGCAGCGTAGCTTTGGTGAGGAAGCGTAACCGACCCTATTGCAGCGAGTATGGCTGTTGAAATTATCTTTTTCTTAAACATCATGATGCCCTTTTTCTTATTTAATTATTATTGACGTACTGCAAGACTTTAAGAATTACTCGAAACATAATTGTAAACTATTTGTTTCATTTTACGGTCAATAAATAATTATTGTGTGTGTATGTTTTAAACGTTTTACAAAGACCACAACCAGTTTTAAACCTGTGCTACTTAACTAAAAAAACATTAAATATCAGCAAGTTTATGCTAATTCTTTGTGCTAATTTTTTACTTTAAAATATTTTCATTTTGTCATATGTCCTCAGCTTCCTCTTAAATCGACCATTTACAAATAAATTAATGGTCATATTGACTATATCTTTTTTATGCAAATAAAAGGCGTTGCAGTGCTCACGCAGATAATTTGCATTGTTTATAACTATTTTTATTAAGCGTGTTCATATGGGCTTATTGTTTGGATTTTTCCGTTTTCGTCGTGCTCAAGCTTAGCCATTTTCATACTGCGTAAATGGGTTTGCCCGCTCGATAACGTACTGTCGTGATAAAATAAAAACCAATCACCATTGTGCTTAACAATTGAGTGGTGCGTGGTCCAACCCAGTACTGGGTTTAAAATAACGCCCTGATAGGTAAATGGTCCGTACGGATTATCGCCCGTTGCATAGACAATTTTGTGTGTATCACCCGTTGAATACGAAAAATAATAAACACCGTTGTGTTTGTGTACCCATGGGCCTTCAAAAAAGCGGCGGTTGTTATCGCATACTGTAATTGGTAAGCCACTCTCATCAAGTACAACAACCTCTTTTACGTCTTCGCTTAGGCTGATCATATCTTCCGATAATTTTGCTACGCGTGCTGGAATTGCAGCTTCACCATTTTTTGGATATGTACCTTCTTTGTTAAATTCGCTTGTTTGCCAATTTTGTAATTGGCCGCCCCACAAGCCACCAAAATATAAATAATGGCTTGAGTCGTCATCTTCAAATACAGCCGGATCGATACTAAACGTGCCTTGAATGTAATCGTCTTCTGCTTTAAAGGGCCCTGTTGGGCTGTCACTTTTTGCAACGCCAATTCTGAAAATACCTTGCTGATCGCGTGCCGGAAAATAAAGGTAATACTGACCAAGTTTATGCGCTGCATCGGGTGCCCACATTTGCTTGCTTGCCCATTTTACATCGTCTACACAAAGTGCTACGCCATGGTCTATGGCTTTGCCTGTGCTTTCGTCCAGCGAAAACACATGGTAGTCGCGCATTGCAAAGTGGTCGCCGTTATCATTAATTTCATTTTTTGATTCAATGTCGTGCGACGGATAAATATACACTTTGCCGTTAAACACATGCGCTGACGGATCGGCTGTATACATGTGATCAACTAATACATTGTGATTTTGTATTAACGAGTTGGCTCGTTGTAAGTCTTTTAACTGTTTAAGTTCAGCGTCACTTAATCCATTAGATGGGGGTGCTGCTTGCGCTGTATTTTGCATTTTTACTCCTAGTATTGCCTGCCCAATTTACACTTTTAAAAGGTGCAAAATGGACTGCTAAATTAGTTTATGGTTTTGTTATCAGCCAGCTTCGTTTGAATGCGCTTTACTTCAGGCTCGGTAAGTTTGTAACGTGTTATAAAAATTAAACATGCCACGGTACAAATTACTGGAATACCAGCAAAGGCGAGTAAAATGCCTGATAACGTGTGTTCTGATTGCTCTTGATTTGGTACGTAGGCGTACCCTGATAATATCCAGCCTGCAATAGCACCGCCAATTGCAAAGCCTAGTTTTATTGCTAATAAATGACCCGAAAACGTAACTGCCGTTAATCTACGGCCAATTTTTAATGCGCCGTAGTCAACCGTATCAGCCACCATCGAAAACATAATTGGGGTAATAATCATGTGAGCAAAGTTAGCAATAAAGTACACAATAAAAATGGTTACGATTGCGTCGCTCTCAAGTACGTAAAACATGCTGTGAGAAATAATTACGACCACTAAAGCGACAATGAAAAGTGTTTTCTTTTCAATAAATTTGGTTAAAAAGTTGGTAGATATAGCGCCCAATACTGAGCCAATTGCTGAGAGTGTTAAAAAGTTAGAAGTAAGCGAGGCTTCCCCTACGTAGTACTTAATATAATGCGGCGCTACTGAGGCTCTAACGCCAATTAAGATTAATGTTGCTAGGCTTATAACGGCTATAACAACCCATTGATCGTTTTTAAATAGGCTTAAAAACTCAAGAAAGGCATTCTTTTTACTTTGCGCGGGTTTAACTTGTTTGGTTTCTTTGGTCATTTTAAAACACAGTAAAAAACACGCTGCGGCAAGTCCGCCTAAAAACACCATTGCTAGCGGGTAACCTACTACATCGTTGCCGTCGCCAAAAAAGGCAACCAGCTTAGGCAGTGCCCATACAATTACAAGCAGTGCTGCCATTGCCATTGCAAATCGGTATGACTGTAGCGATGCGCGCTCTTTAGGATCGTTTGTCATTACTGCGCCAAGTGCACCGTACGGTATATTAATGGCGGTATAACACGTCATTAATAGCCCGTAAGTTAAGTAGGCATATATAAGCTTGCCCGTAGAATCAAAATCTGGGGTTATAAATGCTAAGCAAGCAAACACACCGTACGGAACAGCTAAAAATAATATGTAAGGACGGTAAGAACCCCAACGGCTGCGCGTTCTATCAGCAATGCTGCCCATTATTGGATCGGTAATACCATCAAATAAACGAACCGCTAAAAGTAGCGTACCCGCAGCAGCTGCAGATAAACCGTAAACATCGGTATAAAATATCAACATAAAGTTAGCGACCATTTGAAATACAATATTACTGGCTGTATCACCTAGGCCGTACCCTATTTTTTCTTTAATTGTGAGTGTGTGTTTTGTGTTGTTCATGTGTGCTCAATTTTCAATGCAAATCGATATAGTCAAAAATACTATATGCATTTTTAGCGCATGTAAACATTTATGTTACATTTTTAATCAACTGGTAATTTATTTAATACATGACGCTAATTTGGCGTTAAATTTACTAACATACAAAGGCATTAGCCGTTCAATAAAAAACCACTACTTGGCCAAAATAAAAAAATGTGTGTTGATACATTAAATTAGGTACAGCTGAAATAGCGGTTAATTAAATAGATGTGATTGTTTTAGATAGGATTTATAAATGTTTTTTATTTGCGCTTTAATCGCCTTTTATATACTCTTAATAGTCTTTATAACAATATGTATGTATAGCATTGGCTGAGTAATTTATGCACCATAAAACATCAAATATTTCTAACAATATTGACGAAGAATCGATTCCTGATGACTGCATTAGTAATCTAACCGTAGATAATATTGTATTTGCTATTCATGAAGGTAAGTTAAAAGTGCTGCTGGTTAAATATAATCGCGGTCTTGCAACAAGCCAATGGGGTTTAATTGGTCATTGGGTTCGTAAAGACGAAAACTTAGACCTTGCAGCTCTGCGTGTTGTTAAAAGTACCACCGGTGTTGAAAACCTTTATTTAGATCAGTTAGGTGCATTTGGTAACGTAGACCGCTACCCCGCTAGGCGTATTATTACTATTGTTTACTACTCGCTCGTGCGCTTTGAAGAAACCAATCTTGTGAGTGGCGATAACGCTGTAGAGTGTGAGTGGTTTGATGTAAACAACGCACCTGCTTTAATGTTTGACCACGCCGACATTTTAAAAAGTGGCCTTGATTACTTACGTTATAAAGTAAGGCACGAGCCTATCGGTTTTAGCTTACTCCCTGAAAAATTCACCCTGCTTGAGCTACAAGGAATTTACGAGTCGATTTTAAATAAGTCACTCGATAAGCCTAACTTTAGACGTAAGTTTCAAAAAATGAACTTATTAATAAACTGCAAAGAAAAACAAACCAACGTAGCCCACAGAGCTGCTACTTTGTACCGTTTTGACATAAACGTATATGAAAAATTAAGAGAGTTTGGTTTTACATTTGAGTTTTAAATATTCAAAAACATTATTAGATTAAAGTTTGGTCTTTAAGGCCAAACAGCATGCTGCTAAAGTGTATGTGTTACTTATAATTCGCCCGCATTATTAATACACACTAATCAAAAAGGAGCTTTTTACTTGAAACTTACGCCGCCCTAGGCAACCACTCCCTTTTTCATCAGCACGTTGCGTGCACCCTTAATCGCCATCTGCGCGAGAATCACTGTTATTTAAATAAAATATTCCCCTATACTTTGGGAAACTAACTAATTAGGTTACTTACATGTTTGATCACGTAAAAAGAGATTGGCTCTCTAATATTCGTGGCGATGTGCTTGCTGGTATTGTTGTGGCGCTTGCCCTTATACCTGAAGCGATTGCCTTTTCTATTATTGCGGGTGTTGATCCAAAGGTGGGGTTATACGCCTCATTTTGTATCGCGGTTATTATTGCCTTTGTAGGCGGACGCCCAGGAATGATTTCGGCGGCAACCGGAGCAATGGCGCTGCTAATGGTCACGCTGGTTAAAGACTACGGTCTTGAATATTTACTGGTTGCCACCTTACTTACCGGCGTAATACAAATATTTGCAGGGTTTTTAAAGCTCGGTGAGTTAATGCGGTTTGTATCACGCTCTGTTGTTACTGGGTTTGTAAACGCATTGGCTATTTTAATATTTATGGCGCAATTGCCTGAGCTGACTAATGTTACTTGGCATGTTTATGCGATGACCGCAGCGGGCTTGGGTATTATTTACTTATTTCCGTATATTCCCACTATTGGCAAAATACTTCCCTCTCCTTTAGTGTGTATTGTTGTTATTACGCTTGTTTCACTGTTTTTAGGGCTTGATATAAGAACCGTTGGCGACATGGGCGAACTGCCAGACACCCTACCTATATTTTTATGGCCCGATGTACCACTAACACTCGAAACACTGCAAATTGTTTTACCCTACTCAATTGGTCTTGCTGTTGTGGGCTTACTTGAATCGATGATGACCGCGACTATTGTTGATGACTTAACCGATACAACGAGCGACCGTAATAAAGAGTGTAAAGGTCAAGGTATTGCCAATATTGGTGCAGGGTTATTTGGTGGTATGGCGGGTTGCGCCATGATTGGGCAGTCTATCATTAACGTTAAATCGGGCGGTCGTGGTCGGCTCTCAACGTTTATTGCCGGTTTGTTTTTAATCATCATGGTGGTGTTTTTAGATGAATGGCTACGGTTAATTCCTATGGCTGCATTGGTTGCTGTAATGATTATGGTATCGATTGGTACGTTCTCTTGGGCATCCGTTAAAGATTTAAAAAAGAACCCGCTTTCATCAAATATAGTGATGATTTCCACCGTTATTGTGGTGGTTGCTACGCATAACTTAGCCATTGGTGTTTTAGTTGGCGTATTGTTAGCAACGTTGTTTTTTGCCAATAAAATTGGTCGCTTTATGGTGGTTAAAACCAATCATGATGAAATCAACGACCAAATAACCTATGAAGTTGTTGGTCAAGTGTTTTTTGCCTCCGCTGAGCAATTTATAGCGTCATTCGATTTTAAAAATGCGGTTGCTAATGTAGTAATAGATTTAACCCATGCCCACTTTTGGGATATAACAGGAGTATCGTCACTCGACAAGGTGGTTATTAAATTTAGGCGTGAAGGCGCAACAGTTGATGTTATTGGTATGAATAGCGCAACCGAAACCGTTGTTGATAAGTTTGGTGTGCATAACAACCCTGAAGAAGTCGAAAAACTACTTGGCGGACATTAAGGAGAATGTAATGACTAAAATAATTACCTGTGTTGATGGCTCAGCCATCACTAAAAATGTAACCGAAGCCGCTATTTGGGCTTCAAAAAAGCTAAATAAACCCATTAGTTTTGTACATACGCTTGAAAAAGCCCAGCAAACTAATATCGGCAACTACTCTGGCAGCATTGGGATTGGCGCGCATTCTTCGCTGCTTAGTGAAATGGTAGCCCTTGACGAGCAGCGCTGCAAAGTAAGTTTAAAAATGGCTGATGAATTATTAAACTCAGTAAGTGAGCATGCTAAATCGGCAGGCATTATTAATTTTGAGTTAATTAAGCGCCACAGTGATTTGCTCGATACCGTTATCGACTTTAAAGACGACGCTCGCCTTATTGTTATTGGACAAAATGGTACTGGGCATAGTAATAGCTTAGCGGTACTTGGCTCACATATAGAAACTCTAATACGCAATGCAACCCAACCTATTTTGCTTGTTCCTGAAACGTTTAAACAACCTACGTCATTTATGATTGCGTACGATGGCCGCGAAACAGCCGATAAAGCGCTACAACAAGTGATTGATGGCGGTTTATTACACGGCTTACATTGTCATTTAGTGAGTATTAAAAACAACGAAGAAGACCTTGAAGAAAAGTTTATTAACGCGCAATACAAACTCACCAGTATGGGTTTTAAAGTGTCAGCAAGCTTTTTAGAGGGCAATATTTTTAACTCGTTAATGCAATACAAAGAGCAAAATAATGTAGAACTAATTGTAATGGGTGCGTTTGGCCACTCTAAGCTAAGGCAGTTTTTTGTAGGCAGCAACACCCTTAAAATGCTCGAAAACAGCGATGTGCCTGTGGTTATTTTAAAGTAAGGCTCCTTTTAAGTAAGTGGTTATTTAAAAAAATTTAATAGCCCACACCAAAAAGCCTAAAATCACTTAACTGATTTTAGGCTTTTGGTTTTTGGCTTAGCCTGGGTTTTAGTTTTAGTTTTAACTTTAAAGTAAGGTTGAAGGTTGAGAGCCGCTTTATTTTTTAACTTCAAACTTTTCGAATAAAAACTGAATAAACGACGTCACCTTTTGAGCCACAAATTTTCTATGCGGATAAATAGCAAATAAGCCAAATTCAAATGTTTTATAGTCCCGCATAACCTGCACAAGCTTACCCGATGCAATATCGTCTCTCACCACTATTTCAGGGATTAAGCCAATACCGCCACCCGCAACAACAACCTCTTTTACAGCTTGCGGATTATTAACCGAAACACGCGAGTTTACGCTTGCCGTTAATGCCTCACCACTTGGTGAAACTAGAGGCCAATGGCGACCTATTTTAAAGTTGCTATCAATCACTGTGGCGTGTTGTTCAAGCTCTTCAACGCTCGTAGGAGCACCAAAGCGGTTTATATAATCTGCCGAAGCACATAAAATTAAAGGGTAACTGGTAATTTGCCTCGCAATTAAATTAGAGTCAGACACACTGCCAATTCTAATTGCTAAATCAACCCCCTCTTCTAGCAAATCAATTGTTTTGTCAGAAAGCACTAAATCAATACTTAAATCAGGGTATCGGCTCAGTAACTCAGGCATTAACGGCGCAAGGTTTGATTCACCAAACGACACCGGCGCACTCACCCTAAGCTTTCCGCTGGCAAGCGCTGTTTGACCCGATAAGTTATCGAGCATTTCGCTGTAGCTTTCAATAACGGGCACTACGCTTGCGTAATAACTTTGCCCCGCTTCGGTAATCGAAATTCTACGCGTGGAGCGGTTAAATAATCTAACCCCTAAGTCTTGCTCTACAATGCCCACGTATTTACTAACCAGCGCCTTTGAAAGCCCTAGTCTGTCGCCTGCGGCTGTAAAAGAGCCTGTTTCAACAACCGCGATGATTGTTTTAATGCCAATAATAGTATCCATGATTGTCAATATAGCATTGACATTAATTCCTTGCTAGCTCGGTTTTTCAAAACTGACAATAGTGAAAGAATAGCGTTACTAAAAATCACTATTCAAAATTAAAAACAGGACAACCCATGAGCAAACTAACGCTATACCGTTTTACTTTATCTGGTCATTCACACCGCGCAGAGCTATTTACATCGCTTTTAAAGCTTGATGTAAATATGGTTGATGTGGCACTGCAAAACGGCGCACAAAAGCAAGCTGACTTTCTAAAAATGAATATTTTTGGACAAGTACCGGTACTCAAAAATAACGATGACGTTATTAACGATTCAAACGCTATTTTAGTGTACTTGGC
This sequence comes from Pseudoalteromonas sp. 31A1, assembly GCF_011378815.1. Lineage (NCBI taxonomy): Bacteria > Pseudomonadati > Pseudomonadota > Gammaproteobacteria > Alteromonadales > Pseudoalteromonadaceae > Pseudoalteromonas > Pseudoalteromonas sp. 31A1. The sequence continues at coordinate 115,330 of NZ_WTKY01000004.1, read as the reverse complement.
ACAAAAATTTGATGCTAACAGAACCTGGTACCCTGAAAATGTTACGGTTCAAGCGCACATTCAACGCTGGTTGAGTGTTGCTGCGGGGCTTGTGGCTTCAGGCCCTGCTGCAGCGCGTTTAGTTACTGTGTTTGGCGCGCAGCTCGATCATCAAAACGCTATAAACATTGCCCATTCATTATTTAAAACCATGGATGCGTACTTACAAAACCGTGAATACTTAGTAGGCACTCAGCCAACTATTGCCGACATTGCCAACTTTTCGTACATAGCACACGCACCAGAGGGCGGCGTATCTCTTAGTGAATACCCTAATATTTTAAGATGGTTAAGCAACGTTCGTAAACTTGACGGCTTTATAGCAATGCCTGAAACAAAAGCAGGTTTACTGGCTTAGTTTTTAAGCTTTAAACACTGTTTTATAAGAGGCTATTTAGCCTCTTTTTTTGTGTGTTTATTTAAATGGAATCTAAAAGCTAGTGCATAATATTTATAATTGGCAATAACTTACAGAGTTTGCTATTAATATAAATTAACAATATGAGGACATTTTCATGTAAAAATAAGGAAAGGTTCTCTGATAAACCTGCTAGATTCTTTGAGGTAAGTATGGTGTTTCCAACAGATAGATTGTATAAATTCTCTTCATTCAATGAAAATTCATTATCCGCTTTAGCTGATCAAACTGCCTGGTTTTCTGATTTGGATTCTTTGAATGATCCATTTGAAGTATCTGTCAGATATGAAGTTCCTAAAAAAGAATGTGATAAAATTGTTCAATACTTAAATGCTACTGCAATCTATATGGAAAAAAATTTAAATATTTCTAAAGCTGAAGCTTTCGAACTAGCTAACAAAGCCTATCAACAAAATCCTGAAGTATTTTGTAAAAACTTTGAATTAGGTATCGAACATGTTAAGAACGAACATTCGACTTTGTTAGGTTCTCTGAATATATTTTCAACTTCTTTAGATTTACCAGACGATTCGCCGCACAGTGAAAATATGCTGATGTGGTCACATTATGGAGCGGGTTTTACTGGTTTCTGTTTGCAGTTTTCTGCGTCAAATTTTCTAAATTCGATTGAAGAATTAAACCCCGATAGCAAAATTGGGTATTGTAAAGTTGATTATATAACCGCGTCATATGTAGTTAATCCAATTGATTATGCTCCTTTCATTACCGAACAATATTTCAGTGCTGTAAGATTTAAGCACGAGCAGTGGAGATATGAAGGTGAGTTACGCTTTATAAGTGGTACCAGCGGTTTGCACCGTTATTCTTCTAATGACCTTGATAAAGTATATATTGGTTTTAAAATGCCTTTAAATAAGCGAAAGGTACTTATAGCTATCATTCGCCAATATTTTCCAAATACTGAAATATACCTAATAGAAATAGATAAATCATCATATAAAATTGTTGCAAAAAAATATTAAAAAAGAATTTAAATAGTTAGTTCGATTCAACTTAACTTCATGAATAAACGTGACATCTATCCTAAATTTTTCTTGAATTGAATATTTTGGTTAAGGATCCGTACTCAAACATCACGTTGACGTTGGTAACGATTCAACTCCATAGCAATACCTAATTTTTTATAAAGCACTTAAAGATAATTTCATAAGCTCATTTTTTACTTAATTTTAGCTGTTGGAGTTATTCTACAACCTCGCCATGTTCTCTTTCACAATATAGACGTATACTTAACTTAATACGTTATCAAAAGGTCGTTGTAATGAATAAAAAAGTAGAAGCTTACGGCGTTTCATCCGTTGATAGACCTAAGATTAAAGCAACTAAAACTTTAGATTTATCGGGTGAAGCAGGTAAGCAAATTGTAATATCTGAAGCTAAGTTAGCTTTAAAAACACATAAAAAAACATTTACTAAATTAGCTCGCATGTAATGACGATAAGGTGACTCAAAACTAAAGTAACGTAAGCTTTATAGCTCTAAATCAAGCTCATCAACGCCTTTAGCCGGTACAGCGCAGCAAATTAGCGCCTGCCCTGTCTCTACCGGGTAACTGACGTTATTGCGATACACCACACTCCCTGCATTTATTTTAACTGCACAACTGCCGCAGCTGCCGTTTCGACAACCAAACTCAGGTTCTAAACCATGGGCTTCGGCTACATTAAGTATAGTGTTATCGCCTTTATTCCAGCGTTGTTCAAAGCCCGATTTACTAAATTTAATTACGGTGTTTTCAGCCTCTTCTACGCTCATTTCTTTGCTTTTAGTAGGCGCTTCGTTTGTGTTGAGTACTTTGCGGTTAATAGCGGAGGGGCCAAATGCTTCAGCAAATATGTTTTTATCCTGCACACCGAGTAATAAAAGCTCATTATATACGTGCTGCATAAACGCATCAGGTCCGCATAAAAAGAACTCGTAATCATCAAGTGGTAAATAATACCTAAACACATCAGCATTTATTCGCCCTTTTAAATCAAAGCTTTCGTCTTTTAAATTAAAGCTCTCATCTTTTAAGTTAAAACCATCGCCTTGCTTTTCATCAAGCACAGGCTGCGATAAAAGTGAATAGTAATCAATTGCCCCGCCAATCGTATCTGCTAACGTTTTCAGCTCGTTGTAAAACGCACGCTGTTGGGCGTTTTTAGCACTGTGGAAAATATGCAAAGGGCGTGTATAGCGGGTTCTTACACCTTCATGAGCAATGTGTTTAGCCATTGAGATCATAGGTGTAATCCCTATTCCACCACCAATAAGTACCGCAGGTTTGGTACTGGTGGGGTCAATAAAAAACTGCCCTTGTGGGTATTTAGCTAAAATAACGTCGCCTACTTTTACGTTATTATGAAAGTAGTTAGACACCTCGCCACTGAGCTCTTTTTTAATCGATAACCGATAAAAGAGTTCATGCGGGCTTGATGAAACGGTGTAGGTTCTAGTAACAGGTTTGCTATTACTGTTGTTATTGTCGCTATTTTTACTTGGTATTTGTACGGTTAAGTGCTGCCCAGCTTTAAACGGTAACAAGGTTGTATTGTTGTGCCCTTCTAAATAAAAGGAGGTAATTACATCACTCTCTTTAATTATTTTAGTTACTTTTAAAGGCTGCCAAGTATGTTTGAGTTTTTCGGCTTGGTTGTTTTTATCAGCCTCAAGCCACGTACCCGTCATTTTAGTGTTAGGTGAGTAAGAATCAAATTTAGCACTAAACGGGAGTAAATTTTTAAGCCACATTCCTTTAGTGAGGGTAAATTTCCAGCCCCGATCTGCACCAATAAAACCTTTAAGCTCTGGGTGCCCATCCCATAAAATTTCAACGCTGCCGGTAAGCATTAATACATTACCCGTATCAAAATCAGGAAATAACAAACCTGCTTTTGGGTTTAATAAAAAGTTACCCATGGTATTAAAAAAATTGTTACCTGCGTAGTCAGGAATCGTTAATGTATTACCTTCGCGCTTTACAAAACCCGGCAACCCACCACGGTGAGAAACATCAACCCCTTCAATTTTTGGATTGTTTTTAGCAGTTATAAAGCTTGAAACAAAAAATGTATCGGTGGTGTCAATTAACGCAACTGCTGCGTTATCAAGTGTATTAAATTCAACTTTTTGTACCGTATTACTTTTAAGTAAGGGATCTCTATTAAACGTTAAGTCGCGCGTTTGAATATACTGCGGACAATTACCAAAGGATTGATCAACACTAAAACTCACCTTATTATCGCTAATTACCTCACCTACACGCACATTTAAACGGTTACGCCTACGCGTGCTTAGCTCAATGCCTAATAAACCAATTGGCGAGCCGGCAATTTTTAACGTGTTATGTAGAGGGTCGTTTTTATCAACCGCATGGGTCATTAATAACGACGTAGGAGTTGGGGCGCTTAAAAAGCCTGACTGCCCCGAAACAATAGATACCCACACATCTGCGTTTTCATCAACACTGCCTGCAACCACAAACGGTAACTGCTCAAAAAATGCTTGATGCTGCTCTGGCATAAACGAGCGCACAGCACGCTTGCCAAATGTTGCCATTATTTCTCGTTTACCGAGTTTGTCTTGTATTGCCAGCTCGCCTTCATGAAAAGGTGAAGCATCTATTGAGTTTGTGTTAGTCATTTCGCTCGTAATTTGTGTGCGTATTTTATGGGTTAAATTTAACTCAATACACAATAAATGATAATGGGTGTTTTATTGACTGATAATGCACAAAACAATGACAATACTTGCACCCTATTAGTGCCAGGCGCGCACCAACATATAACAAAACTGGTTTTATCCTCACTCTAAAAACACATTAAATGCCTTTTAAACAATAAGTTATAAAACTGGCTGTGTTTTTGCAAACATTCTATTAACAAGCCTGTTTTACTTACGGCAAAAATTTAGGTTGTGAACACACTAGCTATTAGCAACCATCGGCAAAGAAGCCCGCACACAGTTATGCATAATGCGTATTTGTGGCGGGCTTTTTTGTTAATTGTATTTAAACCGTCACTTTAAGGAATGCCCTATGCAAACCTCGCAAAAAATACTCATTATTGGTAATGGTATGGTCGGACACCACTTTGTTGAGCAAATGCGCCAAAGCGATGCCAACGCAGACATTACTGTACTTTGCGGAGAAGCAAATCTTGCATACGATCGCGTGTACTTATCAAGTGTATTTGATGGTAAAACGGCTGCCGATTTAGCACTTACCACCCACGACAACTACAAACAGCTCAATATTAATGTGCATACAAGCCAGTGGGTTGAAGGCATTGATAGAACAGCAAAGGTAGTGACCACACTAACGGGTGAGCAATACCCGTACGACAAACTTATACTTGCAACCGGTTCGTTCCCGTTTGTGCCGCCTATAAAAGGTAACGACCAACCCCATTGCTTGGTGTATCGCACATTAGAAGATTTAGAACAAATAAAAGCCAGTGCAGCCGTAAGTAAAAGCGGTGTAGTTATTGGCGGTGGTTTATTAGGGCTTGAAGCCGCAAATGCAATTAAACAACTAGGGCTTGATACCCACGTAGTTGAATTTGCGCCGCAGCTTATGGCTGTTCAGCTTGATGGACAAGGCGGTACGCTACTAAAAAATAAAATAGAAAAACTTGGCGTAACAGTACATACATCAAAAGCGACCAGCGAAATAGTCAAAGGCGAAACGAGCCGCTTTAGATTAAATTTTTCGGACGAGACATTTTTAGAAACAGACTTGATTTTGTTTTCTGCCGGTATTCGCCCGTACGACCAACTAGGTAAAATTGCCAATTTAGAACTGGGTGAACGCGGCGGTATTATTATTAATAACCAATGCCAAACATCTGATCCTGATATTTTAGCCATTGGTGAATGTGCCCTGTGGGAAAAAAAGCTATTTGGCTTAGTTGCACCAGGTTACAACATGGCACGCGTTGCAGCGAGCCAATTAAGTGGTGGCGAGCTTGAGTTTTTAGGTGCTGATATGAGCACAAAACTTAAGTTATTAGGCGTAGAAGTAGGCTCAATTGGCGACGCTCACGCAAAAACGCCAGACTGTAAAGAACTTATATACCAAGACGCTATTCGCGGTTGTTATAAAAAAATCATACTAAGTGAAAAAGGCGATAAATTACTGGGCGCTGTACTTGTTGGCGACACAAGCGATTACGATACATTACTACAGTACATGCTTAACGACATGGACTTACCCGAAAACCCTGAGTGCTTAATTTTGCCAGACAGCGGTGGCGCACCGTCGCTATCGGGCAGTGCCCTACCCGACACCGCCACTATTTGTTCGTGTCACAATGTGAGTAAAGGCGACATTGTAGGTGCAATTGATGGCGGCTCATGCGATTTAGCTTCAGTAAAGTCATGCACTAAAGCAGCAAGCGGCTGTGGTGGCTGTGCAGCGTTATTAAAATCAGTTGTTGATAACGAATTAGCAAGCCGCGGAGTTGAAGTTAACAACCATGTATGTGAGCACTTTGCGTATTCACGCCAAGAACTACTGCATATGGTTAAAGTAGAAAGCATTAAAAGCTTTGATGACTTACTAGCTAAACACGGCAGCGGTCATGGCTGTGAAATATGTAAGCCGGCAATTGGATCTATATTAGCCTCAACATGGAATGACTTTATTTTAGAGCCTGCCCATGTTGGCTTGCAAGACACTAACGATACGTACTTAGCAAATATGCAAAAAGATGGTTCGTACTCTGTAGTACCGCGTATTGCTGGTGGCGAAATAACGCCCGACAAACTCATTGTAATTGGACAAGTAGCAAAAGATTTTAACCTGTACTGCAAAGTCACTGGCGGTCAACGTATTGATTTATTTGGTGCACGCTTAGAAGAGCTTCCTGTTATTTGGGAGCGACTTATAGAAGCCGGATTTGAGACCGGTCATGCCTATGGTAAGTCTCTTAGAACAGTTAAATCGTGTGTGGGTAGTACGTGGTGTCGTTATGGTGTGCAAGACAGCGTTGGACACGCAATCGAAATTGAAAACCGCTACAAAGGATTACGTGCACCGCATAAATTTAAAATGGCGGTATCGGGTTGTACCCGCGAATGCGCCGAAGCACAAAGTAAAGATATTGGCATTATAGCTACCGAAAACGGCTGGAACTTATACGTGTGTGGTAATGGCGGTATGCGCCCTCGCCATGCTGATTTATTTGCGACCGATTTAGACACGCCAACACTGATTAAATACATTGACCGCGTGATTATGTTTTACATTAAAACAGCTGACAAATTACAACGTACGTCGGTATGGATGGAAAATCTTGAAGGCGGTTTAGACTACCTTAAAAGCGTAGTTATTGACGACAGCTTAGGCATTTGCGACGAGCTAGAAGCGCAAATGGAATTAATTACACAAACCTATGCATGTGAGTGGAAAAAAGCAATTGAAAGCCCAGATGCAGCCAAACGATTCCGCCAGTTTGTTAATAGCCCCGAAACCGACGACAACATTTTGTTTGTGCAAGAGCGTAACCAAATTCGCCCTGCAACAGAAGCCGAAAAACGTGAGCAACGTAATACACAAAACCGTATTCCAGTAATGGAAGTTGAAGAGGAGCAAGCTGATGTCTTGGCATAATATTGGAACAACCGATAACCTAGTGGCTAATAGCGGCGTGTGCGCATTAGTTAATAATCAGCAAGTTGCTATTTTTTATATTCCACAAAACCCAACGGCTGTGTTTGCTATTAGCAACTACGACCCTATTGGTAAAGCGAATGTATTATCGCGTGGCATTATTGGCTCTATCGATAATAAATTAGTGGTCGCATCGCCTTTATATAAGCAGCACTTTTGCCTAGAAACAGGTGAATGTTTAGAAGCAGAAGCAATACACTTACCGGTTTTTAATGCAAAAATTGAAGACGGCAGTGTATTTATAAGCTCTGAACCAAAAGTTACAACGGCTGTGGCTTAGGGGAATATTATGAGTGTACTGTCTTATTTTTCGGGTATTGAAAACGTGTGGTTAAATAAGCTTGTTACCAAGCTAACAAGCTCAAATAGTCGCAGCGCCAAAAGTGGCAACGTTTATATAATTGGTGCAGGCCCAGGAGACGCAGAGCTAATTACAGTAAAAGCGCAGCGTTTAATTAATACCGCCGATGTTGTTTTGTACGATTGGCTAGTAAGTGACGATTTACTAAAAACACTACCTAAAAAAGCACAGCGTGTATTTGTAGGTAAACGTGCAGGTAAGCATTCGATGACCCAAGCTAACATTTGCGAACTACTGGTTAAATACGCGCAACAAGGCCTAAACGTAGTGCGTTTAAAAGGCGGCGATCCGAGTATATTTGCACGTATTAACGAAGAAGCCGATGCGCTTACAAAGCATAATATTAATTTTGCTATTGTTCCGGGTGTAACAACGGCTTGTGCTACTTCTGCTTATACAGGTATTCCGCTAACAGCAAGAGACGTAGCGCGCAGTGTTACGTTTTTAACGGCGCAGTTTGCCGATCCTAACAAGCAGCCTCATTGGAAAAATTACGCGTTTATGCCTGGAAACAACAACCCCACTTTAGTGGTTTATATGGGGCTTTCGCGCTTACAAACGCTAAGCAACGGTTTACAATCAGTGGGCTGGCCAAGTAATACACCCATTGCACTAATCGAAAATGCCACTACTACTAAGCAAAAGGTAATTACCAGTACGCTTGAACTGATAGTAAATGAGCATGCTAAACACAACCTTCAAGGCCCTACCCTAATTATGATTGGTGAAGTGATAAATCATAAAATGGCAATTAGCCCTGAGTTATTAAACAGTATAAATGTTAACGCATGATACAAAATGAATAATGCACTTTTCGCGCTTACTACCTCCCCAGGAGTAGGCGCTTTTTTTGTTTTTAATTTGGGTTCAAGTTGTGTGCAATAACATGCTTTAATGCACCAAATAAGTTAAAAGTAATGGTAAGTTAAATTATAGAAACACAGTGACAAACAAAAATAACACTTTAAGTAATTGTATTAGCTTGATTTTAAATTCAATGATGAAATTTATTAATGATTGGAACGGTGGTTGCACTTTAAAAACAAAAAAGTGTGGAATACTATCAATGGCGACAAACAATCCTCTCACAAAACAGTTTTTATTAGCGGCTAAATATCAAGAAATACACGCGCTAAAGCAATTACAAAACAGTTGTTCCTCGCTCACTAAGTTAGGCGATTTTGTACATCAGTTACAAAAAGAACGCGCAATGAGTAATATATTTTTGGCCTCAAATCGAGAGCGATTTAAAGCCCAATTACAAGAACAAATCCCTTTAAGCAACAGCGCACAAACTGCATTTTATGATTCTCTTAAACAAACATTTATAAACGACAACGCCGATACGGGCCATACTCGGTTATTTAATTTAATTACCTACAGCTTACAAGCACTCGATGCATTACCGGTATTGCGCAAGCAAATAGCACAACAAAACATTAGTGCAGTACATGCTACGCAGTCGTTCACGCAGTTAATTGCTAGTTTACTCAATATTATTTTAGAGGCAGCTGATGGCGCAAGCGATCCTAAAATAACGCGTTTGTTAGTCGCATTTTTCAATTTTATGCAAGGTAAAGAGTACGCAGGACAAGAGCGTGCCTGTGGTGCACAAGCATTTGCAGCAAGTAAATTTACCACTGAGCAAAAACAGCAGCTCGCGCACTTTGTACAAGAACAAAACCACAGCTTTGAATTTTTTAATGAATACGCCGATGAGCACCTTTTAAAATGCTTTGCCACACTAACAACGCATCAGGTTAATAATCAGGTGGAGCAACTTAGAAGTTTACTGCAAAAACTCGATGACGAGAATGCTCAACCGCTCTCACAACTGAGCGAAGTATGGTACGAAGTAACCACTACGCGCATAGATATAATGCACAAAATTGAACAAAATATAGCAGATCAATTAATTGATACCGCAGCAATGCAAATAGCCTGTGCTCAACGTAGTTTAAATACAAATAAGCAGGTACTTAACAATATGGCAGAGCAGCACATAGCGCCTTCTTTTGGCCAATTAGCCATTAAGCAACCAAAGCCAGAAGTAGGCCAAAACATAGCGGCCGATAAGCTCAATACTAATAAAAGTATGTACGATTTAATTATTGAGCAAAGCCAACATATAAAACAAATAAACCAAGCGTTACTTGATGCTAAAAAAGTAATTAGTGAGCAAAAGGTCATTCACCAAGCCAAGTACATACTTATTGAGCAGTTAAAGCTCACTGAAGAGCAAGCCCATAAACAGCTACAAAAACAAGCAATGGATACGCATAAAACCTTATTTAGCGTAGCGCAAACAATAGTACAAATGAGCGATTAAAAGTGCTGTTTTTACTTGGGTATGTTGATCTTTAGTAAGAACACTACCCAACATAATACTTATTTATTCAGTCATAAATTTCACGATCAGACTTAGTTTTACCTTATTAGAAAATAGATTCATAAGCTACTGACTATAATAAGGTAAGGCTTTAATTTGGCATTAATTTATAAAGTGAATAATTCAACACATTCAAAATAATCAACTACAATAAGTTAATCATTTGTTGCATCTCATTTTAATGAGGCATATTTATTTAATACTGTTGTAGGAGTTTGAATGCCCAATGTAGAGAGTTATTTAGAAGGTGTATCATTAATAGATGAGCAGCAATTAACGACTTCTCTTGATAATGACATTCAAACAAGCTTAAAAAGCTTTGCTGAGCTAATTTTAAACATTTTTGATGCAAGCTCATTCTCTATTGTTGCTAACCTCCCTGAACGTTCCGTTGAGCTATATAAATCCGGTTCAAAAATAACAGTAGCTAAAGAGCAACTATCTGATGACGTTTTCAATGAATCGATTATCGAACATGCTCCTAAAATATTTAGAGTGGTATCACTTATTATTTTGCCCTCAAACCTTAAATTTGGATGGTTTATATTTGACCGAGCAAGTGATTCACTACTTACCGAAAAAGAAAAATTAATCTTAAATAGTTTACAAAAAAACTTTGTTAATCAGTTGGTCCAACGTAAAAATTCATTAGATAAAATAAACAGTTCTAAGTTTCACTCAACAATTAGCGAGCTAAAAAAAGACGAAACTGAAAAAGATCGCCTAATCAAAAAATTACAAAAAGTGAGCGATGAACTAGATGAATTTACCAGTATTGCTTCACACGATCTAAAGTCACCATTAAATGCTATAAAACGTTTATTAGAGTGGATTTATGATGACTGTAAAGATTTACTCCCTCAAGAGCACCTAGAAAACTTTCAGCTTGTGCTCAGCCGGGCTAATAGAATGCAAGTACTGCTAGAAGATTTACTAAGCTACTCGAGAATAAATAGCTGTGATTCAACGCGTGCAAGCATATCTTTAGAAAGTATTTACCAAGATATAGAACAAATTTTAGAAGTTCCAAAAACTGTCACTGTTGATATACACGCCAATAACGAAGTACTCGATATACCGCTACTCCCTTTTAAAACTGTTTTTCAAAATCTTATTAGTAATGCAATAAAACATAACAATAAAGAGCACCCGATTATCGATATTTCACTTATCCCTTCTAATCAATATTACATTATTGAGATAACAGATAATGGGCCTGGAATTGACCCTAAATATTTTTCACTCATATTTAAGTTATTTCAGACATTGCAATCTCGAGATGATGTTGAAGGGAGCGGCATTGGACTCTGTATTGCCAATAAGCTCATTATTAATTATGGGGGCAAAATTGAAGTAGCCTCCGATGGGAAACTTGGCAGTACATTCACTATTTATTGGCCCAAAGTTTAACTATGAAATTATCAATTATAAACGAGCATCATGTAGATGCTGCTCTTAGAAGGAACTTATGAATATTTTAATTGTTGATGATGACTTAGTTGATCGCAAATTAATTAAAAAAATGCTTATTTCTGATGGCTCTCATCATCATGACATTACCGAGGTAACGTGCGTATCCGAGGGCTTGAAAGCCATTGAAGACACGCACTTTGATATAATACTACTCGATTATAATATGCCTAAAGAAGATGGCATTGAAATGCTAATTGAAATGCGTGCAAAGCCTAAACTCGGTAACACCGCAATTATCATGATTAGTTCCTCAGAGAACTCAGCTTTGGCTATTGAGTGTATAGAAGCCGGCGCTCAAGACTTTTTACCAAAAGGTGATATAACGAGGGATAGTTTAAATAAAGCGCTTATATATGCAAAAAAACGCTTCGAGGCAGAACAACGTATGCACAACAGTTATCTTGCTGTAAAGCATATGGCAGAAAGGGATCAGCTTACTGGTTTGTCTAATCGATATCATTTTGAAGAAATACTAAAAGTAATGATAGCTAACAATAAACGTGCTAAAAACTGCGTGGCGTTACTTGCTTTAGATTTAGATAACTTCAAAAATATTAATGATACGCTTGGGCATAGTGTCGGCGACGAAATTTTAATACAAACAGTAGAAAGGATTCATAGTTGCCTGAGGCAAAACGAAGGATTTGCACGCTTAGGAGGCGATGAATTTGCAGTTATAATAGGTGGGATTTGCAACATTAATCAAATAGGTATGATAGCAAATAGAATTTTAGCTGAAGTTTCTAAACCCTTTTTACATGAAGGTAGAACTTTAAATTGCAGTGTTAGCATTGGAAGCGCCATATACCCAAATGATGCTACTGAATCTCATGAACTGCTAAAATGTGCTGATATTGCAATGTATCGCTCAAAGCAAAGTGGTAAAAGTAGAATAAGCTTTTACAAAGAGCAATATCAATATGAATTTAGTCGTCGGGTAGATATTCAAAATAGTATAAAAGAGCATATAGAGGAAAAAAACTTTAGGCTATTTTATCAACCTGTTTATTGTTCAAAAACACAAATAATGACAGGTGTCGAAGCCCTGATCCGTTGGCCAGATACAACCGTTAATTATACCCCCGATGAGTTTATTCCTATTGCTGAAGAGTGCCGATTAATAGCCCCCCTTGGAAAATGGATAATTGCGAGCGCTTTAAAGCAGTTATCTTTGTGGCAGAAAGACTATCAAACGCCGTTAACTCTATCTATTAATATTTCACCGATACAGCTGCAAAGAGAAGTTTTACAAACGTATCTATTAGAGACGGTCGAAAAATACAATTTAAAAACCAGTAGTATTATTCTCGAAATAACAGAAACAGCTTTTATGGAAAACAGTAAAGAAGTGATTGAGATATTAACTTCTTTGTCTAATAAAGGGTTTAGAATTGCTTTGGACGATTTTGGTATGGGTTATTCATCCATATCTCACCTTATTTCCTACCCTATTGATATAGTAAAATTAGACAAAAGCATGCAATCGTTAGTTGGAGAAAATAATAAGCGATTAAAAATAATCGAGAGCTTATCTTTAATGCTGAAGAAACTAGATTTTTCTGTGGTAGCTGAAGGAATCGAAACTGAAACCCAGCATCAGCTGTGTAAAAAATTAAATATAGACTACCTGCAAGGTTTTCTCTTTTCAAAGCCTATGCCTGTAAACGAAATTAATTTGCTGCTCGATGACTATAGTAAAAAAATAAGCCTTTAATAAATAGGTTATTTTGAGCCTTTGTAAAATTGAAGCTTAAATCAAACATCTGTGTAACCTTAAGCTAAAAACCTTTGGTTTGTGTCACATACTCAAACTAAAGGCTCTCCAATTGGCACAGCCTAGCGGATTAAAACTTAAAACACATGCAAATCAGCTGTGTTTTTTCAAATGCTGACCGATGACAGCCAATACTTTTTCTTTTAACTCTGCTGCCTGAAAACTTCCTTTTACAAGGTAACCTTTAACAAAATCGTGTGACATTATAATCTTTTTTTCTTCTTCTCTTTCTGATGAGCTAAACATCATAACCACACACGAGCTGATTTCTATCATCTTTCTTAGTTTAGAAAATTCCTCTAAAAATTGGATCCCATTAACTCTTGGCATATTAATGTCTAAAAATATAAGTATTGGAGGAAATCCATCAGGGTATTCTTTTCTGTTAGCTTCATAATTCTCTAAAAATTCTAATGCTTCCTGGCCATCTTTTTTTTCAAAAATTGTAAGATCTAATTCAGCCTCTTTAATTAATCTTTTAAGAATATACCGGTCAACTTCATTGTCATCGACAATTAATATAGGGGGTTTAATTTTTGTCATGTTAGCTTATCCATTGGTATTATTATTTTAAACGTCGTACCTTCATCAGAGCTTTGCAGTGATACTTCACCATTTAAATACTCAATATGTTTTTTAACCAGCGCCATCCCTAAACCAGACCCCGTACTTGTCTGTGCATGAAATCGCTTAAACATATCAAACACTTCACTTTGATGCTTTTGTGGTATTCCCATTCCGTTATCTGTAACAGTAATAAAAAACGTCTCTTGCTCATTAAAAATATCACAGCGGACATAAGGCGAGTCTTTATTTCTGTCGTAATACTTCAACCCATTTGATATCAAATTTTCAATAATTTGAGCAAAACGCGCTTTTTCCGACCTTATAGGTACTGATAGATTAATTGTTGTTTCGAGCGTACAAGGATTATCTTTCATGAGCCAAGACAGTCGTTCTTTCATATCAATAATTAACTGATTAAAGTCAATTACATCTTTATCCTCATTACCAATATCAGCTTTGGCTAACAATAAAATATCAACAACAAGTGTTTCTAACTTTTCCATTTGTTGATAAATAACCAGTGCATTTCGGCTTGCCTCCTCTGTGTCTCCCGCTTTTATATCTTCGATAACAAAATGCGCTAAGGATTTAGCCCCTGACAGCGGTGACTTCAGGTCATGGGAAGCCCGATAAGCAAACTGGGCAAGCTCATCATTTGCTTGCTGCAGGGAAGCTGTTTGGCTGTTTATAATCTCTTTGAGTTCAATACTGTTTTCAATATTTAAAAGATCATTTTTAATTCGCTGTCTGGCCGCGATAACGAGTGCTTTTAATTCACCCGACGTTTTTATATCAAGTTCATCGTCCAGATTAATATTGTTTTCGGGCTTACTTGATAAAAGTAGAGTTAGATTTCGAATAGAGCTCGATATTGTGCGAGAAAGATAACTTATAAAAAGAATATTAAAAAAAGATATGATTATAACAAGTGGAATTAACGTCATTAGTATAAACGATACTGTTTTTCTAATTGGTTCCTCAAACAGCTCCGTATTTTTATTAAAGCCACTTAGCGAAGTATTAAGATTTAGTAAAAAAGCGTCTCTACTAAGTTCCCCCTTTTTATACTGATTAACCGACAATAAGGCTTTATCAGCAATTTCAATATCGTTTTCACAGATTGTTAATGTATGATCTGTGTTAATAACTTTCATAACAGCATAATTTAACGGGTTTATTTGTTCAATACATTCAATAGGTTGCTGCCTAATTAACAATATATCCGACTCAATGGCATTTATATCTATGGGGATATCATTTTCTATTTTTTTAACTGACTTGGTAAGTTGATGTGTATACTTTAAATGAAGAAAGTTAAGTTGATGAAACTTAGCCCCTTTAGCTATTTCAAAAGCTGAGTAGACAGTAATACTTATCTCTGCTGCAGTTAATATTACAATAAGCATCAGTTTTCTTGAGATATTCATATACGACACCTATTTTAGCTACTAACCCAACAATTTTTAAATAACACTATAATAATTATAGTATTTATAACCTTAGGTATAGCAGATTTTATCTTTTTTACTAGCTCCTCTATAAATAACAATTGATATTTAGCTTTACTCAGTTTTTGATAAAAGCTTCTTTGTTATTTTTTTGCCACTACAAAGCAGACACAGGTAGTATAAATGCTTCTAAAAATGCTGGTGTATTGGCAAATACACCAGCAGCTAAATACAAAACTTTGTTAAGTCATGCCATATTTAAAAAGTGTATTAACATGCAGCATTTTTTGAATGAAAAATAGAGGCTCGTGTGTGGTCGTACACTAGGTTAAAAGTAAAAGCGTAAAGGGTTATAAAAAAAGTTACGCCGATATCCATTATTAATGCTTCCCATAAGCCTACGTTTAAAATGCTCGTCATTACGGGAATAGTAAAAACAAGTAACCCGCCTTGAAATAAAATCACGTGAAAAATACGGAATAATACAGAACGTTGCTCTTTTGCACCGGTAGCTACTTTGTCAAAAAACCAATTAAAAACAAAATTCCAACACATCGCAATCGTTGCAATTATAATCATAGTGCCTGATAAAGCCGATATTGCATGCTCTGTAAATACAGCCAAACCAATAATCGACAGCGTTACCGCTAATACTTCAAACAAAACAGCCTGAAACATCCTCTCTAGCGACCCCATTTTTGCATCCATAATTAACCCCTTTTACGCCAAATAATTAAAGAAAATAATAGTGACATAATTTAATTATTTGCAAAGTTAGTAGCCATCACCTTTAGTGATAAGATGAGCAAATAAGTACTCACCTTTAAGTTGAATGATATGTATAGTTTTGAGCAACTAAAAATTTTTGTAACCGTGGTAGAAACAGGATCTTTTTCGGCAACAGCCCGAAAGCTTAACCGTGCACAATCGGGAATTAGCCAAGCTATTTCTAATCTTGAAATAGCGATTAATCAAACATTGTTTACGCGTAATAAAAATATACCCAGCTTAACGATCAGTGGTAAGGCATTGTTACCTGTCGCATACTCTATACTTCATCAGCAAAAGTATTTTGACCAAAAAGTGGATGCATTAGCAAAAAATTATGAGCATGAGGTAATTATAGCTATTGATGAAAGCCTAAATAATCAAGATATTTTAAAAGTGATTGCCCCACTTGCTGATCAGTTCCCGATTACTAATTTCGAAATAATATCGACAACAACTGACGATGTAGAAAACTTAGTAAAAATAGGAAAAGCACAAGTAGGTATCATTTATAGTGATGGGGAACTAAAAGTTGATATGGATTTTTTTCTATTAGGTCAAGCTCGATTTTTAACGATTTCATCACCAGAACACCCGCTTGCAAAGCTAAAGGCTGTAACAAGCAATGATTTAAAAGCCCATAGGCAATGTGTTCATCGCAGCCTTAGCCAAAAAGAGTTATGGTTTAGCTACGCAATTAGCTCTAGAATTTGGTACGCAAATACACATCAAACCCTTATCGACTTAGTAGTTCAGGGTATTGGTTGGGCGCTTGTACCCGAGTTTGCTATTAAGAGGTATATAAACCAAGCTGAAGTGGTAACGCTACCCGTTACTCATGAACAAGGCGGTTGGCTTACTCCTGTGGGATGCGTTGTTTCAAGAAGCCAATCAACAGGACCTGTTCTTCAAAGTTTAATAAATAGGTTGCAGCAACACTTTTTAAAGAGTGATAGCGCGGGAATAAAACAGTTTTAAACTGCTTTATTCACTTTTAATAGCAAGCTTCTTCTTTAGCTTTTCTTGCCACTCTACAGCAAGCTCTGGCAAAGTTAATGCTTCTAAAAGTATGTCTTCATAACCTACGTATTTTTTATCAAAAAATGCCTGGAACAGTTTTTTAACTGATATGTCGTGCGAGGCTTTCTTCTCGATAACAACACTATCACCCGTTTTTGCAACGCCTTGCTCTAGTACCCTAAAATAAACGCCAGTGCAGTAATGCTGCGTAAACAGTTTAAGACTGTTTTTATTATTAAGGGCGATAGCGAGTTTAAAACAGGGTACACGAGGCTGACTTACTTCAAGCAGTGCAGTACCCATTCGAATTTGGTCGCCTATATGTATATTCGTTTCATCGAGGTCAGAAATAGTGAAGTTTTCACCAAATATGCCGCTACTTAAGTTTTCGTTTTCAAGAGTCTTCTGCCAGTACTCATAATGATTGTGCGAAAAAGCATATACTGCTTTATCTACCCCGCCGTGGTTAATTAAATCAGCTTGCTCGTCACCTATTATATTTAGCTTTTCAATCGCTACAGGTTCGTTAGTTGGGGTTTTGAATATTCCTGTTCTCACCTCTTTATCATTATGAATAAGAGTTTTAATTTTAGAGATATTAGTCGAGATGATTTTCATTGCGATACCAACGGATGAGGAAGTAAAGATTAATTATGCAGGTTTTAAAATTATTATAAATAAATTTAAGCAAAAAAATGACCGCTTAAGACTAAGCAGTCATTTCACAATATACAGTTTTTATTATTCTGCTTGTTTTAAAAAATACGTTTCGGCCAGTCCGTTATGTATTCCAGCTAAGTCTATTTGTATTTCATCGATAAAGTCATGCAACAGACCATTTTTAAGTACTCGTACGTCTTTATTTTCTAACTCAACAATTGCATCATCAATTGATTTAATAATTTCTGTTGAGTTTGGCAAAGGTAAAACCAATGCTTTTAATTCATTCATACAAAATAAAATAGATCGTGGGAATACTTTGCTGTGCATCACAAATTCTATTACATCTGCACGCTGTACTCTAACGCCCATTTCTTGGCGATACATTTGATAAGCACTTAATGAGCGCAATAAGCTGATCCACTGAATATTATCAAATGGCTTCACTTCTTCTTCATTAGTAATTAACGTAGCTGAGCGAATATCTAAAATTCGCGATGTCATGTCTGCGCGCTCTATAATCGAACCAAAGCGGATAAAAACATAGCCCTGATCATGATTAATTGTGGCATCTAACGCCCCAAATATTTGATGGGCTGAATCTATAATCTTTTTTAAATAATCAAAACGTCCGCGCTTTGTTATCCCTTCTTTTTGATTATCTTTTACATAATAATAAAGAGAGTTAATTTCTTCCCATACATCTCGAGGAATTACATCGCGGATTGTACGCGCGCTTTCTCGTGCCGAAGTAATAGAGTTTAAAATTGACGAGCTATTATCGCTACCAACAAGTAAATACCTTAATGCTTTTTGTTCAGTAAAATCAGTATGGTTTTCTGAATACGCTTTACGCACACCAATAATATCAATTAATGGTTCCCAGCCAGTACATACACCTTTGGGTAAGTCCATCATCAGTAAGTTGTTAACGTTGATTAAACGAGCTACATTTTCCGCACGCTCAATGTATCGAGATACCCAATATAAAGTTTCGCCTACTCTTGATAACATATTATTTAGCCTCTTCGTCAACAATCCAAGTATCTTTACTGCCACCACCTTGTGATGAATTAACCACCAAAGAGCCTTTAACCATAGCAACACGTGTTAATCCACCAGTGGTAACTTGCGTGTCTTTACCTGATGATAAAATAAACGGTCTTAAATCGGTATGTCGACCATCTGGTTTATTGCCATCAAATGTGGGTACTGTTGATAAATCTAATGTTGGTTGAGCTACCCAATTTCGTGGGTCCGCTTTAATTTGAGCAATACACGCTTCTTGTTCTTTTTTGGTCGATTTTGGACCAATTAATAATCCATATCCGCCAGACTCATTAGCGGGTTTTACAACAAGCTTATCGATATTTTTAATCACATGGTCGCATTCTTTCGGGTCTAAACATTTGAACGTTGGAACATTAGCAAGTTTAGCTTCCTCACCTAAATAATACTTAATCATCTCTGGTACATAAGCATAAACTACTTTGTCGTCAGCAACGCCGGCGCCTGGTGCATTAACTAAAGCAACATTACCTTTAGACCAAGCACGCATTAATCCAGGAACGCCAAGTTGGGATTCTGGTAAAAAGGCTTCTGGGTCTAAAAACAAATCATCTATACGACGATAAATAACATCAACTCGTTGTAGCCCTGTGATTGTTCTCATGTATACACAGTCATCTTTTTCAACAACTAAATCGCGCCCTTCTACCAGTTCGCAACCCATTTCTTGGGCAAGGTAACAATGCTCAAAATAAGCGGAGTTAAACACCCCAGGAGTAAGTACCACGACTTCTGGTTTATCTTGTGGACGAGGCGACATTGCCGCTAGCATATCAAATAATTGTGAAGGGTAATCATCAACAGGTAAAATCGATACTTGCTCAAATAATTCAGGGAATACACGCTTCATTACAGAGCGATTTTCAAGCATATAAGATACACCCGAAGGAACACGCAGGTTATCCTCAAGCACATACATTGTACCGCTACCATCGCGTACTAAATCTGAACCACAAATATGCGCCCATATTTTATTTGGCGGGTTTATTCCCACGCATTGCTGGCGAAAGTTAACTGATTTTTCTAGTAACCCTTTTGGAAAAACACCATCTTTTATTATTTTTTGGTCGTGGTATAAATCATCTATAAAAAGGTTAAGCGCTTCAACACGTTGCTTTAAACCAACCTCTACGCTTTGCCATTCTTTTTTACCAATTGTACGAGGAATAATATCAAACGGCCAGGCTCTATCAATCATATTACCTTCGTTGTAAACCGTGAAAGTAATACCCATTTCTTTAATTGCTAAATCAGCAACCGCTCTGGCTTTTACTAATTCTTCTGCTGATAAATTAGCAAAAAATTGTGCTAATTGTGTTCCATGCGATCTAACGTTTCCTTGTGCATCAATTAATTCATCAAAGAAACCTTTTGTTTGGTACGCTTTCCAATCAATTTTCATACACTCTTTCACCTTATCCATCATCATATATGACGTAGTTAAACTGCTATTCCATTCGAATCATATCAACCGCTACATCAAGCAGTTGACTACCGCCACCAAATACCACTCCTTTTAAAGGAGTTACGTCAGAAAAGTCTCGCCCTACGGCTAGAGTAATATGCTGATCGCGTGGTAAAACATTATTTGTTGGATCAAAATCAACCCAACCAAAGTTTGGCACAAATACCGCAAACCATGCATGAGTTGCATCTGCACCTTCTAGCTTTTCTTCGCCTTCTGGCGGCATGGTTTCTATGTACCCACTTACGTATCGACCTGCTAACCCTACGCTGCGTAAGCATGCAAGCGCAAAGTGTGCAAAGTCTTGGCAAACGCCCCTTTTTTGTGCAAAAACAGTGCTCAAAGGCGTACTAATTGTTGTAAAACCAGGATCATAATGAAATTCATGAAAAATCCGTGCCATTAAATCTTTGCATGCAGAAATTATATTTTTGTGTGCATCAAACGAAATTAATGCGTATTCCTTAATTCCTTTATCTATTGGAATAAGCTGTGAAGGTAGTACAAATTCAGACGTTTTTAATAATTCCGCTGTATTTGGTTTAACCAATAAATCACGTACTTTTCGCCAAGCAATATCAACGCTCTCTAAATTACTATTAGCGCCGACTAACAGTTCTACCTCGCTGATCATCGTTACTTTAAGTTTTTTATGCTGTATTGCTATTTCAAACGCTGTTACCTGATTATTAAAATAATCAGTAAATGTTTGTAAGTAAGTCGGTGTAGGTTCAATTTCTACACGACTACTGTGGCATATTTGCCCGCGATTCGTTTTTGGCGTTAATCGCGCTTGGTTTTGACACAAACTAACAAAGTCTGAATAGTTGTATGTAGTCGAGTGCTTTATTTTATATTTCACGATTGAGCTTGCTCAATATTAGTCCAGTTCAATTTATTTGCCGTTTGGGTATGAGAAAAATACTGTAGTAATAATACATCACAAAATGTATCTAAGTTCATACGCGTATTATGGTTAAATTCGATTAACTGGTTACGTTGTCCATTTTCACTTTTTTGTAGGTAATCTTTCTCAGTTACATAACAACTTGTTTTAGACAGTAAAATTGCTTTTTCGTGTGCCGCAATTACGCCTTGTCTGCGTTTTGTGGGTAAATGCTTACACAACTTATTAATTTCCTCTAACTGAAATAATAAAGAACGTGGGTATTCAGCATCTAAAAGTAATAGCTCAAGCCCTGTACCAATGGTTTGATACATTCTGTATCGGCGCTTATGCGTAACTAAACTAACTTGGCAACTTAGCACGGCTTCAAGTAAGCCAAGCTCTTCGGGCTCGTCTAACTCTTTGGTTAATAAAGCTGCACTTAGTGATGTAATTTGTAAGCTACGCTCTACTCTTCTGCCCATTTCGAGTAAAAACCAGCCGTTACTATTTGGCATACAATCTGTAATCGAGCCATTAAAAGCCATAATTGAGCCTATAACTCTATCTAGGCTGCTTTGCATTGCACGCGTTGGAATATTAATATTTACATTTTTAAATACTTTAATTTGCTCATTAATATCATCAATTATTCGGCGGCTATCATGAGATAGTAATTCTTGAATTTGCACCGACGCATTTGCAATGTACTTTAATGTATTAATAATACTGCCAGCGCATTGCTCGTCTGCAAGGAGTTGAAAGGCGGTTTCTTTAGACAGATTTACATCAATGCCATCTAGTTTTAAATCAGGTTCTATATAGGGATAAACAATATACTGCGACCTAATGGCATTAGAAAGCCGTGCAACTATACTTTTTCGTATTGAATCTGGGTAAACAGAAAACTCGGTGTACTTGTCTATAAAAATACGCAAAATACGTATGGTGTTTTCGCAGCGTTCTAAGTATCGACCCAACCAAAAAAGGTGCTCAGCCGTACGGCTCGAAATAACCCCTTCGAGTAGCGTTACATCCATTCTTTTTCTAATTGGCACCGGTGGATTATGCTCGCCTAAATCAACTCTATCGGCTGTCTTTATCCATGTATCTTTGATCCAACCAGATATTCTCGGGTTGTTACTTTTTTCGTTCGAAAAACACAGTGCTGAAGGAAGTACTTCTACGCCATTTTCTGTGGTTAATGCATAGCATCTAAACACCACTGGCTTGGAGATTAATTGCCCATCATGCCAAAATGGTGCACTGCTAAAAGAAGGTTTTTCTTGGAAAAAGTAATTATCGGGTTCTTTGCTGATAAGTAGCTTTATTTCTTGCTCGTCTAACACTCCATCTAACTTGAGTGTAGGGTCTATAGCAGATAGTAGTTCGAGGTTATTCCAATCAACGGCTTGCGCTTCTTTTACACTTAAATAATTTGGCTCACCTAATAACAGCGGTTGTTTTAAAATTTGCTGCGATAACTTTTCTAAGTTGCACTTTATTGAAGGTGACGAGAGCACACCGCTACCAAACGGGTTTAAAACCTTAACCGACCCTTGTCGTACCGATTGTAATAAGCCCGGAATACCATGAAGTGAATATTCAGTTTGCTCTAAAGAGTCAATACAACGATCAGAAACCCAGCGTAAAATGACATTAATTTTACCCAAGCCTTGTAACGATTTTAAACAAACGTCACCACCACGTACGGTTAAGTCGGCGCTTTGTACTAATGTATAGCCAAAGTAGGTAGATAGGAATGCATGCTCGTTGTAGTTAGGGTCATCAATTCCTTGGGTAAGAATTACAATTCGTGGGTCATCCATATAATGGGTATATTCGTTAATACCCTCTTGGAATAAATTTAAAAATTCTTTAATTTGCTGAACATTACATTCGGCAAATTCTTCAGCCATTACACGCCTTGCAATAATACGGCTTTTAATTAATAGCCCTAAGCCCAGCGGGCACTGACAATGATCGCTTAATACTTTAAATTCGCCTGTTGGCGTGCGGTAAACATCTAATGCAGTAAAAAAAAGTGTTAATTCATTACTAGGTAAACTAAAACCTTCGCGTAAGTAATTAGGGTCTTGAAAAAGCTGCTTTGCAGGAATATGACCATCAACTAATAGTGTTTGGTCACCGTAAATATCTTGCTGAATTTTATTTAATAAAAGGGTTCTTTGTTTTATTCCCTCTTCGAGCAACGCCCAATCGGCTTTAGATAACATAAATGGCAATGGGTCAAAATGCCACTGCTTATTGCTTTCATTTTTAATATTGCCATTTTGTAGCAATTGGCTAATTTCTGTAGCGCGGCTACTAACATCATCTGCTGTTAGACTAGCTAAACGCTTAAATAAAGTATCCCAATGGTCTGGGTTTAAACCACTGTGGTTTGCTAGTTCATCATGTCCATGTGATTTATCAAGGTATAAAGACAACCACTCAGGCAATTCCGGCATCGCGTTATTGTTAATATACAAGCTGAAAGCGCTCCAATTTATAGTAAATAGCCGTGTTCATAATGATGCTTTAAAAATATTTAGTCATTCCACTTTAAATAATTTCAAAGTGGAATGACACAACTATCAATTATTATTTAAAGTTAGGCTGCCTGCGTAAATCCAAGGTATTTGGATAATCAGGATTACTACTTTCTTCATCAGGTACCACGTATTCACTTGCGCTTTGCGCCGATTGAAAACTATGCGTAACCGCCGATGGGCTCCAGCTTGGTTCTGCTGATGCAAGTAACGATGGTGTATGCCCATGCTCCCAAAATCTTGCAACTCTGCGCCCTTCGGCTTCAAATGCATTAACCGGTAGTGTTTCAGGATTACGACCTCCAGCATGGCTCACATGATATACAAAGCCTCCAACTGAACGACCTTCCCACGTATCAATTAAATCAAAAACTAATGGAGCATGTACGCCAATAGTTGGGTGAAGCGCTGTAGGTGGTTGCCAAGCTCTGTATCGTATACCCGCGACCATTTCATCTTTTGCTTTACCTTTAACCGGTTTAAGCGGCACTCTTCGACCATTACACGTTACAACATAGCGATCGCTCATTGTTCCTTGTACTTTTATTTGTACTCTTTCTAATGACGAATCTACATAGCGCGCCGTACCCGACGCACTTGCCTCTTCGCCTAGTACATGCCAAGGCTCGATTGCGGTTCTAAGCTCAAGTGTTACGTTATCAAGTTCTCGCGTGCCACATACCGGAAATCTAAATTCAAAAAATGGATTTAACCAACTTAACTGAAATTGAAAACCTGCCTGTTGTAAATCGCGGCTTACTTCAGCTAAATCGTTTTCTACATATTGTGGTAATAAAAACTTGTCGTGTAACTCTGTACCCCAACGTATTAATGGCTTGTGGTAAGGTTTTTTCCAAAACCAAGCAAGTAAAGTACGCAACAGTAGCATTTGCACTAAACTCATTTGTGAATGTGGAGGCATTTCAAAACCTCTAAATTCTACAATCCCTAAACGACCTGTGGCTGAGTCGGGTGAATAGAGCTTATCAATACAAAACTCTGCTCTGTGTGTATTACCCGTTAAATCCACTAATAAATTACGCAGTAACCTATCAACTAACCAAGGTTCAGGCACCTCACCTTCGGGCATATGCGAAAAGGCAATTTCTAGCTCGTATAAAACTTCATCACGGGCTTCATCCACTCGCGGCGCTTGGCTTGTAGGACCAATAAAAAGCCCCGAAAATAAATACGACAAACCAGGATGATGCTGCCAATAGGTAATAAAACTTCTTAAAATATCGGGTCTGCGTAAAAATGGGCTTTGCTCAGGTGTTTCGCCACCAAGCGTTACGTGGTTACCACCACCAGTACCAGTATGGCGACCATCTGCCATAAACTTATCGGTACCTAATCGGCATTCTTTTGCTAAACCATATAGCGTTGTAGTTCGACTGACTAATTGATCCCAGGATGTTGAAGGATGAATATTTACTTCAATAACACCTGGATCTGGCGTTACAGCGTATTTTTCTACGCGGCTATCTTTAGGTGGGCTATAGCCTTCAATAACAAGCGGCATTTTAAGTTCTTTAGCCACACTCTCTATACTACTTATTAAACCCATGTAATGTTCAAAATGACTTGTTGGTGGCATAAATATATATAAACGCCTCTCTCTCACTTCCATTACAAGCGCAGTTTTAACCATTTCTTTACCAATAAAGCCCTTTTTAAGCTTTTTAGCTTTGGTAAAATTTTCTGGAATATCAAACGGGTCGCGGTCAATAATATTGCCGCTCCACTCAAGGCTGTCTAAAGGTAGGCGATAACCAAGTGGTGATTCACCCGGTAATAAAAAACAATGACCCCGTTTAAACTCCCACGTACACGACTGCCAACAGTTTTTACTATCGTTCCATTTTAAAGGTAGAACATAGCCAACAGGCTTTTCTATGCCTTTATCCATTTTAGCTAAAAAGCCTTTTCGGCTCATTGCATGAAGAAGTTCTGGTTGATCTGGCTTTATTTCGGTAGGTAATGAGGCTTCTTGCCACATGTGATATAAAATATCTTCATAAGCCGTAGTAAGTGCCTTGGTTTCAAGACCAAGTGAGTCACACAGTTTATCAGCAAACTTTTTAGTATCGGTATGATCAAATTTATAATCTTTATTAGGATCGGCTAATAGTGCAGCATCTTGCCATAAAGGCTCGCCGTCTTTGCGCCAATAGCACGCATATTGCCAACGTGGTAATGGCTCACCCGGATACCATTTACCTTGTCCGTAATGAGTAAAGCCACCTTTTGTGTATACTTTATTCATTTCTACAAATAAATTTTGAGCTAATATTCTTTTTTCTTTACCATCGGCATCAGTGTTCCACTGAGGATGTTCCATATCGTCAATAGAAATAAACGTAGGTTCGCCGCCCATGGTTAAATGTATGTTTTCTTCATTGTAAACATTATCAACGTGCTGACCTAAGCGATTAATTGCAGCCCACTGCGCCTCAGAATACGGCTTAGTAACACGTGGGTCTTCGTGTACACGCGTTACTTTATTATAAAAGCTAAACTCAGATTTACAGTCGTCTATACCGCCGGTTACCGGCGCTGCCGAGCTTGGCTCTGGCGTACACGCTAATGGAATATGACCTTCACCGGCAAATAAACCCGAGGTAGGATCAAGCCCTATCCAACCTGCACCCGGAATATACACCTCGGTCCATGCATGCAAATCGGTAAAGTCTTCTTCAGGACCGCTTGGACCATCTAGTGATTTTTGATCTGAGGTTAGCTGTACTAGGTAACCCGATACAAATCGAGATGCCAACCCTAAATGACGAAACAGTTGTACTAACAACCAAGCGGAATCACGACACGAACCTGTTTTTTTACTTATTGTTTCGTTTGCCGTTTGCACACCGGGTTCTAAACGAATGCCATAACCTACTAATTCATAAATAGCTTGATTAACAGCCACTAAAAAATCAACGCTTCTAAGCGGCTCTTTAGGGTTTAAAGATTCAATTAATTCTTTAAATTTTGGACTGGCTTTGCGTTTTTTTAAATAAGGAGTGAGTTCTGACTTTGAAATAGCATCGTAAACAAACGGGAAGTTTTCGGCGTAATCTTCTAAAAAGAAATCAAAAGGATTAATAACCGTTAGTTCGGCGACCAAATCAACTGTAAAACTAAATTCGGTAGTTGGCTTGTTAAACACCACCCTCGCTTGGTAATTACCAAAAGGGTCTTGTTGCCAATTTATATAGTGATCTTCTGGAACTATTTTTAAAGAATAACTTTTAATTTTTGTACGGCTATGTGGCGCTGGACGTAATCGGAATATATGCGGTCCCATATTAACTGACCGATCGTATTTATACTGAGTATGGTGCGAAATTCCAACTGTAATTGTCATCTATTAATTCCCCTTTAATAATGTATAGCCACAATATAACGCTAAAATATATTACTTGGCCTAATTCAACTTGTGCAATTTTTATACCAGCAAACTTATAAATTAGTGCTCCTCATCCATTTGCCGACTCATACACAAAGCAACGCCATGCATAAAGGTTTTGACCAAATTAATAGAAAAAACACACCAACTCTGTAAATATTAAACTGGGTGTAATTTATACCATCAATTTTAGATTTTTAATGGTGCAGGTAATGCACCAAAATAGTGCTTAAAAATAACTTACAATTAAAACTAGTTAATTTAAAATATTGAAATAAAACAAATAATGTTAATTTTTTAAAATACTTACTCCGTTATTTATAACGCTAAACGGGTATAATTAAAAGTATTTATTTATAGTTTAAAAATCATTAAAAATAATCATTAAATAGTAAGAAATAGTTCACAATAAAGCTGCTATTAAAGTAAGTAACGGTGCTATACTAGATCGATTTTTAACCGCTTACGTTACAGCAAAACTAACAATCTCGATGAGATAAAACAAGCAACTTTTAATACAAAGATGCTTGTTTTAAAGATTAGTTTTGCAGCGGTGTGTTTTAATTTCAGACAAAACAGAACACGTCCAATTTGAAAGACCAACACATCCCACTAACCTGTTAATTTTTCATTATCATCAATGCTAAAGGTAATGCAGCACTAGGGCGTGTTGATCTTTGGTGGTTGAATTTGCAGCAGTGTGTTTGGTATTTAAGCAAGGCAGAGTCTATGATGTATGGTTGTTCCCTATACATAGGCGATAACGCAGCATAAATGCCAAACATGCGCTGCCCTTGGGTTCTTTCTAGGGACGATTGACTCTTTGTTGCTCGGTTTTTACTTAGCCCACTAGGTTACAAACCTCGCGCCGCGATTAAATCGCCCCTAGATTGAACAAATTTCAATCCAAAAAATCAACACGCCCTAGCGTATTTAAGATTTTTTAAATCAACCCAATCTACCTAATAGGATATTTTCTTATGCAAAAGCTAACGGATGTCGGTGAAAACTTAGTTAATGGTATAGCATCTCGTTATAACCTCAGCCACGATGCAGTAATTCACATGTTAGTTAGCGTTAATAACGGCGGTTGCTCAATGGCACAGTTTAATTGCCCAGAACTTGGTGGTTCTGGTCAATGGATGCGTGGCGGAATGACAATGGTTGGCGACATGTTTAACAACGGTTTAAAATCAACCGTTGATAACTTGTGCAACGAACTTGCTAATATATTGAGCAATAACCAAATATTTCCGGTTATTCCTGCAGGAACGCCTGGCAGCAATCAATGGTGGCCAGGTAATCTAGGCAGCCCATTTAGCAGTGGTGCGCAAAATAATATTCGCTACGCTATATTCCCTAATCGCTTAGCCGTTGAATTAAATGGACAAGTGAGCGTATACGACACGTTAGATCATAATATTGGTGGTGTAAGCCAACAGCAAGGCAATAATACCTCTCTTACATTTAACAGTCAGTGGGGGACAATTAATGTAAATACCCTGCCATTAATTTCAGGGCAAACGCCAACGCCTCCAGAACCTCAAAAAGATTTTACGCAGCAAGTAACGCAGCCGAATTTTGCATCGTTAACACCAAACCAAGTTGAAGCACCGGCTAATAATACTGTGGGGCAATACTCGGTAGACGAAACACTTCAAATTATTGAAAAGTTAGCACAACTTCGCGACTCTAATGCGTTGAGTGATGATGAATTTAATATTAAAAAGTCTGAACTTTTAAAAAGGATTTAACCACTATCCTCCAATAGCATAGCGCTAAGTAAAAGTGGTTTATACGGTCTCTTTTTTATTCGGTAACATATGAAAACATTTAAATGTAATTGCACAGATCAACTTATTTTATTTTTTGAAAGCAGCCATTGTTTGGCTTGCGGTAGAACCGTGGGTATTGATGATGAGTTCGACCAAGTTGAACCCTATGAAATTGATGAGCAATCGGGGTTATTTTACAAAGCAGAAGCGCCTGAAGTTTTTTATAAAAAATGTGATAACAACGCTCAGTATCACGTATGCAATGGTATGGTTAATTTAGACACATTTATACCTGTTGCCGATAAAGACGAAGTGCTGTGTTTTTCGTGCCGCTTTAATGAAACGGTGCCCGATTTAAGTATTGTTGAACATATTCCATTATGGAAAAAAATGGAGACAGCAAAACGTCGCGCTTTGTATACATTAAAGTCATTATCACTCCCTTTAAATACAACGATTCAAGAACCTGAAAGCGGATTAAGCTTCGATTTTATAGCAGACCGTAACGTAAGCGATCACTTTGTAAGCCCTATTATAGGTCAGGACGTTGTATTTACAGGACATGATTGCGGGCATATCACTATAAACCTAGCTGAAGCAGACGACGTAGCACGCTCTCAAGCTAAAATAGCAATGGGTGAGCGTTATCGGACTTTACTTGGTCATTTTCGCCATGAACTTGGTCATTATTATTTTGATCAACTAATCGCAAATTCACCAAAAAAACATACTTTATGTAAGCAATATTTTGGTGATGACGAATTAGATTACCAGCAAGCGCTCGATACTCATTACAAGCAAGGTGCGCCAGCTAACTGGCATGAAACCTTTATTAGTGAATACGCTACTATGCACCCTTATGAAGACTGGGCAGAAACATGGGCGCATTACATGCATATTATCGATACTTTAGAAACAGCCAAAAACTTTTCAATTACAGGCTCAACAACGGGTAATGAGTTTGAATTAGAAGAAGCAGACGAGCTTCGATTGCCACAAAGTGCTTATTACTTTAATTCACAAACATCGATTGATGCTATTTTAGATACTTGGATGGAATTTTCGATCATTCTAAATTCACTAAATCGCAGCATGGGACTTGCCGATGCCTACCCATTTGTACTTACTCAAGCGGTGCGAACTAAGTTATCTTTCATACATCATGCCATTCATAACAGGCTCAATTTAATACCTGATTTGAGCATTGGAAAAGTGTAATAAAATAAGCTCAGTCCAAAAAACATTTTAATAAAGAGCCATTTATTCTTGCTATGACTTTTCATGCATAGGTAGGTGGCTTTTTTATGATGAGAAAAAAGCCGTAAAAATAGTATATCCCCTACTTTCTCGCTGAAGCTTTGTTAGTTTGTCACAGCGAGGTTATTCTTAAGTCGACTTATGATTTTTTCTTGGTAAATACTAACTGTAGAAAACTTTTGTATTGAAACAAATAAGTCAGTTAGTTTTTCGTTTGATATATTAGAGATATTAATCCCTTTATATATAATAGGTGCATTATTTTGTCTGGTTAGATTATTCGACAGTAAAATATTCAATTTTACTGTACGTGCTAACTCTTCTTGATATAGAAAAAATTCTCTTAAATGTGTGCTAACAATATTGGCTGGTTTTGATCTGTCTATCATTAAAATTTCGTCAATTAGTCGATTTAACCTGCTGCGAGACTCTATTGCTTCGTCGAGAATATCTAACCAATTAAGTTCGCTATTTGATAGTAAAGCTAAAAAATATACCGTACGTGCTTTATTGTAATTAATAAAACCAGGCCACATAACATCTTCGCTAGATACTTTAAGTGCTTTATCGAACTGCTCAGCGGCAGATTTAAGATACATACTTACTTCTTCAAGTATTGATGGCTCTATGGTATTAATATTTTTTTTAGCCAGCTCTAAACCATCAATCGACAAAACATCTACAGAGTTCATATTTAGCGACTCTCGTAATAAATGCATGCCTTTTTTGTTGTAATACAAACCTAGGTAATTATGATAAATGGTTTTTGTCACTGGATTACGAAGAATTGGACCTCTCACATGAAGTAAGTCTGCATGAATATTAAAATTATCATCAGCTACAAAACTTTGGTAAGAAACAACAGCTTTAAATAGCTTTATTGTTTCCGTTATTTGAATTGAATTACCTTTACTCACCGAGTGCAATATTTCACAGCGCCTATCAACTTCTGACAAAATTGTATCCATACGCTTTTTATAAAGCACTTTGTTAGTTTCTGATGCATTAAAAACAGCTGGAAATAAAACAATTAGGTCAATTATATATTGCAGGGTATCGGCAAAAAGAACAGCGGTTTCTGACTCTTTTTTTAGTTTATGCTCAATAGAGTCAAAAATTTCTTTCTCTAGTGTATTTTCATCTTGGGACTTAAACTGATTAATTAACTCTGGAAGTGAGGTTACGTAATTTTCATTATCTAAAATGTTACCTTCCATTTTACTAATGTTATTTACACTATCAATTGATGTATATGTTCTAACAGTAATAAATAAAGCTAATACGGCTATACAAAAGCTTACTGTTGATATGGTAAAGCTTAGTAAATCTTTACCTTCTTTTAAATCATATACCCATACAGCAAGAAAAGCTGAAAGTAGAACAAGTAATAATATTGTAAAGTATAACATTTTTGATGTGCGCATATGTCTTCCAGACTTGGGTCGAGCTAACAATCTAATATTGCTGATTTATAACACGAAAAACGCAGACTTCACACGCAAACTGAGAGTTACATAAGTTATTTATTATCAAGCTGTAAAGCCTTTACTGAACGTAAATAATTAAATATTTTTATCACCCTTCCCATTTGCCCAGCGCTTGTTTGTCACTTTGTTTAAACTCAACCCAGTTTGATGAGTCTTTAAAGTGCTCTTTTTTCCAAAACGTGGCGTGGTTTTTTAAATAATCCATTATAAATTGTGCGCCTTCGAACGCGGCTTGTCGATGGCGGCTGGTCACGCCTACAAATACAATTTGCTCGCCAAGTGCTAAGTAACCAACGCGATGAATAATGCATATTCTCGCCAGTTGCCAGCGAGTTTGTGCTTGCTCTGCAATAGATTGAAGAAGTTGCTCGGTCATACCAGGGTAGTGCTCAAGCTCAAGTGCAGTAACGTTATCGCCACTGCTGAACTCTCTTACCAAACCTGTAAAGGTGACAACAGCGCCATCGCTTTTGTTATTACTACAAAGCGTATTGTGCTCGTCACCTACATTAAAATCATTGGTTTGTACTTGAATATGTATGCTCATTAGCCACCTGTAACCGGCGGGAAAAAGGCAAGCTCATCCCCTGCTTTCACTATTTCGTCGCTTGATGACATAGTTTGGTTAAGCGCTGCAAGTAGCTCACGCTCCTCAAGCCACGGTTGCCAATGCGGGTATTGGCTAACTAATCTTAATTTAAGCTCTGAAATACTAAGCGGCTGCTCAATCTCAAGGCTTAATTTACTGCACTTTAACCGCTCTTTTAGTTGCCCAAAAAACAATAACTCTACTTTTCCGGCGCTAGCTATAGGATTAATCTCGCTGCCAACTGCCATTTTTACCCCCAGCTTTTTGAGTAACGCGCATGCAGCTAATTTCCATTAGTGGGTCGGCTGCTTTACACATATCAAACAAAGTAAGGCTAGCCACAGATACCGCCGTTAGCGCTTCCATTTCGACCCCGGTTTTACCGGCAAGTTTGCAGTAGCTGGTTATTTTAATTTGGCTGTTTGCTTCATCAAGTTCAAAATCAACAGCGACTTTAGTAAGTGCAAGCGGATGACAAAGCGGGATTAAATCAGCGCACTTTTTAGCGCCTTGAATACCCGCAATACGTGCCACGCCTAACACATCACCCTTTTTGTTTTGATTAAGCATTACTTGCTCAAAAGCAAGCTTGCTCATGCTAATAAATGCTTCAGCTGAGGCATCGCGCAAGGTAACGTCTTTGAGCGATACATCAACCATATTAGCTTGACCGTTTTCGTCTACGTGGCTTAACATACTATTGCTCACGCGATTCACACTTTTTACCAATGGTAATGTGCGGTACAAAGTTACACGGTTTATGCATTGAGTTAAGTTGATCTTTTATAATGCCTGTCCACGCTGTTTTACATGCGCCTGTAGAGCCTGGCATACAAAAAATAACGGTGTTGTTAGCAAGTCCTGCAAGTGCACGAGATTGAATAGTTGAGTTACCAATTTCACCGTACGATATATGTCTAAATAGCTCACCAAAGCCGTCTACGCTTTTATCAAACAGCGGCGCAAATGCCTCAGGTGTTGAATCACGTTCGGTAAATCCTGTACCACCAGTCACTAAAATAGCGTGAATGGTGTCGTCGGCTATCCACTGCGATGCAATAGCGCGCATTTGGTAAACATCATCTTTTACAATTTCTTTATCCGCTAAGTGATGACCCGCCTCAGTTAGCGCTTTAATTAAGTAATGACCAGAAGTATCGGTAATCGCATCGCGCGTGTCGCTTACTGTAAGTACGGCAATGTTTAAAGGTCTTTGTGTATCGCTTGTGTGGCTCATAATGTTCTTCTCAATTGGTTAATGCTTTGGTCAAAATGCTCATTTACAGCTTTAAATTGCGCCGGTGTATTGGTGTTTATTAATGCATGCGCTTTATTACATAAAAGCGTTTGCACACCAATGCTTTGGGTAAACTGTTTTATTGATTTATGACTGTTTGCGTTTGTGAGTATGTGTTTTAAATGATTTTTTACACTGCTTGTATTACGAATATACAGCGGTAGCGGTTCATTTTCAAAGTGCCAAGCATGTATTTGTGACTGATTTAATTGATTGCTCACACTTTGTACGTTATTTGACTGAGAAGCCAGCACTATTGTGCTTAACAAACTACTTGTGAGTAGTGGCATATCTACTGCAGTAATAAGTAAATCTTGCTCGGTGGCTATTAATGTTGAGTAAATTCCGCCAAGGGGTCCACTATTTGGGTATATATCTTTAACGTACTTTTCTGAGGGATAATCGCTCGGTGAATAATGGTTCAATGATTTGACTGGATTTGTAACGTTGCGACTTACCAATATGTTTTTAGCGCCTGCGTCTTTTAATAAATCACACGCATTTTGCAATAGCGTTTTATTTTTTAAAACTAAATCGGCTTTGTCTGTGCCCATTCTTGATGACTTACCACCAGCAAGCACAACACCTGTAAAATCTCGCTTAACTTTCATATTAGCTTTTATATGAGTATTCACATCAGCTCCCATATTAGCCGCCTAACATGGCTAAGTGAGTTGTCGCACCTGTTAAGCGTTTATCTAGCTCATGGCTTATTTCTTTATCGCCCATAGCAGCTCGAATTGCCTTTACGGTCGCTGCAGTATCATCCTCGTTTAGCAGTTCGCGTAAATCTATACCTTGCTCGGCAAACAAGCATAAGTGTAATTTACCCAGCGCCGACACCCTTAAGCGATTACAGCTTTTACAAAAGTCTTTACTGTACGGCATTATTAAACCAATACGACCATCGTAATCAGGATGACAAAATTCCTCAGCGGGTCCGTTTAGTTTCCCCCTAACTACTTGTAACCAACCTTGGTCGAGTAATTGGGCTTTAACCGTTTGCCCACTTAAGTGGTTTTCTTCAAAAAAGGTGGCGCCGTCACCTGTTTCCATTAATTCTATAAAGCGAACCGTAACTTTGTGGTGTTTTACCCACGCTAAAAAATCCTTCAATTGGTTTTTATTAAACTGCTTGGCAAGCACTGCATTTATTTTTATATCTTTTATACCCAGCTCTATCGCGCGTTCAATCCCTTTTAGAATAAGGTTAAGTTTGTCGTGCCCTGTTATGAGTTTAAACATACTCGGATTTAAACTATCAATACTGACATTAAGCGCATCAAGCCCTGCTTCAGCAAATTCATCAATTTTCTTTAATAAATTAAATCCGTTTGTAGTAATTGCTACTTTTTCTATGCCGGGCGTGTTTTTACAAAGCTTTATAATATCGGTTACGTCGTTTCGTAAGCATGGTTCGCCACCTGTAATACGCACTTTTTTAGTACCAAGCTCTGCAAACGCATTTACTAACGTGCTAATTTCGTTTTTATTTAAAAAATTACGCGGCGTATCGCACTGATACCCGTTTGGTAAACAATAACTACAACTAAAATTACATACATCGGTTATTGAGAGGCGCAAATAGTTAAACTGCCGACCAAATTGATCATTAAGCATATGCTTCCTTTTTTCTTTACATTACAACCGCAACATCAATGCTGCTAGAACCTGCTTTGTAATGTTGTTTTATTAATTGGCTTAATTGTGTTTTACACGAACCGCAATTCGTTCCACATTTAAGTTCAGACCCCAATTGCTCGACTGTGTTTACACCGTTTTTAATGGCGTTTATAATTGGCTGCTCTCTTACTTTAAAGCAGCTACACACTTGTGCACCTTGGGTAAATTCTTCATCGGGGGTTGCATAAAGCAAAGACTGTAACTGTGTAAAGGTCAGTAATGGCTCTGCAAATAAATGGTTTATCCACTCAAGTGATATTTCTTTTTGCTCATTAGAAATAACACCAACAAACGCTAATTGATCGTTTTGAATACACTGCACATGCATGGCTTTTGCCGTATTCATAGCCGACCACTGCCCTTGTAAACCTGTTAAGGTTTGGCAGTAATACAGTAAATCACTTTGTGGCTCATTAAGCGCCAATTGGTAATTAAAGCAATTCCTAGCATTAACTTTGAGCCAAAAATCACTGTCTATAACAAGTTCGTTTTTAGCAAACAGCTGCATATATTGCACAAAGGGTGCTTTAACTATATTAACAGCGCCGTGTTTGCACTCAGCCTGACCAGATAGAGGGTCAACTACCGATTGATACAACCCACTTACTGTTGCTGACGATGCAAATTGCTTATTCCAATGAATAGGCATAAAGCATTCACCTTTTCGCACCGAATCGGTTACTTTTGCATGCGCGGTAACCTGCCCTGTTTGGGCAATCGCACTTATTAAATCGTTTTGCTTAATTGCTAATTTACTGGCATCAAGCGGATTAATTTCAATGTACGGCCGTGTAATATGCGATGAAAGCGCAGTGCTTTTACCCGTGCGGCTCATGGTATGCCATTGGTCGCGTATACGTCCTGAGTTCATTACAAACGGGTAATCACTTGATGTTTTTTGCACCGGTAATTGCGGCGTTATGGCTATAAAGCGTGCTTTTTTATCAGCGGTGCTAAATTGGTTATTTGTAAAAACCTGACCATTTTTATAAGGCTGATTTTTAACAACAGGCCACATAATGGGTTTTAAATTATCATACTGATTTTGTGTGAGCCCAACTAAACCAGAGAGATTTAATAATCGGCTGCCGTTATTTTCAAAGTCGGTTAATTGTGCCCATTCTTCAAAAATGCCACTAGGGTCTGTAAAGTCAAACCCTTCAAAGCCCATTTTTTTAGCAACATCGCACATAATTTGCCAATCGTTTTTAGCTCCCGAATAAGGCGCTACTAACGGGCGTTGCCTTGATATTCTGCGCTCTGAGTTAGTTACTGTGCCGTTTTTTTCACCCCATCCGGTTGATGGAAAAGCAACATCGGCAAATTTTAACGTATCACTTTTTGCAATACAGTCAGATACAACCACCAGCTCGCAGGTCTCTAATGCTTTTTTAATAGCGGCGTTATTGGGCAAACTCACCATTGGATTTGTTGCCATTATCCACACTGCTTTTATTTTGCCTGCGGCTATTTCATCAAACATATCGATGGCATTGCTGCCTGCTTTTGTAGCGATAGTTGGCGAGAGCCAAAAGCGTTGTACAAGTGATTGATGTGCTTCGTTTTCAATATCTAAATGCGCCGCTAACTGATTAGCCAAACCACCTACTTCGCGCCCGCCCATCGCATTGGGTTGCCCCGTAATCGAAAACGGACCGTTGCCTGGTTTAAGTAATTTACCTGAGGCTAAATGCGCATTAATAATAGCGTTGCATTTATCTACACCCGAACTTGATTGATTTATACCCATTGAGTAAAAGCTAATCGCACTTGGGCTGTTAGCAAATAGCGCGTAAAACTCAGTTACTTGCTCAATTGCTATATCGCAAAAATCGCTAACTGCCTCACAACTCCATTTTGTTGCCTCTTGCAGTGCGCTTTCAAAGCCGTTTGTGTGCTGATCAATAAATTGCGTATCGAGGTGGTTATGCTCATGTAAATAATTAAGTAAACCGTTATAAAGTGCGGCGTCACTGCCTGGTTTTATATTTAAAAATGTGTCGGCAAGCTCAGCTGTGTCAGTTTTACGCGGATCAATAACCACCACTTTCATATTTGGGTTAAGTTGCTTTGCACGCTCCATTCGCTGATACAAAACCGGATGAGTCCACGCTGCATTAGAGCCAATTAAAATAAGCAGCTCAGTTTGCTCTAAATCCTCGTAAGTACACGGCACTACGTCTTCACCAAAAGCCCGTTTATAACCTGCCACAGCAGACGACATACACAGGCGCGAATTTGTATCAATATTGCCTGAGCCTATGTAGCCTTTCATTAATTTATTAGCGATGTAGTAATCTTCAGTAAGTAACTGCCCTGACACATAAAAAGCCACCGCATCGGGTCCGTGCTTTTGTATTATGTCGTTAAATTTATTGGCAACATGGTCGGTGGCTTCATCCCACGTAACAGCTTGATTATTAATAAGGGGTGACGTTAAGCGGTTATCACTGCCTGTGGTGTCGAGCAAATGGGTGCCTTTTACACATAAACGACCAAAGTTTGCGGGGTGCTCTCGCATGCCTTCAAGCTTGGTTGGCACATTATTAAAAAGTGAAATATCAACACCACACCCTACACCACAGTAAGCACATGTTGTTTGTTTTAAACTCGTTTTATTTATAGTTGGTGACGTGTTTACGGTTGCCATACTGCTCTCTTTTAGTGTGCTTTAATTTATGCGGGCTGTTTAACAGGCTCATTAAGAGTAACTACGTTAATAGTGTTACTTGCTTTAGCGAGTGCGCTGTTTATTACGTTTTGAACGAGCTTTTCACAACCTCCACAGCCTGTACTGGCTTTGGTGCTTTGCTGCACACTTGCTAGGTCTATAAAGCCTTTAGCGACTGTTTGTTCAATGGTGTGTTTAGTTACTTTATGACAAGCGCAAATAATAGCGTCATCAGGCAAGTCGTCGGCGCTTAGCTCTGCGATATCGCCGGCAAGGGGCATAATGAGCGCTTCGGGGGCGGTGGTAAGTTCAATGTCGTTTAAATGATATTGCAGTAAATTATCGTAATCGCTGGTATCGCCAACAAGCACGGCGCCAATCAGTTTATTACTTTGTGAATTAGTGACTACTTTTTTATAAATGCCATTGGGTTGGTCTTCAAAGTAATAGCTTATTGCGCCTTCGCTGCGTGCATGTGCATCGCCAATAGAGCCCACTTCAACACCCATTAATTTAAGCTTGGTGCTCATATCGGCACCACTGAACTCATCGGCTTTATTGTCTAAGCCATTACTTTGCAAGGAACCTTGCTGGGTCTGTTGTAAAATATGCCCAACTGCAATTTTAGCCATGGCGTAACCGGGTGCCACTAAGCCAAAAATAAAATTATTCCACAGTGCACATTCACCAATTGCGTATATGTTTTTATCGCTCGTTTGGCAGTGGTTATTAATTACAATACCGCCGCGCTCGCCTAACTCTAAATTAAACTCGCGGGCTAAATTATCATAAGGGCGAATACCTGCTGAGAATACAATCATATCGGTTTCAAGGGTTTTACCGCCCTTAAAACACATTTTGTAACGGCAGTTCTCACCCTCTACTATCTCCTCAGTTGCTACCGATGTATGCACAGTAACGCCTAAATCTGTAATTTTGTTTTTTAGTAGCCGACCGCCACCCGCATCAACTTGTACGCCCATAAGTTGCGGTGCAAATTCTATTACGTGAGTCTGTAAACCCAATTGCTTTAATGCGTTTGCAGCCTCAAGACCCAGTAAACCGCCACCAATTACCACGCCTACTTTACTACCGTGGGCTGAGTTTTTTATTGCGTGTAAATCGTTAATGGTGCGATAAACAAGGCAATGCTCACGATCTTTACCCGGTATAGGAGGTACAAATGGAAATGAACCTGTAGCAAGCACAAGCTTGTCGTATTCAAACGACTCCCCTTTAGCGGTCGTTACAGTTTGCGCATCACGATTTATGTCAACCACTTTAGAATGAGTATGAAAGCGTACTTGCCAATCGTCATAGGTTTTATTGCATGTAAGTGCGAGGTCGTCTGCGGTTTTACCTTTAAAAAAAGACGATAATTGCACGCGGTCATACGCTAAACGGTCTTCACCGCTTAATACCGTAATTTCAAATTGCTCATCAGCTTGATTTTGAGAAACCAGCTGCTGCACAAAATGGTGCCCCACCATTCCGTTTCCTACTACTACAACACGCTGCTTACTTAGCATTTACTCACCTTAAAATGATATCTACTTTAGTAATTGACTAAAATTGAAATCGAATGATTTGTTATAGGTTTGTTATAGCAATATGTAAGCCAAATATATAAGCATTTAAAATCAGTAAGTTGCCTACATTGGTGCAGAGGTGAAAAGCGTAAAGCCCCACAAGATGGTGCAACTGCACCATCTTGTGTCGCTATAAATTACAAGAGGATTTTAGAAGATAGTGAGGGTTAAAATTTAGCGCTCATCCATACCCATAATTTTTGAGTATCGACTTTATTAGCAGCGGTATCGCCCGCTGAGTAATCAGCGTATTTAACACCCACTGCGTATTGTTTATTAATAGGTTTAACGTATTGTACGTTTAGCTCACTGCCTAAATCGTCAACCCCATTTGATTGCTCATTAGCATCAAAACTGTGATAAGCCACCAACCATTTTCCGTCAAACGCTTTACCATTTAAGCTTATGTAAGTGTCGTCCAAGCCTTGTGCGGGTGTATTTAAAAACGTATCTGCCCAACCATTAAATTTATGTAACGTGGCAAGTGGTGTTGCAAACCCGTAATCGCCATTATCAGAGCCAAGTGACTCTATGCCAACTTTTAATGTTACTGTTTTTATACCCAAACCATTTAAATCAACAGCGCCTTCAAGTGCATAGTAATCGGCATCAAAATCACTCACGCTTGTTGACGCAGACTGCGTTGCATACTCCGCTTTGTAATAAAATTTTATGTCGTTTAGGGTTTTATTACCGTTAAAAGAGACGCCATAAGTGTCTAAACTGTCGTCTTGTAGTGCATCGTCACTTAATAAGTAACTGTATAAAACCACTTTACCGTAGTCTGTTTTAAAGCTTGCATTAATAAGATGATCGG
Source organism: Pseudoalteromonas sp. 31A1 (assembly GCF_011378815.1). Taxonomy (NCBI): domain Bacteria; kingdom Pseudomonadati; phylum Pseudomonadota; class Gammaproteobacteria; order Alteromonadales; family Pseudoalteromonadaceae; genus Pseudoalteromonas; species Pseudoalteromonas sp. 31A1. The sequence goes on along the minus strand of NZ_WTKY01000004.1, from coordinate 75,198 downwards.
ACGATTTAATGTCTTTATCGTCAGCAAATATGCGGTTACGCTTATTTAAATAACTGTATTGTAAATCTATGTTATTAAATGCGTAATTAATGGTTGCTGCATCAAAGGTTTGTCTGTCTTGGCGCCAACCTACGTGCCCAACAAAACGCTGCCCATCAAGGGCTATTACTTGGCGTCCTACTTTTAGCGATAGACCATCGCGGGCATATTTAACAAAACCTTGGTCAATCTCAGTGTTTTCTGGGTCTGCAATAACAGAGTAATTAGTGTTTTTTCCCACCGTATTATTGTAATCATCTACGCCTAATAGGCTGCGAGTATCTTCTACTTCAATAAGGGCTGAAAAACCATTCACCTCGTCTGTTTGATGCGTTAAGCGGGTTCTAAGTGTTAAGCCGCTTGCATCTTTTAAAGCATTGTTTTGATCAACGCTTTCAAAACGCAGTCTAAAATCAAGATCCGTTTGCGCAGCAAAGCTTATTGAAGGCGCAGTGAAGCAACCCAGTATAAAAATAATAGGTAAGTTGTTCTTATAGTTAAGCATTTTGGTTCTCTACGTTTTAATTATTAATACACATACCAAAGCAATAAATAAACACAGCGAAATACATTTCCACACCATAACTGGATCGCGTTTCATTATTGAGCTTTTATTAGCGGTACTTTCTAAATAAGGATTAGGTTTGTTGATATCGTTTATAAACTCAGAAAAAGCTTGGTATCTGAGTTCTGGTTTAGGGGCAAGCGCTTTCATAAGGGCTTGATCTAACCAAAACGGAATATCGGCTCTGTATTTACGAATACTTGTGTAGTGCCAATGGCTGTAATCTTTTGGCGCTACGTGGTTAAGTGGCAATGGTTTGTAAGGCAATTTTGAGCACAATAACTCGTATGCAATAACGCCAAGTGAAAACAAATCACTTTTAAAATCGGCGTGCATAGTAATAAGTGTTTCGGGTGCAGTATAATCGGCAGTACCTTGCGGGCAATCATCCGCAATTTGCTTAACCGACTCGTCCATAGCCGCAACACTTACAGTGCCGTAATCAATGAGCGTTACTTTTCCGTGCGCATCTATCATTACGTTATCGAGTTTTAAATCACGATGTACCATATCGAGTCGCTGAAACGCCCTTAGTGCATGTACTATTTGTTCAATAATACTGCGCACTTGGGTTATTTCTGGGTGCGGCACGTCGTGCTTCCAATCACTAAGTGTTTGTCCGTCCATGTACTCACAAATATGATACAAAAAACGACTCTGCGATTGCGTGCTTAGTACTTTCATCACGTTAAGGTGGTTTATGCGTTGCCCTACCCAGCCTTCTCTTATAAAGCCTTGAAGGTAGTGCACATCATCTTCAAAATTAACCGAAGGTGCTTTTAAAACCACTGGCGGTATATCGGGCGCTTGTTGCACTAAATAAATATGCGAGCGACTACTGGCATGCAATTTACGGATAACCGTGTAGTCATCAATTTTTTGTCCAACATTAAGCGCAGGTGGAATTTTTCGTCGTGTTAGCGAATGATAAAGCTCATCTAACTTTTGCTCGGCAATATTTTCTACTTTTACAAGCAAACAACTTACGTTGTCGTCACTGCCTCGCGCTAATGCAAGTTCGGTAATTGCTTTAGCCGCATTTTCTAAATTAGTGTGCTCCAAATTAACGTGTTCATTAATTAATTTAGCTATATCACTACGTGGGAGCACATCGTGTACGCCATCGCAGGTTAATATATAAATATCGTCTGCTTTTAGGTCAACTTCGTATACATCTATTTCTTGATGAAGTTGTGCGCCAAGTGCACGCGTTAGCGTATCGTTTACTTTGTGATCCCGTGTTATTGCCTCTATTTTATTTCCTCGCAAGCGAGTAATACGCGTATCACCTAAGTGAAATATATAACCCGTTGCCGACTTTAAAATAAGTGCTGTAAAAGTCGTCATCCAATCGGCTTGGCGCTGACCTAAGTGATTGTAATTAACTGATTGCGAATAAAGCCACTGATTTAAACTTGCTAACACCTTCGACACTGACTTTTTAACCGCCCAACTTTCGGGGGTATTTAAATACTCATTTATAAAATGAGTAACCGAAAGTTGAGACGCTTGTTTAGCATTTTTTGCTGATGAACACCCATCGGCTAAGCAGGCAATAACGCCTTTAGACTCTTTTTCTTGCGCTTTGGTATTAAGAGCAGCAAACGCATCTTGGTTTTCTGCTTTTAACCCTTTAGCGCTGTGCCCGCCAAATGAAACGTTGAGTTCATTTTCAAGTGCTTTAGCTTGGTGTGTTTCATCAAACATAGTCAATAATGCCTTAAGTCACTGAAATAAGTTCAACGGTGCCGTCTTCATTTACTTCGGTAATGTGTCCGTCTGGTTCTTTCATAAAAAACAGTGCGCCTAAGCCAAGTAATGCACTACCCGCAATAATGAAAAAGAAGGTTTGATAATCAACAAGTGATAATGCCGTTAAGTACACTACTGCACCAACATTACCGTAAGCACCTGTCATTCCAGCTATTTGCCCAGTTAAACGACGCTTAATTAGTGGTACTGCGGCAAATACAGCGCCTTCACCAGCTTGCACAAAGAACGAACATGCCATAGCTGCAACAACTGCAAGCCATAAAGGCCAAGATGCATCAACCAAGCCCATTACAAAATAACCAACAGCAAGACCCATTGTAAGTACAATAAGGGTAATACGACGACCTAATTTATCTGAAATCCAACCGCCACCAGGGCGAGATGCTAAGTTCATGAATGCGTAAGCAGAGGCTAAAATACCGGCATACACCATATCAAGCGCAAACACATCCATAAAAAACAGCGGCAACATAGAGACAACCGCAAGCTCAGAACCAAAGGTTGTAAAATATAAAATATTTAAAACAGCTACTTGCTTAAACTCATAACGATGCGACTCGGGTACAGGCTCTTTAAAAATATGACCATTTACGTCAAAGGTTTTATACACTTCGTAAATATAAAGCAGAACTAAAAAAGCATACACGGCAAGTACAAAATTAGCCGAAATTAGGTTAGCACCAGTTGGTGAAAGCTTCCAAGTAAGTAATGCTAATGCGCCGTACATAGGAATTTTCATAATAAGCAGTAATACAAAGTCGCCTTTACTGGTTACTTCCATTGCGCCTACTTTTTTAGGTTTAAAGTATGTACCGCCTTTTGGTGTATCGGTTACATTTAGGTACCAAATAATACCAAATATAACGCTTAATACACCGGTTAAACCTACTGCATAACGCCAACCATCTTCGCCACCAAACATTAGTGCAATAATTGGCAATAACATAGCCGCTGCTGCTGATCCAAAATTACCCCAACCGCCATAAATACCTTCCGCTATACCCAACTCATTAGCAGGAAACCATTCACTCACCATACGAATGCCCACAACAAAGCCAGCACCAATAAAGCCTAAAGCAAAGCGCGCTATTGCGGCTTGCTCAAATGTAGTTGCCATAGCAAACATAAAACATGGAATACTACAGCTAATAAGTAGTGCCGCATAAACAATACGGGGACCAAATTTATCGGTTAGCATACCCACCACAACACGCGCTGGAATAGTTAACGCTACATTTAAAATTAGTAATGTTTTAACTTGTGCCATGGTGATCCCAAGTGAACCCGCTATGGCACCTAATAAAGGAGCATGGTTAAACCATACAAAAAATGACACAAAAAAGACCATCCAACTTAGATGCAATACTTTCATTTTTCCGCTAAACGATATTAGGTTAAACCCAGAACTCGGTTGCATGTTTATTTTCCTCGTAAACGTATTATTGTTTTATTAATGCCCCACCCTTTTATATGAGTAGCAGCCCAATGTTTGTTAAATTTAAGTTAACCCGATATAGCAATTACTGAGCCACTAATTAAAAACCATAAATTTCAGATAGTTACATGCAACAGTTGTTTTTATACGTTATAGTTGCACTATATGAGTGAAGGGCTCTGGGTTGTTAGAGTGCAAATAAAAAGCGTTACTACTTGCTCTTGGATTTAACAACTTGGTATTGTTCAAAAAAAGGTTGAGATTTTAAAAATGCAAAAGCCACCATTAACTTACCAGCAGCAACTGCGCTATTCTCGGCACATTATGCTGCCGCAGCTTGATATAGACGGACAAGAGCAGCTATGGCAATCGCATGCTTTAATTATTGGTGTGGGTGGGCTTGGGTGTGCGGTAGGTCAATACTTAGCGGCATCTGGCGTTGGGACGCTTACCTTAGTTGATAACGATGAAATAGACGTGACCAACCTGCAAAGGCAAATACTGTATAAAGAAAGTGATATTGGTAGTTCAAAATGCAGTGCTGCTAAAAAACAGCTTAACGCGCTTAATAGTGAAATAGACATAAACACCATTGAGGAATTTTTTGATACAAGTACCTCTACAGAACAATTATTTAATAACATTGATATAGTGATTGATTGCTCAGATAACCTAGCAACGCGCAATGCACTTAATAGCGCCTGTTTTAAAGCTAAAGTTCCGCTAGTGTCAGGCTCTGCAATACGTATGGAAGGACAAGTCGCGTGTTTTACTATGGATGAAAACAGCCATTGTTATGGCTGTTTATCACAATTTTTTAGTGAACAAACACAAAGCTGCTCTGAATCCGGCGTGCTTTCCCCAATTGTGGGGCTAATAGGCAGTATTCAGGCTACTGAAGCGCTAAAAATGCTTGCTGGTTTGCCAAGTGGTTTAAGCGAGCACTTACTGCTGGTGGATGGCTTAAGCATGGAGTTTAATCGTTTTAAAATAGCTAAAAACAGTCAATGTGCGGTGTGCAGCATTTAGTTATTCTAGATTACTGATTGTTGTATAAAACACATCGCCCACTTTAAAGTCGTTTTTGTCCCACACTCGTCTTGAAGCCAAGCAATACAAAGTTTGCCCATCTACATTAAGCGTTAACTGCCACTTATTATTAATAAGCTCAGCCTGAGTTAATACCGACCTTAAAACATTACTGTGCGTTGTTTGCTCAGGTTTTAACGCACTAAACGACATTTGCTCACTTTCTATAATTAGCTTATTACTGCTATCTACAAGTTCAGGAAGCACAAAAAGCGGCTGCTCACTTTGCTGTAATTGCAATTGATATAGCCCGTAGTTTTCATCAAATTTAACCACATCGTAATTAATTAAGCTCAGCGGTGTTTGCCTATCGTTTGCATAAATAGCTTTTGCAACGTGCGCACTCGCACCTTGGTTTATCACCTTACCTTTATCTAGCTGAATAAGGGTATCGCAGCAAAATAGCAGCTCTTTTAATGAGTGACTTACTATTATAAATTTAATATTAAACTTAACTGCAAACTCGCTAAGTTTAGTGAGCGTTTTAAAACGCAATGACCAATCAAGTGCACTAAAAGGCTCATCAAGCATTATAAATTTTTGACCTGCTAACAGCGTACGCGCAAATACTACACGTTGGCGTTCGCCACCCGATAAGCTTTGTACGTCACGGTTTAGTAAGTCTTGTAATTCAAGTGTTTTAACAACGTATTCTATCGTTAAGCTGGTTTGCTTATTCCCGCAGTGTTTTTGTGTAAACGCTAAATTACCTGCCACATCTAAATGAGGAAACAACGGGCACGATTGCAACTGAAGCGTAATACCGCGTTTATCGCTTGGTAACTCATGCACTGCCTGATTGTTTACATAAACACTTTTTGCAGGCTCTAAACCGCTAATACAACGCAGTAATGTTGACTTACCCGAGCCAGAAGGCCCGTAAACACCCAATACATTAAACGACTCAAGCTCAAGGTTTATATCTAAATCAAAATTATTGAGTGCTTTAAAAAGGCTTAACTTAATCATGTTATTGCTTAACCCCTACAATGCTTTTATTAAACTTAAATAACAGCACTAAACAGGCAAACGAAATAGCCAGTAAAATAAGTGAAAGCTGATGCGCCGCCGTATAATTTAACGATTCAACATGGTCATAAAGCGCAATAGACACCACCTGTGTTTGCCCCTGAATATTGCCGCCAATCATTAATACCAAACCAAACTCACCCAATGTGTGCGCAAAGCCTAAAGCAAATGCGCTACCAATACTGGGTTTTAAAAGCGGAATAATTAAATGCACAAAGCGTTTAAACGGGCTTAACCCAAGCGCAATGGCTGCTTCGTTATAGGTTTGATTAATATGCTTAAACCCAGCCACAAGAGGCTGCATTACAAAAGGCAGCGAATAAAAAAGCGAGCCAATAACCACGCCCTGAAAACTAAACGCAAGCTGAGTACCCGTTAGCCAAAACCAAAACTGCCCAAAAGCGTGATCAGGCGAAAACAAAACAAGTAAGTAAAACCCTAATAACGTAGGCGGCAGCACTAAAGGCATTGCAATTAATGCCTCTAAAAATGGTTTAAATTTACCGTTATAGCCAGCGAGCTTGTAAGCCAGTGGAATACAAAAAACAAGAAGGAGCACTGCGGTTATAAAGGCAAGTTTTATAGTTAACCACAGCGCGGTTAAATCACTTTGAAGCATTGTTGTCCTTTATTCTGTAACCTAATTCAATTAACTGCTGCTGCGTAGCCTGCGTCATTAAAAATTGCATGAGTTGCTTAGCGCTAGCACGCTTTTTAGTCGACTTAATAATAACGCCTTGTTGAATTATATCGGGATATTGATTTGTAGGCAGCACGGTGTAATCTAAATATTTTTGATCTTGCGTGTTACTGTAAGCTGCCTTTAGTGATGAAACAGCCACCAGCCCTATTCCTACATTACCACTTTGCACAAACTGAAATGCATGCGTAATATTATTACCGTACACATAATTTACTGGCTTTTTAAAATGGTTATTCGCGTAGTGCTCTGAGGCACGCCCGTATGGTGAAAAACGCGGATTAGCAATGGCTACTTTATCATTTACTTTTTCAGCTTTGGGTTGCCACAAAGCAAGTTCGCCTAACGCGTAAGTGATTAAGCTACTTTGCTCGGCATAGCCTTCTTTAATAAGTGATTGCGGTCGAAAATCGTCAGCCGATAAAAACACATCAAATGGCGCACCATGCACTATTTGCGAATATAAAACACCGCTAGAAGCGGCTGATATTTTCACGTCAACATTAGGTAATGGGGATTTTTTTAGTAGGGTTTGCAATACAGTTTTAAAATTACTCGCTACGGCTACTTGCAGCGTTTCTTTTGCGTTTACGCCGCACGAAAGCATGCATGCTATAAGCAAAAAATAACCCAACCATGTATTGTAAAGCTTTGACATTATAAGTATTGTTTCAAAATAAAATGATTTAAGTAAGCAATATATATGAACGATGTTTGCAATGCACCCGGTTTATTGCCAATTGAAACTGCAATACAAAATATACTTGGCTCAATAACGCCTGTTAAAGACGTTGAAACCATCACTATAATGCAAAGCGTTGATCGCGTTTTAGCAAGCGATGTTAAATCAACTATAAACGTACCAGCTCATAACAACTCCGCAATGGATGGCTATGCGCTATGTATTTCAGATAAAAGCTTAACCTATACACAAGTAGGTAGCGTGTTTGCAGGGCAAGTTTTTGAAGAAACGCTTACCCCAGGGCAATGCGTAAGAATAATGACCGGCGCCGCCATTGCACCTGGCGCTAATGGCGTTGTAATGCAAGAAAACGCCTCGGTTGATGGCGACAAAATTACATTTACTGCGCAACCTGAACTAAATGAAAACGTGCGTTTTGCTGGCGAAGATATTGCAATTGACGATGTTATTTTAAAAGCAGGCGATAAATTAAAAGCCGTTGATGTGGGGCTACTTGCATCTTTGGGAATTGCCAATATAGACGTGGTAAGAACCCTAAAAATAGCCGTGCTTTCTACAGGCGATGAGCTAATAGAACCTGGTCAGCCTCTTAAGCAAGGCGCTATTTTTGAAAGTAACCGCGCTGTTATTATTAGTGCGCTGCAACAAAAAAATATAGACGTGCTTGATTTAGGAATTATCCCTGATGACAAAGAACTCATCACTAATGCATTTTTAAAAGCGAATGAACTTGCCGATGCTGTAATAAGCTCAGGCGGTGTATCGGTTGGTGAAGCTGACTTTACTAAAGAAGTGCTCAACGAAATTGGCGAAATTCACTTTTGGAAAATAGCCATGAAACCAGGCAAACCTTTTGCCTTTGGTAAACTAGCTAACAGTTACTTTTTTGGCTTGCCAGGTAACCCTGTGTCGGCTGCAGTTACGTTTAATCAGTTAGTAGAGCCGGCACTGCAAAAGCTGTCGGGTCTTGGTGAAGTAAACCCTAAAATGCGTTTTAACGCTGTTACTACATCCGTTATTAAAAAGCGCCCAGGAAGAGCCGACTTTCAACGCGGTACAGCAACAATTAACAAGCAAGGTGACTTGATGGTTGCCCCGTTTAATAAACAGGGCTCGGGTGTACTTTCGTCGCTTAGTAAAGCTAACTGCTTAATTGTAGTGCCAGCACAAAGCGGCAATATCGAAAAAGGCGCAACAGTAAGTATTGAGTTGCTATAAGCCTAAAATGCTACAGCTAACTGTATAATTTAGCTGTAGCGCTATGTAGGTCTTAAAATATTTTTATATTTAATGTTTGAATTAAACAATTTAACTTTTCGCTACGCCCTACAAACTCTTCTTTGCTCAATTTATTAACACACTTTAGCGCATTTTTAGTCGCAAAGTATCTATCATAACTTAGGCTTCTTTCGCATTTAACACTATACGTTGAGGGCCACGAGCCACCAGCACCTGTTGCTACTCCAACAACATTACATGTAGCATCTATATACTGCTCCCATGCTGATATTTGCGCTTTAACTGCATCAACTTGGTAATCATCAGTTAGTTGCGCGTAAATTTCATCCATCATTTTACTGATTTTAGTTTTGTATCTATTACCCTCTAAATTATAAGTATTGCCGGTGTGCATTGCACCGCCTTCTGGCCAACCATCAGCGCTTTGTGCAAATGCGCCAAATGATGAAATAGCAAAAGCAAACCCAATAATAATTTTATTCATTTTAAATCTCTTTAATACCAATCTGCTTATATATGGGGTCTATTTAACGTTAAGAAAATCACGCTAGAACTAGGCAAAAATTTTTGTATCTAGTTGTTCTCGGCAATTGCTCCCTGCATTGCTCTACCTCCTGCATCCATGCAGTCGTAAATAAAAAATTTTTAACGACGTTATAGTGCAATTTAATTCGTTAAATTGATCAAAGATTTATGCAGGTTGGTATAATAGTTAGACCAGATACCTGTAAAAAAACGCCTATAAAAAATGCCGCTAAGCTTAGCGGCATTATATTATTCAATAAGCTTTTAAAGAGGTCTATTTAAAAACCAAATATTTTTAAATCAAAAAACTTAGTCGCCACTGTATTTATAAATATCACAGCTAGAATGACAGGAATAAACGTTGAAAGTGAAAAGTTAACGTACTTTTCCATCAAGCTTCCCGCATAATTAGGCGAACCTAAGCTTAGCTCTTGCGTTAAGCGTGCTTTTTTCCAGCGGTACATTACAAACAAACACACCATTAAGCCATTAAGCGGTAAAATTGTGTCGTAAAATACATCAACAATAATATCAAAAAAGCTCTTATTAACGCCGCCATAACTGGTGAACGAAGTAAGGCTGTCAATCATACCAAACGACATTGTACATAAAATAGTAAGTACACCGGTTGAAAGTGTAAGGATGCCCAATGCTTTTTTACGGCTAATACCTTTACGGTCACTTAGTGTTGCTGTCGGTACTTCTACTATTGAAACAAGTGAAGTAATCGCTGCAAAAAATACTAATAAGAAGAATGAGAACGCAACAATAGACGCACCTACATAGCCAATATCATTTTGCAGTGCTAATAATATTTTAGGTAGGTATACAAAAATCATTGATACAGACGAGTCAGAAAGTGCTGATGGGTCTGTGTTTGGATCAAAGCTAAATATAGCGGGCAACACCATTAGGCCCGCTACAAACGCAACGAGTGAGTCCGTAATAGCGACCATTTTAGCGCTACTTACAATGTCATCTTTTTTAGAAATGTATGACGCGTAAGTCATTAATATACCCATACCCAGCGATAGCGAGAAAAACGCTTGGCTTAATGCGCCATTAAGTACACTTGCACTCATCTTAGAAAAATCAGGAATAATGTAGTATTTAACACCGGCCATTGCATTATCAAGCGTTAATACATAAGTAACTAAGGCAAGTAGCATGAAAAGTAAGGCTGGCATTAAAAATTTAGCGGCTTTTTCTATGCCTTGTTTAACACCACCTAACAAAATTAAGTTAACAATAATAACCACAACGGCCATATAGCCAAACACAGTGTAACTATTAATAAAAACACCAAAGTGGCCAGGATCTGCAAGTAAATCTAAATTACCGAGGCCTGTTTGCGTTAAGTAACCAAAAATCCAAACTGTAATTACCATATAAAACACAGCAATCATAAATGGTGTAAGCACCGCTAAAAAACCTGCTAGCTTCCATTTTTTATCGTTATTAGATAATAGCTTGTACGAACCAAGTGGATCTTTTTGAGCGTTACGACCCATTGCCATTTCAGCCATCATGACTGGTAAACAAATGAACACGACAAATAAAGCGTAAATTAATAAGAATGCGCCACCACCATTTTTGGTAGCAGAAACCGGAAAACCAACTAAATTACCAATACCAACAGCCGAACCTGCCGCTGCCATTATGAATCCGAGACGGGAACTAAATCGTTCTCTATTTTCGCTCATGCATAAAACCTTTTTATTATTTTGTATATTTCAGCGACTCTACCAGTGTTACACAGATATTTTCAAGCAATTACAGCTTAAAAATAAAATCGAAGTGTAAACCTGTGTAAATACGCTTTTAATTCACCAATTTTCAACGCTGTGGTAGTATTGCGTTAATCAAATTTAACAATTTTTATGAGATTCCTTATGTTGTACATGATTCACTCAACAGACGTTGAAAACAGCTTAGAGCTTAGAAAAGCAGCACGCCCGGCACATTTAGCACGCCTTAGTGAGCTTGATTCACAAAACCGTTTATTAACTGCGGGTCCGTTTCCGGCAGTCGATAGTGAAGATCCTCAAGAAGCAGGTTTTACCGGTTCATTAGTTGTTGCTGAGTTTGAATCAATAGAAGCAGCTCGAGAGTGGGCAGCAGCTGACCCTTACGTTGCCGCTGGCATCTATGAAAATACAATTGTTAAACCTTTCAAAAAAGTGTTCCCTGCTTAAAAGTGCATTAAACCCTAAGAGCGTGTGTTGCACTGTAATTCAGGGTTTGTTCACAAGATTTTAATTAAAATTACTGAGATAAAAGCGAATTTAGCGTTTTTACTTGAATTTTAGTAACTTAGTTAATTAAACTAAGTGGGTCTGGTCTAGGAGTTTTCCATTATGCGCGTATTATTAAGCCTCGGTTTTATTGCTTGTGTTAGCTTAGCTAACTTTGCTCAAGCAGCGACGGCCACCCAAGCATCTCATGCTGAGGTGGACAAAAAGAAAGCCGTAATACTTGCAAAGAAAACAATAGGCGGTAAGACCTTAAAAATTACCGAAAAAACAGATTTTTATACCGTACGAATACTTAAATCTGACGGCCACGTCGTTGATTTACATATAAATAAAAAAACCGGCGAAGTGAAAAAGGATTAACAAATGCGAATTTTAGTTATTGAAGACGATTTACATTTAGCAGATAACCTACGTAATGCTTTAGAAAAAGAACGTTACAGCGTGGATTTATGTCACGATGGTGAAGCAGGTCTTTTCCACATTACAGAATACCCGCTTGATATGGCCGTAGTTGATTTAGGTTTACCTAAAATAGACGGTATTGAGCTAATCAATAAAGCACGAGCACAAGGCATTACTATCCCTATTTTAATCTTAACAGCGCGCGATCGCTGGCAGGATAAAGTAGAAGGTTTAGATGCTGGTGCAGATGACTACCTTACTAAACCATTTCATGTTGAAGAACTTATTGCACGTTGTAATGCATTAATTCGTCGCAGTGCTGGTAAAGCAAATCCAGAAATGACTGCGGGTCCAATTAAAATTCATACACGTTCACAACAAGTATGGGTTGATGATAAAGAACTTAGCCTTACAGCTTACGAATATAAAGTACTTGAATACTTAATGGTAAATCCGCAAAAAGTAATTTCTAAATCAGAACTTACTGAGCATATTTACGACCAAGATTTCGATCTTGATTCAAACGTAATTGAGGTATTTGTACTACGTTTGCGTAAAAAGCTTGATCCAGAAGGCGTACTAAACCCAGTAGAGACACTACGTGGGCGTGGTTACAGGCTTAAAAGCCAGTGGTAATACCGCAAATATCGTTAAAAATAAGGCAAGGATTTATCCTTGTCTTTGTTTTATTAGTCGCACTCCCTATCTTATTTTATTCAATTGGCAAAGCGTATTACGCTTCACTTGTTGATGCGACAGAAAAAACCCTCGAGGCACAGCTCTACTCGCTAATATCTGAAGTCGACTTTACTGAGCATGGTATTATTATGCCCAGCACTATTTTAGCGCCTGAGTTAAACAGATTAAATTCAGACACCTACGCAATGATTTACCGCGATGATGACCCTGTTTGGAACTCAGAATCGGCTGTAAATTTAAACTATGTACCAGAGCAAATAGAGACCAAAGCCGGTGCCGCCGACTTCAGGCGTGTGGAGTATAATAATACCGCGTACTGGCAACTTAGCCTGACTGTAATTTTAAACAACATAGATCAATCAGAACAAGCTCGCTTTATATTAGTCAAACGTAACGACGCTCTACTTCGTATAATGGATGGCTTTAAGCAAACCCTAGTAGATTGGATGTTTATCATGGGGATTGCAATTGCAGGCCTAATGGCGATTGGTTTCATTTGGAGCGCTCGCCCACTCCAACGACTCGATAAAGAAATAAAAGCGATTGAATCGGGTGATATTCAAGAAATTAAAGGCCTCTACCCTGTAGAGCTGCAAACAATAAAAGCAGACCTAAACTTGCTACTTGAGTCGCAACAGCGCCAAAAAGAGCGCTACAGAGCCTCATTAAGCGACCTTGCTCATGCACTTAAAACACCGCTTGCAGTACTAAAATCAAGTCCATTGGCAAACGATGCCGATGCACAAGAACAACTCGACCGAATTAATGTGATGATCGAGCACCAATTAAAGCGTGCTGCAACCGGTGCATCAGACACGTGGAAAAAGCAAACACCTATTAAGCCTGTACTCGATTCAATACTCAGTGCTATGGCAAAAGTATACCGTGATAAAGATATTATTTTTACCTGCTTTGTCACCGAAAAAGATTACTTTTTAGGTGACCAAACAGATTTAATGGAATTACTCGGTAACTTGATTGATAACGCCTGTAAAGCGTGTCGCTCGCAAGTAGAAATACAAGTAATCCAAAGTAAAACTCTGTGTATTGGAATTAGCGATGATGGCCCTGGTGTGCCAGAGGATAAACGTGAATCTTTACTTACACGTGGTACTCGCCTCGATACATACGAAAGCGGACACGGCGTAGGCATGGCGATTGTATCTGATTTAGTTAAGTCGTATAACGGGACGCTTACCATTACCGATGCTGATAACTTAGCCGGCGCTCAATTTATCTTAGAGTTTAATTACAATGACAAAAAGTAACTATTTATTAAAACTAACTGCCATTGTGCTATTAACTACAAGCCAGTACAGCTTTGCAGATGAAGCATGTACTTTAGCCGCTAAAGCAACAACCGATGAAGCTAAGCGGTATATTCAATGCCTAGATAGCCAGATTGATAAAGCAAAGCAAGCACAAGGCAGTTGGATACAAAAGCGCAAATATGAGCTAACTAAATCACAAGAAAGCACAGGCAATACGCAAGTATTGCCGTTGTTTATGCGCAGCATTAAAAATAACGAAAAGTACCTTGAGAGTGCCTGCCAATGGCGTTACTTAATAAAACTTCCTAATGCGACAACAGCAGCCATTAGCTATAAACTCTGTGAAATTGAGCTTATAAATCAATTTACAGAATCACTAAAACACCCATTTTAACGTAACTTAAAGCACACTAAACTAGTTACGTTTATCTACTCGTTCCCTTTAGCCTACTTGACAATTTATTCATATCAAAACAAACTACCTACTAGTAGATTGCTAAATAGCTAATAGGTAAACAAATGACTAAACCAGTAATAATTATAGGTGGCGGACTGGCCGGCTTATACAGTGCGTATAAATTACAACTGCTTAATATTGAGTACTTATTACTGGAAGCCAAATCGCAATTAGGCGGCCGAATTTTTGCTGCGCAATCACCAATAAATAACGATGTTAGTTTTGATTTGGGTCCTACGTGGATATTTCCCCACCAACCAAAAATTCAAGCTTTAGTAAAGTCACTCCGCTTAAGTATATTTGAGCAATACAACAAAGGTGATGTGTTATATCAAGCGCCTAATTCCAAGCAACCTCAACAAATTGCAGGTGCTGGAGATATGCAACTATTTAGACTCAAACACGGCATGAATACTTTAATAACAGCCTTATACGAGCAACTTAATCCTGATTCAGTGTTATTAGAACACAATGTCACTGAGCTTAAAGAAGGTGATAATAACTGGCAAATTACGGTTAATCACTTAGGTAACATAAAGCAATTTACTACTGAAAAACTAATTTCAGCAATTCCTGCTCGTATGGTTACAACACACTTAACACCTGAACTATGGGCTACTCCAACGCTCATAAACCGCCTTAGTAGTGTACCTACATGGATGGCAGGACAAGCCAAATTTATAGCTACTTTTGAACATGCATTTTGGCGTGATAAAAACTTATCAGGACAATGCTTTAGTCGCGTAGGCCCTATGGTCGAAATTCACGATGCCAGTGCTGAAGATGGCAATTACGCCGCATTATTTGGCTTTATAGGTGTGCCCTACTTATCACGAAACCAAGTAACTAAAGAGCAATTAATTCAAGCCTGTGCCCAGCAGCTTAGCTACTTTTATGGTAAAGATGCTGAAAAGGCAACGGGGTATTTTATTAAAGACTGGGCAGACGATAAGTTTGTAGCTAATAGAGACGATCAAACTCAGCCTTCGCAGCACCCAGAATTTGATTTTTCAAGCTTAGATGAGCAATTAAATAACTTGAACATTCATTTTGTAGCGAGTGAGTTTGCAAAACAAGAAGCTGGATATTTAGAAGGCGCAATAAACGCGGTGGATGACGCTATTAAATTGTTTGTTAATTAATAGCCCTGTATTTACTGATAACTTAACCATCAAGGGCTTTAATTTTACAGCCCTTGATGGTTATAAATGTTAGTTATTTTTAGCAACGTCTTCGCCACTGCCTAGTAGAGTGGCAACCCACTTACCTTCAGCACTGGCTTCTAAGCCTATTTTTACAATCATAGTTAATGGCACAGATAAAAGCATACCCACAGTACCTAATAACCAGCCCCAAAATATTAATGATAAAAATACCACTAATGTTGAAAGGCCTAGCCCTTTGCCCAAAAACTTAGGCTCTACAATATTGCCCATTACCGTATTTATTGTTAAATAACCTGCAGCAACCAATCCCGCAATTAACGGACCTTGAGTAATAAGCGCAAGTAATACAGCCGGTACAGCCGCAATAATTGACCCAATATTAGGAATGTAATTGAACATAAATGCCAATACCCCCCACAACACAAAGTAGTCAACGTCTAAAATCCATAAGTAAAACGCAGCAATAATACCCGTACCTAAACTTACTAGCGTTTTAATTGCCAGATATGAATTAATAGACTCTAAAAAGCGGTCAATTTGCTTCATTTTGCTATCGGGATCTTCAAGTGCCATGTGTATTTTTTTGCTCAGCATTGGCCCTTCAAACAACATAAAAACAACGGTTAAAATAATTAAAAACATGTTTGCCATTACGCCACCTAAACCGGTGAGCATATTAGTGGCTACATCAACCATTTTACCTGGGTCGAACATATTGATTAACTGTTCTTTATTAATCAGTATGTTGTATTGAGATGCTAAATCTACAAGCCATACAAATTCTTCTTTGAGTTGTGTTTTATACTCAGGAAGTTGCTGCGAAAAATCGTTTATTGATTGCCCTACAAGCCCGCCAAGGCTTACACCTAAGCCAACTATAATAAGCACTACCAACATAACAGCAATGCCTTTAGGAATTCGGTAGCGCGCAAAAAACTTGATAAGCGGATTACAAATAATGGCAATAAACGCCGCCAAAATAAACGGAATAATAATTACACTTGCCGCTTTTATCCCCGCGAGTACGACCACTAAGGAAGCAAAAACTATTAAGCTTTTATTTACTCCAGTTAAACTTGCCAATTTATTAATCCTTTTATTAATGATATGGCTTTAGTGTAAGGCAAAAGGTAATTAAATGAAATAATTACGAAGTGATCATAAAAGCCTGTTTTACGTATAAATTTGCAAAGCTGTTTGCTAGCGAGTATGTTTTTTAATCACTTGCTACTATTTTATTGTAAGGATTAATAATGCATATATTTGTTACTGGCGCGACGGGGTTAATTGGTAAGCACTTATGCCCTTTTTTACTTCATCATAATACTGTTACTGTGCTTAGCCGAAATCCAACTAAAGCAAACGTATTATTGGGCCATAAAGTTAAAGCCGTAAGCAATGTCAATGCAGTAGATTTTAACACTGTTGATATTGTTATTAATTTAGCTGGCGAACCTATTGTAAATAAACGCTGGAGCGACAAACAAAAACAAATAATACGCGACAGCCGTATTGGTGTTACACAACAAATTAGTGAAGCTATTAAAGCTTGTAGCACTGCCCCGCATACTTATATATCTGGAAGCGCCGTTGGGTTTTATGGTCGACAAAATAGTAACCCTATTGATGAAACTTTTGAAAACCCACACGACGAATTTAGCCACCAGCTTTGTAAAGACTGGGAAAATGCAGCGCTACTCGCGCAATCAGAACACACCAGAGTGTGCCTTTTGCGCACGGGTATTGTTTTAGCTAAAAAAGGTGGAGCATTAAGTAAAATGCTCCCTGCCTTTAAATTGTGTTTAGGCGGCCCAATTGGTAATGGCGAGCAAGGAATGTCGTGGATACACATCGACGATATGATTCAGCTAATACTCTTCATTATTAAGCATCCAGAAATATCTGGCCCTGTTAACGCAACTGCGCCAAATCCTGTAAGCAATGCTCAATTTGGTAAAAGCTTAGGCGAGGCGTTATCGCGACCTGCATTTATCACTATGCCCACTGCAGTACTTAAACTATTAATGGGTGAAATGTCAGACTTACTAACAACGGGACAATTTGTAGTCCCTAAAAAGGCACTCGTTTATAATTATCGTTTTCATCATCCTGATATTAAATCAGCTTTAGAGAGTTTGGTTTAGCGGGCGTTAATAATTCTTGAGGTAAAATATAAAAATTGAAAAAGCAATCCTTTTAACTGAATTGACCTTTTCTTATTAATACATAATAATTACAACAGTTAGTTAAATATATATTTCATCATTTTATAATAAAGAGAATAAATCATGTTTCATTTGCCTACTGTGATCTTCTTCTCTTTTATCCTTAACTTGTTCATAAGCTTATTTTTTCTCTCAATTTATAAATATAAAAAACAAACATCTTTTTTATTATTTGGTTTAGCCTGTGCCACATTTGCATTAGCCGAAATACTGGCATGTTTGCGCTTATTCATAGACTTTCCTTTAATAACCCACTATTTAGCTAGTGTTTCAATGATTACTAGCCCACTTTTAATTATTGTTGGACTATATAAATACAAAAACGTACAAAATATTAGCTTAATGCCTCTTTACTGCATATTTGGTTTTTCTAGCTTATTGTTATTGGCAATTTATCCTTTCGGTGCAGCAAAAATGCTAACGAGTTTAGTAATTTCCGGATTATTTATTTACACAGCGTATTTAATCAAAAGCATGAGCTTTGTTGCTAAAGCCCAGAAAAAGGCGTTAATTACCTGCTTTTTAGTGCACAGTGGAGTTATGTTTTTAAATGCTATATTTCTATCAATACCGGTACTTAGTTCGAGTATTCAAGATGTAGCAACCCCTTTGCAAATTGTGCTTATTAGTCATTTACTATTAGCCACACTGAGTGCTCTTATACTGCCATTTTTGTTATTTTCTAATAGTGAATATACGCTATCGAACCTTGCCAATACAGACTCTCTTACACAGTTATTTAATCGCAGAGGTTTCTTTAATAACGCCAAAGCAGTCCTTAAACAACCTAATAACAATGATATAAATGTATCTATAATTATTCTAGATATTGACTTTTTTAAGCATGTAAACGATAAGTACGGCCACGACACGGGCGATCAAGCAATTAAATGGATTGCGCAGCACATAAAAGAGCAATTTATTGATGAGGGTATTTGCGCCAGAATAGGCGGTGAAGAATTTGCAATATTACTACCAGACTATTCCCTACGAGCAGCTAAAGAATATGCAGAGCACTTACGTGAAAATATTTCTAAGCATCCGTTTTATTATCAAAACGCGCATATAAAACTATCTGTGAGCGCGGGAGTGAGTCACTCTGTAAATGGTAAAATGAGTGTAAAAGACTTGCTGTCGTTGGCTGATAAACGCCTTTATCTTGCTAAAGAAACTGGCAGAGATAAAGTAGTTAGCTTTGACGAAAAAAACCTATTAATGCAGTGCTAATTATTTTACAAGCTACTATAAAAAAGGCCCCACCAATAAAAACGTGGTAACCCTTTGTATTTATAACGACTTGTTCCTATTTAGTTATATCAATTAGCTCAAGTATTTATGCAGGTTAGTATTAATCCTCTACATAAAAAAAGCCCTTCATTCGAAGGGCTTTGGTATACACACAATAGAGTTAATAAACTACTTACAAGACAGTGTAGCTTCGCCTGCCTTATTTGGCACAAACTGAATATTAGCAACAGAAATTGATGCTTTACCATTGCTGCGTAAACTAAATGGGCTTGTTAGGTTTGCAAAATTAACACCCTTATCAGCAAAACAACCTAAATCGATTGATACTGACTGCCATTTATTCTCAATGCTTTTATCTACAACGTTTGCTAAATCAATGCTTGCACCACATTCACCCGAGCAAGTCATAGCAAGTGCTATATCGCTCGTTAGTGCTTCGTTTAATTTAATATCAAAGCTAATCACACTATCGGCTTCAACGTAGGCAATGGTATCTTCTGCAAAGCTTGTTACTATTTCAGCACTGGCTTTTTCTGCACCGCTAAAGCTAAATTGGCGAGCGTCTTCTTGTACTATTTTGTCCTCAGTTCGGTATTTAATTGCACCAAATTCATGAGTACTACTCGATACATCTAAAAGCTCATTGCCCGATTTTAACAATAAGCGCCATGGTGCTACAGGTGCACCAACAAGTATATCCATACTCGTAAGCCCTGAGTTATCAAGTTTAGAGTCTTCATCAAGGTCGTCAGCTAATACGTTTTTATCGCCGTACGTTAAACCAAAACCATAAGGGAGTAATGGGTCGTAATTTTCATCGCCTTTATTAACTGCAGTTTGTACCGCTGATTTAGGCCAAGAAAACGATAATTTACCTTTAAAGTTATTTTGAATGGTGCCGTCTGCCGCTTTTAATAAAACATCAGCAATACCTGCGCCTTCTGTACCTGGCAACCATGCAGCTACAAACGCGTCAGATGCGTTAAGTTCGCTGTTAACCCACATAGGTCGACCTGATATAAACACCGATACAACAGGGATACCTTGCTCTTTTAGCGAGCTTAAAAGTGCTAATGACTTTTTATTTCCGCGCTCAAACTCAAGGTTATCTTTATCGCCGTGCCCTTCTGCATAAGGTTCTTCACCAAATACAACAATGGCAACATCAGGACGTTGATCAAACGTACCATCAGCACTTAAAGTAACACTTCCACCTGCTGCAGATATTTGTTCTTCAAGCCCTTTATATATCGAAGTAGCACCAGGGAAATCAGCATTTTTATTATTAGTCCCCTGCCACGTAATACTCCAACCACCCGACTGTTTACCTATATTATCAGCACCATCACCTGCAACAAGTACGCGTTGATTAGCTGCGATAGGTAATAGGTTATTTTTATTTTTAAGTAATACAAGCGATTCGCGCACAGCTTGGCGTGCGACTTCGCGGTGCTCTTGGGCACCAATAAGTTCTGTTTTACCCGAGTAAAGACGCTTAGCCGGACTTGGTTTATCAAATAAACCAGCGCGAAGTTTTACGCGTAATATTCTGCTCACTGCATCATCAATACGCGACATACTAATTTCGCCTGACTTAACTTGTGCAATTGTATTTTCATATAGCGGCTTCCACGCGCCTGTTGGCACCATAAATATATCAAGGCCAGCATTTACAGCTTCTGGGCAGCTTTCGTTAGTACAGCCTTTAATTTGCCCATGACCGTTCCAATCGCCTACTACAAAACCATCAAAACCCATTCGTGTTTTTAATACATCAGTAAGTAAATATTTATTGCCGTGATTTTTAACGCCATTCCAGCTATTAAAAGATGCCATAACCGATTGGCTACCTGCAGACAAGCCACCTACATAACCTTGGGCATGAATATCAAATAGCGACTGTTCGCTATCTATATTATTTCCCTGATCATCCCCATCAACGGTGCCGCCATCGCCGATAAAGTGCTTAACCGTGCTAATAACACGCTTATCACTCAAAAAGTCGCCATCGGCTTTACCTTGCAATCCATTTACAATCGCTGCTGAGTAATCGTGAACAATTTTTGGATCTTCAGAGTAGCCTTCGTACGTTCTGCCCCATCGGTCGTCTCGTACTACTGCTACAGTGGGTGCAAATACCCAATCTATCCCCGTAGCCATTACTTCTACTGCGGTAATAGACGCTATTTTCTCTATTAAATCTGGGTTATTAGCCGCGCCTAAACCAATATTATGTGGAAAAAGCGTCGCGCCAATTACGTTATTATGACCATGTACTGCATCGGTGCCCCACATAGTTGGGATACTACTACCATCAAGTGAGTCATCGACAGAAGCTTGATAAAAGCTCTCAGCTAAGGCTACCCAGTCCATTGGTGTTGCATGTTTGTCGCCATTAGGGAATGCTCCACCGCCATTAAGGTATGAACCGAAGCCATATTTACGCATGTCTTCAACGGTAATATCACGAATTTCTGGCTGAATCATTTGAGCAACCTTTTGCTCAAGTGTCATGGCTTTTAAATAGTTAACTATTTTAGCTTCAATATCGGCGTCTTTTTTAACAGCAATATTAAGTTTTGGCCAAATTTGCGCTGTTTTAGATAACGTTTCATTACTTTCAACCGATGTTACTGCGTCGTTTGAACAAGCCGATAAAGTACCTACTGATGCAATTAATGTTGCTAAGGCTATTTTATTAAGTGTAAAAGGGGTTTTCATTATAGAGTCTCCTGCGCTTGAACTGGTTTACTACCGCTTAAACCATAGAACACGATAAATATGTAACATAAAATAGGTAAAACATACGAAAGTTGAACACCCACACTATCAGCAAGTGCACCTTGTAAAAGTGGCACTATTGCACCACCCACAATCGCCAAACACAAAATACCAGAGCCTTGAGCTGTATGCTTACCAAGCCCATTTAACGCTAAACTAAAAATAGTGGGGAACATAATAGAATTGAATAAACCAACCAATAGTATTGACCACATTGCTAATTGACCCGACGTGCTCATGGCAATAACGACTAAAATAATAGCCATGGTTGCGTTAAAGCCAAGTACTTTACCAGCGGGTAATTTTTGCATTACAGCAGCACCAATAAAACGCCCAACCATAGCACCACCAAAATAATAAGTGATGTAATGAGCTGCAGCATGCTCTTTTAGTCCTGCAATATGTTCTTGCGCTAAAAAGCTTACTAAAAAGCTACCAATTGCCACTTCTGCGCCAACATACATAAATATACCCACAGCACCTAATGTTAGGTGACGGTATTGCCATGCACTGCCTTCAATTGCCTCTGATTTTTCGGCTTCTGCTTTTTGTTCACTCATAATGTCTGGCAATTTAAGCCATGCAAAAATACCAGCTAGTAAAATAAGCATTGCAGCTAAAAGGAGGTAAGGAAGTTGTACTGATTCTGCATTTTGTGCCGGTGTTAAAAAGGCATCTGACGCTGAGTCCAGAATTAACAGAGCACCAAATGATGGTGCAACCGTAGTACCTAACGCGTTAAAAGCTTGAGTAAGCGTTAAACGAGACGACGCTGTTTTTGCTGAACCCAACAAACTTACATAAGGATTTGCAGATACTTGTAATAACGTTATGCCACTGGCAAGTACAAATAAAGCGAATAAAAATACAGGATAACTATGTAAAGACGCTGCTGGGTAAAATAAGACACACCCTACTGCCGCAATTAAAAGCCCAACCACGATTCCTTTTTTATAACCAAGCTTTTTAACAATGTGTCCACTAGGGAGTGACATTAAAAAGTAAGCGCCAAAAAAGCAAAACTGCACAAGCATTGCTTGTACATACGTTAAATCGAAAACCGCTTTTAAATGCGGAATCAAAATATCATTTAAGCAGGTAATAAAACCCCACATAAAAAATAGTGAAGTTAAAGATGTAAGTGCAAAACCATAGTTTTTATCTTGGTGGTTTTGCGACTGTGTGTGTGATGTCAGTGGTGCTGAACTAGCCATGTGCTCTCCGCAATTTATTATTATAAATTGATCTTCAGTAAGTAATTAATACAAACCCCGCTAAGGCGCAGTATTTAAGAGTTGACCTGAAGATTAATTAACATTAATCTAAAAATGTAAGCGCTTTCACGGCTAATTAAATACGAACATGTTACATATTTCAACAACTTTTATTTTTAATAATGTTTTGTACCCGCTGAAAGTCAGTAAAAATAAGCGCTAAGCGTGCAATTAAGTTCTCAAAAAGGTTTGTAACCAATGACAAAAATATCATTACCATTTAATTCACCTCTATTAACAAAAGACTTTGTTTATGGTGTAGCTACAGCATCATTTCAGATAGAGGGCGGATATGAGCATCGCTTACCGTGTATTTGGGATACCTTTTGTAGTACTGCAGGTAAAATTGCTGACAATTCACATGGTCATATTGCCTGCGATCATTACAACAATTGGCAACAAGACATAGATTTAATAGAGTCTCTAGGTGTTGATGCTTACAGGCTTTCTATTTCATGGCCTCGCGTGATGACTCAAGACGGAAAGTTAAATCCCGTAGGCGTTAAGTTTTATACTGATATTTTAGATGAACTAAAACGAAAAAATATAAAAGCCTTTGTTACTTTGTACCACTGGGATTTACCGCAACACCTTGAAGATGAAGGCGGCTGGCTCAACAGAAAAACTGCTTATGCATTTGAGCAATACGTAGAACTAATTACTAACGCATTTGGAACACGAGTGTATTCTTACGCTACATTAAACGAACCCTTTTGCAGCGCGTTTTTGGGTTACGAAATTGGCATACATGCCCCAGGCTTAGTCGGCAAGCAGTATGGTAAAAAAGCAGCTCATCACTTATTACTCGCTCATGGTCTGGCCATGAACGTGCTAAATAAAACATCGCCTAATACTCAAAACGGCATTGTGCTTAACTTTACACCCGCATATCCACTTACCGATAATCAACAAGACATAGATAGTGCCAAATACGCTGATGACTACTTAAATCAGTGGTACATGAAACCAATAATGGATGGCAAGTACCCGGATATAATAAACCAATTACCAAGCGGTCATTTACCAGACATACACCCTGGTGATATGGAATTAATTTCTCAGCCAATTGATTACTTAGGCATTAACTTTTATACCCGCCAAGTTTATAAGGCGCATCCTACTGACATTTATGAACCCATTGCACCAACGGGTCCGTTGACTGATATGGGATGGGAAATTTATCCGCAATCTTTCACAGACCTGCTCGTATCGCTTAATAAAACATACACCCTACCGCCTATTTATATAACCGAAAATGGCGCAGCCATGCCCGATACATATAATAATGGTGAAGTTAACGACTTAGATCGTTTAAATTACTATAATGATCACTTAAATGCGGTTCATAATGCGATTGAACAAGGTGTTGTTATAGATGGCTACTTTGCTTGGAGCTTAATGGATAACTTTGAATGGGCAGAAGGCTATTTAAAACGTTTTGGTATTGTGTATGTAGATTATAAGACGCAGCAACGCACCATTAAAAATAGTGGCTTAGCTTATAAAGAACTCATCTCTAAAAGATAAGAGTATACCCACAACTAAAAACAAGTATAAAGCGGGATAAACAATCATGGTCAGTGTAAAAGAAAAAATAGCGTATGGCTTAGGCGACACCGCCAGTAATATTATTTTTCAAACAGTTATGATGTTTTTAATGCTGTACTACACAGACGTAGTGGGTTTATCGCCTGCTGTTGTAGGTACTATGTTTTTAGCAGTGCGTATTTTTGATGCCGTAACCGACCCGTTAATGGGCAACCTTGCTGACAAAACACATACGCGCTGGGGGCACTTTCGCCCCTATTTACTGTGGCTTGCCCTTCCCTTTGCCATTATTAGTATTTTAGCGTTCACTACACCCGATTTAGAAGGCACCGATAAAATAATTTATGCCTTTACTACTTACACTCTGCTTATGGTTGTCTACACCGCTATTAATATTCCGTATTGTGCTTTAGGTGGCGTACTTACAAGCGACGCAAAAGAGCGCGTAACCATTCAGTCTTATCGGTTTGTATTTGGTATGTTAGGTGGTGTTATTGTAGCGGGTTGCACTATGCCAATGGTTGAGTATTTTGGCCAAGGCGATGCAGCCAAGGGCTATCAATACACAATGACAGCAATGAGTATTTTAGGCCTTGTACTGTTTTTACTTTGTTTTTTAGGTACAAAAGAGCGTATACAACAGCCTAAAGAGCAAAACATTCCTTTTGCCCAAAGTGTTAAAGCATTAATTAAAAACGATCAATGGCGAACACTTTGCTTAGCTGCATTCTTTTTACTTACCGGGCAAGTATTAAGGCTTACGCTTGCTGTTTACTACGTAAAGTACTATTTAGGTCGAGACGATTTAATCACTTTATTTATGACGCTAGGTGTTGCAGCCAGCATGGTAGGTTGTGCTTTAGCTCAACCACTTGCAAAGCGCTTTTGTAAAATAAAGGCCTACATAAGCTTACAAGTTATTGCCGCCGCTATTTGTGGTTTTAGTTACTTTATTAGTAAAGATCAATTAGTACTCGCATTTACTGCCTTTATTTTATGGAAATTCTTTTTAGATATGGCAACCCCGTTGTTGTGGGCAAAAATGGCCGACACCATAGATTACGGGCATGAAAAAACAGGTGTACGCATTACGGGTTTGGTTTATTCAGGCGTTATATTTTTTATTAAAATGGGCGTGGCTGTAGGCGGCGCAATTGCAGGCTGGTTGTTATCTTTTTACAGTTATCAGGCCGATGCAGTACAAACTCTTGATACCCAGCACGGTATTTTACTGTCATTCACTGTACTACCTGCTTTTGGCTCATTATTTGTTGCCTACATAATGAAAAAATATACACTGACTAATCAGGTTGTTGAAAATATTCAATCTAAACTAACAGCTAGTTAAGATATATACTCTAAGGTATTATTTAGTCGAAGTAGTTAAGGATAAGCGAGTGAACAAATAACATGGCAACAATTTATCAAGTCTCAGAGCTTGCGGGCGTATCGTTAGCCACCGTTTCTCGCGTGATGAACAAAAATACCCGTGTAAGCGATAAAACTAAACAAAAAGTGCTTGATGCTATGGCGCAGCTTGGCTACAAGCCTAATTCAATAGCGCAATCTTTAGCCTCTAACTGTACTAACAGTGTCGGTATTTTAGTGTCTGAGTTACATGGTCCTTTCTTTGCCCAAATGATGGCAGGTATTGAGTCAGAGCTTCGTGCTGCGGGTAAACACGTTATTATTACCACCGGGCACAGTGAAGAAGACAAAGAACAAGAAGGCATTGAGTTTTTAATTAGCAGACGCTGCGATGCCATTATTTTGCACGTAGAAGCCGTCTCAGACGACTACCTAATAAAACTAAGCCAAGGCTCTACACCCGTTTATTTAATGAGCCGTTACGTAAAGCAGTTAAAAGACAACTGTATCAGCCTAGATAATCAATTAGGTGGCTACCTAGCCACTAAATCGATATTAAATCAAGGCCATACACAAATAGCATATATTGCAGGCCCGCAGTTTAAAGCCGATGCTTTTAACCGCTTAGAAGGTCACAAACAAGCACTTACAGAGGCTGGTGTTAAATTTGATCCTACGCTTTTTTATATTGGCGACTTTAACGAAACTGGCGGTAGTAAAGGCTTAAAACATTTTATTGATGAAAAACTTAGCTTTACTGCACTGGTATGCGCCAATGACGAAATGGCCTCCGGTGCCATGAAGTATGCACGAGAGCACGGTTATAACTTACCAATTGATTTATCGATTGTTGGATTTGATAACGTTATTTTTGCAAACTACCTATACCCTACACTCACGACCATAGATAATCCGGTCGGAAAAATGGGCGAAATGGCTGCTAAATTAGTACTTAAAGACGTATATCAAAATAAAAACCTTGTTATAAATCGCTTTTTTGAACCCACTTTAATGCAGCGAGATTCATCAGCACCACTTATTAAATAAAAACCAAAGACTAAAAACGAGTACTAATTTTGGTACAAAAAAAGCGGCTAAATGCCGCTTTTTGTATGTGAGTTACTTAACAATCCAAGGCGTTACTTTAATAACGTTCGATATATCGCCAAGCACTGCGCTATCATCTTCCCAGCTATCTTCAACTGCAAAATAACACACTGACTTTTCACACGTTATATTTTCATCATCAAATTGCATTGGGCTTTTAAATGTAACTGCTACGCCCTTTTGCTCTGGTAATAAAAACCACATTAATTTACTTACAAAAAAGCCCGACAAATCAGTTAATAGTTCATCAAGTTCTTCGTTAATGGTATATAACGACTGCTTTGAAAATGCTAAACCTTCAAGTTCGTTTGCTTCTATTTGTAACTTTAATTGGCAATCGTGCACAGGATTGAGCGGCTCTACTACAATAACCGCTTTATCGGTATCAAGCTGCTTATCGAACGGCAATAGTAATTGTGCTTTATCGGTAAAGTTAAGTGGATACTCGTTTCTTTCGGTTAAAATAGTACCGCTTTTAATCGCACATGTTTCATTAGTACCAATATCACTAATGTAAAAGTTAACTCGCGCATATTGAAAATCGCCTTTGTTAACAACTTTTAAGCGGTCGTAAAAACCGTCATACGACATCACAAATTCTCTCGCATTTACATTAAATGCACTGATGCTCAGTAGCACTAACACAATAGCGTTGGTACAATTAAAAATGTATTTATTCATCAAAGTAGGCTCTATTTTGGCTAATCATCGTGTTTAACTCTTCTATATACGCTTCACCGCGCTCAGAGTAAGACATTAAACCATGTGTAAGTTCAGTCGCTAAAATTGGTTTTTGCTCAAGACGTAAGTTTTCACGTATTGCGCGCAAATCTTTATAAGCAGGATGCGTATTTATGTTTTTAAAGTAAGAGTTTATAGCAGCTCTTACCGATTTAAACGCAGCAACTTCGTGCGCAGCCCCGGTATTACGGCGTTTTGGCACCATGCCACAACCTTTTGTGTAGCACCACTGACCAAAAAAGTTAAGGCCAATACGTGCAAAACGCGAAGTGCCCCATGCAGATTCGTTTGCAGCTTGCATAAGCGCTAATTCTTTAGGAATTACATCAACACGGCGTAGTGCTTGCGTAAGTATTAGCGTATCAACCGTGGTTGGTAAGTCATACGACTTTAAAATTTTAGCAATATCTTTGTTTTGCTTTTTTTCTAAAGGTAATTCGTTTTGTAACATCATGCGTGCTATTTCGAGCTTAGCGCGTTGCTGTAATATTTTTTTATTTTCAGCTTCAACGTGCGGACGAATAAAGCTAAAAAATGCATGTTTTTTTTCTTTAACATCACTAAATTCTGAAAACTTTGGCAGTTTTACATTATGTAGTGGTTTTTCTTTTTTCTTCACTTTTTTTGGTTGTTCTGACGTTTGCTCGTCTAGTTCAACATCGTCACTTTGTATAAACGGATATGCAAGCGCCCATACAAAAAACACGGTTAGTAAAAGCTTAAAAATCGTTTTTAACATGTATTCTCTCTATCAAACTTAGTTATGCATGGTTAATACACAAGCATACGAAGTCGCATTATACCTAAGCCACTTTATAAACGCGAATAACTGGGGTTTGATGACCTTTTACGGTTGAATTTTCAGCAGTGTATTTGAATTTTAGATAAAACAGAGCCTATGTAGTGCATTTGTTCATTCGCAATTTATAAGTCCATGGGTATACTGAGCAAAGTTTAATAATATTAACTATGTGTGAGTAAGCAGTATGAATAAACAATGGCAAAGCCGAATAATAGAGCAATATAAACATCGTCCTAACGATAATCGCTCGCCGTGGCAGGTCGATCGTTCGCGTATTATTCATGCAGCTGCATTTAGGCGTTTGCAAGCTAAAACCCAAATTATGGGCATTGGCCTTAACGACTTTTACCGCACTCGCCTTACCCACTCTTTAGAAGTATCGCAAATTGGTACTGGCATATTGCGCCACTTAAAAGCGCAACATGGCGACTTTACGCACTTTCCATCAACCGGACTGCTAGAAACACTGTGTTTGGCGCACGATATTGGCCATCCACCTTTTGGCCATGGTGGCGAAATAGCGCTAAATTACATGATGCGCGATCACGGTGGTTTTGAAGGTAACGCACAAACACTGCGCATAGTTGCAAAACTTGAGCCCTACAGTAACGGGCACGGTATGAACCTAACTCGTCGTACTTTATTAGGTTTTATAAAATACCCCGCGTTTATTAATACGCTTTGGCATACCATTCCCGACGATACAACCGGTCGTGCATTTATAAAAGCAGATGATTGGCGACCTGCCAAAGGGTTATACAACGACGATGAAGCCATATTCAATTGGATAGTAGAGCCACTGAGTCAAAACGATAAAACGTTGCTGGGTAACCATGGCGCTATTGATAAGTACCGCGCTAAAACAACGTATAAATCGCTCGACAGCGCCATAATGGAACATGCCGACGATATAGCATACGCCGTACACGACTTAGAAGATGCCATTGCAACACATGTACTTACATTAGACGATTGGCAAACTCATGCTCTACCTCATTTAAAAGCACTAAACTTTGACTGGTTAAACACCATGCTTGAGTCGCTCACCCAGCGTTTGTTTTCAAAAAATGATTATGAGCGAAAAGATGCCATAGGTGAGCTGGTTAATACCTTTATTATTCATATACATTTAGATATTCAAAACGATGACTTTGAATGCCCTATTTTAAAGTACACCGCTAAATTAGATGCCCAATACGACAGTGTATTGCAAATACTTAAGCATTTTGTGTTTCAACGTTTAATACGCGACCCCGAAATGCAGCAAATAGAATTTAAAGGCCAAAACTTACTAATTGAGTTATTTACGGCGTTTGCTAGCGATCCGCTGCGTTTATTGCCCGAAACTACACAAGCACAATACATAGAAGCACAAAAGCAAAACCAAGGTATGCGTATAATTTGCGATTATTTGAGCGGAATGACCGACGAATACGCTTATAAAACGTACCAACGATTGTTTTCACCTATGCAATAGCTAACTACTAACTGCTAACTGCTAACATTAAAAAGGCCGAGTAAATCAAATTTACTCGGCCTTTTTGCTCAGCTATTAAAGTTAGCTATTTAGTTAAAGCGCTTTTATAACGACTCTACACCCATGTTGTATAGCGTAAAACCAAATATATCGGCGTACTGCTCAATTGTTTTACTCGTTGGAGTACCTGCGCCATGCCCTGCATTTGTTTCTATGCGAATAAGCGTTGGATTATTACCCGTTTGCTTTGCTTGAAGCTCAGCTGCAAACTTAAACGAATGTGAAGGGACAACGCGGTCATCATGATCGCCAGTTGTGATCATAGTAGCTGGATACTCAACACCTGCTTTTACATTATGAAGTGGTGAATAACCTTTAATGTATTCAAACATTTCTTTGCTTTGCTCACTGGTACCGTAGTCGTATGCCCAACCAGCGCCCGCAGTGAATGTATGGTAGCGTAGCATATCAAGTACGCCTACAGCAGGTAGAGCCACCTGAAATAAGTCTGGGCGCTGCGTCATCACTGCACCAACTAACAAGCCACCATTAGATCCACCGCGAAGTGCTAAGCGCTTTTTAGACGTGTACTTTTTATCTTTTAAATACTCAGCAGCCGCAATAAAGTCGTCAAACACATTTTGCTTTTGCAATTTAGTGCCGGCATTGTGCCAGTCTTTACCGTACTCACCACCACCGCGAATATTAGCAACGGCATACACACCACCTTGCTCAAGCCATACAGCATTAACGGGGCTAAAGCTTGGCGTTAAACTAATATTAAAACCACCGTAACCGTATAAAATTGTAGGGTTTGAACCATCAAGCTTAATGCCTGTTTTATAAGTAATTACCATCGGTATTTTAGTACCGTCTTTTGATGTGTAAAACACCTGCTCAGACGTGTAATCATCGCTATTAAAATCAATAGCCGACTTACGATAAACACCCGATTCACCCGTAGCTACATCAAACGTATAAGTAGTACCTGGTGTTTTGTAGTTAGTGAACGAATAATAAAGCGTTGTTTGATCTTTTTTACCGCCAAAACCACGTGCAGTACCCACGCCTGGTAATGTAATTTCGCGAATTAGCTCGCCTTTTTTGTTGTATTGTTTTACCTGCGAAATCGCATCAACCATGTAGTTGGCAAAAAAGGTATCGCCGCCTTTTGTAAGGTTTAGTACGTTTTTGGTTTCAGGAATTAAATCAACCCAATTTTCTGGGCTTGGGTTACTTGCATCAACCGTCACTACTTTTTTGTTTGGCGCATTAAGGTTAGTAACTAAAAACAGCTTGCTGCCTTCGTTATCAATCACTGATGTATCTGAATCGGTATTTCCAACAACCGTTACAAACTCACTGTTTTGCTTTGTTAAGTCTTTTATAAACAGCTTATTGCCTGAGGTAGACGTACTTGCCGAAATAAGTAAGTAATGGCCATCATGTGTTACATCAGCGCCAACGTAGCGATGTTTTTGCGCATCAGTTTCACCAAATACCACACGGTCAACAGACTGAGCTGTACCTAGTTTATGGTAATACGCTTTATGCTGATCTGTTTTAGCCGAAAGCTCACTGCCTTTAGGTTTGTCGTAACTTGAATAATAAAAACCTTCGTTACCTAGCCACTCTATGCCGCTAAATTTAACGTCAACAAGCGCTTCTTCAACAGGTTCTTTAGTATGTGCATCAATAACTATAATTTTGCGCCAATCGCTGCCGCCTTCAGATATTTGATACGCGAGTAATGACCCATCTTTTGAAAACGATAAACCCGACATAGACGTCGTACCATCTTCACTAAACTTGTTTGGATCTAAAAATACTTCAACGTCGCCGCCATCTTTACTGCGGTACAAAACATATTGATTTTGCAGGCCATCGTTTTTATAAAAATAGGTGTAATCGCCTTCAGTAAAAGGAGCGCCTATTTTTTCGTAGTTCATTAGTTTTTCAAGGCGCTGCTTTAACTTATCGCGATAAGGTATTTGTTCTAAATAAGAAAACGTTAAATTGTTTTGCGTTTTAACCCAATCGGCAGTTTCGCTGCTCATGTCATCTTCAAGCCAACGATATGGGTCGCTAACCGCTTCTTCAAAGTAGGTGTCTACGATATCGCCTTTTTTTGTTTCTGGGTATATAACTGCGTTAACTTGCTTCATTGGTGCTTTTACTTCTTCTTGAGTTACCGTATTAGTTGGCTCTGAACAGCCGCTAAGCGCTACAATTACAGCACATGCTAGAGTGTGTTTAAACATCCTGAGTTCCATTCTTATTTATTAATAGTGCGCCTAAGTTATTAACTTTTAGCCCTTTTGTCTATTTAGATGCGTTAAGCGCCATTTATCGCTGTAAACAAATGTAAACTTACGCTTTAATAGCACGACCCTCATTAAAATAAAAAACAATAAAAGAGCACACTATGCAAAGTACAAACCTCACGTTTAAAAGCTTTAAAGCCTTCTACCCTTATTATTTAAAAGAGCACCGCAACGTGATTTGCCGCCGCTTACATTTTATAGGAAGTACACTTGTTCTTGCTGTAATCGCAATAGCATTAATAAAACAACAATACAGTCTATTGTGGCTATTACCTGTTATTGGATATGGGTTTGCGTGGATCGGGCATTTCTTTTTTGAAAAAAACCGCCCTGCT
The DNA here is from genome assembly GCF_011378815.1 of Pseudoalteromonas sp. 31A1. NCBI lineage: Bacteria > Pseudomonadati > Pseudomonadota > Gammaproteobacteria > Alteromonadales > Pseudoalteromonadaceae > Pseudoalteromonas > Pseudoalteromonas sp. 31A1. Next base: position 42,621 of record NZ_WTKY01000004.1, on the reverse strand, counting down.
ACTTTTAAACACCCTTTTTACAGTTTATGGGGAGATTGGGTAATGTTTAAAGATATGCTTGTTGGAAAAATTAAATTTTAATTCTCTTTTTAACTCTATTTTTATACCAATTAATTATAAAAACAAAATTGCTTCATGTTTTAAAATATAGGTTCTAATAAACAGGACATAAAATATAAAACGCCCATAAAATGTTAATTTAATTAACATTTAATGAGTGGCTTTATCTTTTTCTTTTTTAGTAATACTTGTAATTTAATACCCGCCTAGTCTCAGCCCAATAGAAACGCCCTCATACTAGTAATTAGTTAAAATCACCAACCTCATCTGACCAGTTAACAAAACGTTAAATATCACTTTTAGATATAACTCATTATTCTTCAATTACTTAGCAAAACCCTTGGTCATATAACTAAAACAATGATCATTATAAAAAACAACCAAATGTAATTATAAAAACCCTTAAATTAATTGAATGTTATTCAATTGACTGACTTTGTTAATTAAGTATATCTTCAAGGTAACAAAAAAGTTTATACCAATCCGCTTAATTAAGTGATCTATTTTGAGGATGGAAAAACGTGTTGATAGCTAGGCAAAAAATTCGCTATTTAGTTGCTCTAAATGAGAATTTTTTAACGCAGGTAACGGCACGTTTAGCCCCTAAAAATGATTAAGTATTATTGCGGGTTGGTATTAATCTTTTTGTTCAAAACTAAAATAATTCAATGGGTATGGGGAAATACAGCATGAATAGAAAACCGTTATTTAAATTACAGCAATCGGTACCACAAATATTACTCGCAATGAGCGCGTCTGCTGCACTACTTGGTTCGCTCTGCGTAAATGCTGCAGAGCAAGACACTAAAGCAGAAGAAAACATCGAACAAATAAGCGTAATTGGCTCTCGCCGATTAGGCCGTACAGTAGAAGACAGCGCAGTACCCATCGATATAATTGGTGCAGATGCACTTAAAAACTCAGGCTTTACTGAAACGAATGCCCTGCTTAGCAGTTTATTACCCAGCTTTAACTTCCCACAAGCATCACTTACTGATGGCAGCGATCATGTACGCCCCGCTCAACTTCGTGGCTTAGCACCCGATCACACCTTAGTGCTTGTTAATGGTAAACGCCGCCACAGCAATGCATTACTTAACTTAAATGGCTCAACGGGTCGTGGTTCATCATCGGTTGACTTAAATGCGATACCTGCAAATGCTATTGCTCGTATTGAAGTATTACGCGATGGTGCAGCAGCGCAATATGGCTCTGACGCTATAGCTGGTGTTATTAATATTGTACTTAAAAGTGCCAGCAGCGGTGGTTCAGTTGCGGCTATATATGGTGCTAACGTAACCGAAATGGACGGTGTACCACAGCTAAAATCAGTATCTGAAGGTAGCGACGGAAATTTAGCCTTTACCGAAGGGGACGATCGCTCTTTAACCGATGGTCAAACATTAACGCTGCAAGGTAATATGGGTTTTGAGCTTGGCGATAATGGCTTTTTAAACATCTCAACAGAATACCGCGACCGCCATTCAACTAACCGCTCAGACTACGACCAACGCGAAAACTACGCACGCATAGATGACGGATCAGTAGATGGCGCGCTTGACCCACGTGAACTTACCGTAAATCGATATAACCATAACTTTGGTAATGGCGATGTAGAAGACTTTTCAGTGTTTTATAACGCTGGGTATCAATTAACAAACGAAGTAGATTTATATTCGTTTGGCTCTTACAGCAAACGTGAAGGCGAAGGCGGCGGGTTTTATCGCCGTGCAAGCGATAGCCGTAATATAGAAGAAGTATATCCTGATGGCTTTTTACCTGTTATTACCTCAGATATAGATGACTTTTCACTGGCACTTGGCGCTAAAGGTTTTGTAAGTGAATGGAATTACGATGTATCGGCCGTATATGGTCAAGATGCGTTTGAGTTTGGTGTTATAAATAGCTTAAATACATCATACGGCCCGACTAGCCAAATAAGCTTTGATGCAGGAACACTTACCTACGATCAACTTACTTTAAACGTTGATTTTAGCCGCGAGGTAGACGTCAGCTTTTTAGAAAGCTCGGTAAGTGTCGCTGTAGGTGCTGAGTATCGTCGTGAAGGCTACCAAATAGATGCAGGCGAAGAAGCATCATACGCACAAGGCACATTTGGCCCAGGAGGCGAAGTAACTGACCCAGTTGATGGCCCATTTGGCGCAGCGGGCGCACAAGTATTCCCGGGGTTTACACCTGAATCTGAGGGCGACAACAGCCGCCACAATGTTAGCTTTTACATAGATTTAGAAACTTACCTCACAGATGATTGGAACATAGCTGTTGCCGCGCGTTACGAGGATTACTCTGATTTTGGCGATACGCTCAATGGTAAAATTGCAACGCGATATTCGCTCACTGAAGATTTAGCCATTCGTGCATCGGCATCGACAGGTTTTAGGGCACCTTCTTTGCAACAGCAATACTTTACCTCAGTGGCCACTGTATTTGTTGATGGCGAACCCACCGAAACAGGTACGTTTGCACCAGGCAGTGATGTAGCAAAAGCACTGGGTTCACCTGGTCTTGATGCAGAGGAAGCAACAAACTACGGCGTTGGTTTTACATGGTCTACCGACTTTAACTTCAGCTTATCGGTTGATTACTACCAAATATTAATTGATGACCGCATTGTGTTATCAAACAACTTATCGGGTGCTGCAATTGCCGATTTACTTCAAGGCACTGGCGCTAACCAAGGTCGTTTCTTCTTAAATGCAATTGACAGTAAAACACGTGGTGTAGATGTGGTTGCCTCTTATAACGTAGCAACCGACGGTTACGGCGATTTAGCCTTTAACTTAGGTTACAACTACGGCAAAAATGAAGTAACCAATATCATCGACCCACCAGCAGAGCTACAAGGTGCAGGATTCGATCAAGACAACTTGTTTTCAGGCACTGAGTTGCGTCGTTTTGAAGTAAGCACACCGCGTAATAAGTACAACTTAAGCGCAACGTGGACTAACGATGATATTCGTACAACGCTTAGAACTACGCGTTACGGTGAAACCCAAGATCCATCATCAACCGCAGAGCTTAATGAAGTACTAAAACCAAAATGGATAACCGACTTAGATGTCGCCTACTCGCTTAGTGAAAACGTATCGCTTAGCTTAGGTGCTAATAACATTTTTGATGTTTACCCAGATGCAACACGTGAAAATGTTGACGATTTAACAACGTTCTCACGTTTATTTGCTTATTCTAGCTTCTCGCCGTATGGATTTAACGGACGCTACGTTTACGGAAAAATAGAAATGAAGTTCTAATAAGCACAGCTTAAAGTAACCAAAAACACAAAAGCCACCTATTAGGTGGCTTTTTAATGCGAGTTAGTATTAAGTCTATAATTAGATTTTAGTTAACCAGCCGTGCTTGTCTTCACTTTTACCCCATTGAATATCGTTCAATGCTTGGCGAAGGCGCGCAGTCGTTGGGCCTGGCTCGCCAGTACCTACTTTGTATTCTTTATCGTTATGAATAAATGTACCCACAGCAGTTAGTACAGCTGCAGTGCCCGAAAGCGCCGCTTCAGTACCTGGTTTAGCAGCACGCTCTAGTAGCTCAGTAACGCTAAAGTTACGCTCGCTTACCGTCATACCTAAATCTTTGGCTATGGTTAAAATACTATTACGCGTTACACCATGTAAAAACGTGCTATCGAGCGCTTTAGTAATAATTTCGTTGCCATCAATAAGTATAAAGTTAGCAGCACCGGTTTCTTGTACGTCGCCACCTGGGCAAAATAAAATTTGATCTGCTTGGTACTTTATACGTGCAGCACTAATAGGTGCTAGTGCACTGGCGTAGTTACCACCACTTTTTACCATACCCATGTGCGGAGCGCAGCGCATACCATCTTCTTCAAGCAATACACGCAGTGCAGTTGCACCACCGGCAAAGTAATCACCTACTGGCGATAGTAACGTGTATAAAAGCGAGCTCATTGATGGCGCAGCTGCTTTACCAATTGCCGCCTCAGTACCAATGTGCGTTGGGCGAATATACATGGAGCCCGGCGGTAATGGCGTTTCATCTGCGTATTCGCGCATAATATCGATAATCATCGTTTTTAGCATATCACTGTCAAAACTCGGTAAGCTTAATAGCGCTGAGCTTTGTTGCATGCGTGCAATGTTTGCATCCATTCTAAAAAGATAAACAGAACCATCTTCATGGCGAAAGGCTTTTAAGCCTTCAAAACATGTACTTGAATAATGAAGAACGTGCGCACCAGCATGAAGTTCAAGTTTATCGGAAGGGACAATTGAGCTCTCGCTCCATTTATTATCAGAAAAACGAGCTTGAATCATCTGCGGCATAAACACGGTACCAAATGCGGCCATTTTAATCTCTCTTGTGTGGTCTATTTTCCTCCATTGTATGACAATCACACGCTATTTAACCATAGCTAAAGTAAGGCTTTTTTAATTAACTATGAGAATTTTTTGCAAGTGCTGTTTACTAATCAACCGCATTGGGTGCTATAAACAAAAAAATCGGCTAATGCAGTTGCACTAGCCGATTCTTAAAGGTAAATAATTTACTTGAACGAATACCTAATAATACGTTTTAACACCGACGTATACTGTCTGAAAAATCCACCCGTATGATAATCAACACCGTGTTTTTTCAAAACTGCTTGTACTTGAGGTGCAACTTCTTGATAGCGCGAAGACGGCATATCAGGAAATAAGTGATGCTCTATTTGGCAGCTCAAATGCCCTGTTAAAACATGAAACCAATGCGGCCCTTTAATATTAGACGAACCCAACACTTGGCGGTAATACCACTGCCCTTGGGTTTCGTTTACGCAGTCTTCTTGTTTAAAAGTTTGCGTTTCTTCAGTAAAGTGACCACAAAATATTATGGTCGACGTCCATAAATTACGGATTAAGTTAGCTACTAAATTACCGACCAATACCCATAAAAATAAAGGCCCTGCAAGTAACGGAAATATCGCATAATCTTTAATTAATTGGCGAGCGCCTTTACTAAAAAAGCGCTGCTTTAATGTAGAGTGTGATACAAGCCCTTCGCGGTTTTCTTTCTTTTTACCAATAAAAACACGCTCTGCAGCCAACTCGTGATACGACACGCCCCACTGAAATAACACACTTAAATTAATATACGTAAAAAACTGCCATACATTTTTAAAACGCCATTTAAAATCATCGCTTAAACGCAACAAGCCATAACCAAAGTCTCTGTCTTTACCAATAATATTAGTATACGTATGGTGTTCAAAATTATGAACGCGGTGCCAACTTTGCCCGTCGCACGCTATGTCCCACTCATAATGCTGTGAGTTAAGTTGCTTGTCGTTCATCCAATCGTATTGACCATGCATTACATTGTGGCCAATTTCCATATTGTCTAAAATTTTAGCAAGCGCTAATAACAATACACCTGCAACCCACAATAAGGGCTGAATAAAACCAAGCATGAGTAAAATTCGCCCGCTCCATTCACACATTCGCTGTTTGCGTACAACAGAGCGAATATAGTCAGCATCTTGTTGACCTACTTTACCAAGGGTGTCCATTTTAATGGCATCTAACTCGCTTGCGAGCATGTCATAGTTAATGTTTTTCATAATTGTAACTCCAAATCACTAACAGGTTGGCTTACGCAAAGTTGTATTAATTGCTCGCCGTTGTCACTCAATTCACCTGTTTTTAAATTACGTACCACGCCTGACTTTTTAATACATTGGCATTGATGGCAAATACCAATACCGCAACCGCGTTTAACCGGCAATTGTTTTGCTTCAAACTGAGGTAGTAAAACATCGTTGCCCGATACAACATGGGCACTGGCGTTAATTTTTACATTAAATTGGCTGTCATCGTTTAAGCTAGGTAGTGCTAAACCAAATGCCTCTTGGTAATAATTTAGCTTATGCGTTTTAGCAAAATCGCTCACCGTTTGCATAAATGCTGCAGGGCCACAGCAGTAAACATCTGGGTTTTCCCACGGCTTAATATTGCTGGTTATATCGCTTGATTGCTCACGCGTTAATAATAAAAACGAAAAATTCTCAAATTGCACCGCAAACTTACTCAGCTCATCAACACATTGATGCTCAGTGGCTTTTGCGTAATAGATTAGCGACACTTTTTGAGTAGTTTGGCTTAAGTAATCATCAAGCATAGCCAGCATAGGTGTTATACCCGACCCACCGGCAAAAAAAGTAGCCGGTGTATGTGTGTTTTTAAATACAAAATCGCCGCTTGGCGCAGAAATATTGCACCACAAACCCGCTTTTAATGCGCTGCTGAGTAAGCCAGTAAAGCGCCCTTGCGCATTTGTTTTGATTAGTAAGCGCACCAAACCTGTATTTTTAAATTGCTGAGCGCTTGAGGCCACGGTAAAAACACGTGTTAATAATCGCCCATTAATTTCAAGCGTTAAACTAATATGCTGCCCAGAAGTATGTGCAGGCCATTGTTTGCTTGGCTTAAGTTGCACACTTAAAAAGCCATCATTAAGCACAGCTGTATTAACTACTTGCGCTCTAAACTGCCCTGCACGCCACGCAGGTTTAAACACCTGCATTATTGGCTCTATGTAGCCTGCAAAACTTTGATGGTGTAAAAACCATTTTGAAAATTGGTTTAATACTTTAATTATCATCACTATTAATCTCTTGGGTCGTAAAATACTTAACGTTTAAACTTACACGTGTACGCTCAAACTTCAGCGCACAAGTGTACGCTGAAATTTTTAGTTTTCAACCCCAATAGAGTAATTATTCAATTTTTTATTAGCGCTAATTGCTAAAACAATTTTCTGTTAAAAGGCCATCGTATAAAAATATAAGTGTGTGTTTTTCATTCAACTCAACGCTTAACAAATTTATTTATGCCATGTTAAGGTTATGTAAGATTGGATTAATTTTGGAAGCCATAATGATAAATTTAATGTCACATAACACACTCCCTAAACTAATAAGTGCAGGCTTGGCTGTTGCTATATTTGCTATTAACGCACCCGCAAATGCAAAAAGCGATTACGTAAAAAACTATAAACAGCTCGATACTTTACCGCTTAACGTTAACGCAGTAACAGCGGCAGAAGGTGTGGTTATACCTTGGGCTATTGAGCCTTTAGCTAATGGTGATTTACTAATATCTGAGCGCAGTGGAACGTTATTTTTATTACCTAAAAATACAACTACGTTAGCTAAGGTTTCAGGGCTGCCCAACATTGAAGCTAATGGCCAAGGTGGATTGCTTGATTTAGCACTACACACCGATAGCAAGCAAAACCAATGGCTGTACTTTAGTTACTCAAGTAGTGAGGGCAAAGAAAGCGGAAGTAACACCGCCTTAATCCGCGCCAAGCTAAGTAGCGATCATACGCAGTTGTCTGATCAGCAATTGCTATACAAAGGCGAGCATAATAGTACCAAAGGCCAGCACTACGGCAGCCGTATTGTGTTTGATGATGAAGGTTATGTTTATTTTTCAATAGGCGATCGCGGCTCGCGCGACATAAACCCGCAAGATCTCACGCGGGACGGCGGTAAAATTTATCGCTTACACGAAGATGGTAGTATCCCAAATAGTAATCCGTTTGTTAAACAAAAAGATGCAAAACATGCGGTATGGTCTTATGGGCACCGTAATCCACAAGGCATGTGGTTTGATAATCAAAATAATGTTTTATGGTCTCACGAACATGGGCCACGCGGCGGCGATGAGCTTAATATTATAAAAAAAGGCGCTAACTACGGATGGCCTTTGGTCAGTTACGGCGTTAACTACAGCGGTACCACGTTTACCGACCTTAAAGAAAAAGACGGCATGCAATCGCCCGTATTACATTGGACCCCTTCAATTGCGCCATCCGATATGTTGTATATAACGAGTGATAAATATCCAAAGCTTAAAGGTAAGCTATTACTAGCATCAATGAAATTTGCATTTATTAGCGCATTGGAACTCTCAAAGGGCAGTGTTGTTAAGCAATATAAAATACTCGACGGAATAGGCAGAGTGCGCAGCTTAGCCCAAGGCAGTGATGGTTTTATTTATTTAGGTATTGATGGGCAAGGTATTAAGCGCCTAGAGCCAGAAACATAAGCACTAGCACTAGCACTAGCACACAGTACGTTAATAATTACACCGTGTTTACTTTGCGCTTTTAAAGCGCAAAGTAAACATTTTCACCAAACAAAGAACTATTAAGCCCATTAATGCGTACACTAACTACATATAATTTAATAAATTAAGAGAATACTAATGTTTTCATTTTTAAAGCCTGATCCCGTAAAAAAACTGCGTAAAGAATACGACGTAAAACTAGAGCAAGGCATGCAGGCACAAAGAAAAGGCGACATTAAAAGCTTTGCCATGTTAAGTGCAGAAGCCGAAAAAATCTGGAGTGAAATAGAAACTCTAGAGGCTAAAAAAGCCAAGTGAATTCGTATTAAACGTGTCTGTCCTGTTTTAAAAGTAGGTAGATGCGTTTAGTAAATAATTTATGATCTCCTTTTTACAGCCTCCACCAGCCAAAAATCACCTTTTATAATATGCTTACACAAACAAGCGTACTTAATGCGGTTAATTACGTTATCGCTGGCGTTTTTTAGTGGCTGTTAAATGATTTAAAATCGGATTTGGTTTTCATTTTAAATCTTTAATTGCTGTATTTGCTTACAGCGCTGGCGTTTTTCCTCATAAGTCTAAAAATGAGGACGTTTTCATCTTTTCTGCATGTTATTAAAAGAACAGCCTAACTTAAAGTTTAATACTCGCAATATGTTACAGGATTTGTTATTAATATTAAAAATAATTAAGAGGACATACTTTGCTCATAAAAAGAGGAAAGTGTCCTCTGATAAAGCTATTAGCTTTACATAAGGATATTCGAGCATATGCGAACAAGTCGAGTTTTTGGTGAAAGAAGGCTTAGTGATTTTCTTGAAGTATCAAAATCTAATGTTTTGTCATCAATAGATTCAGAAAAAGATGACTATATACTCAATGTAAATGAAAGCGACTATATTGTCCACAAGCTATCAGAGGCAACCATTGAATCATTAGAAATACATGAAGATAAAATATATGCGTCTTCATCTGAAAGAATGATCTCAGCAGAACAGTTTCCTCGTTCATTCCATGTTTACTCAGGTAAATCTTATAAGAAAGATGTTATCAAATTCCATGTTCCAATCAGCGGTAATGTTCAATTATTACACTGCGTACCAAGTAGTTGCATAATGTGGACAATGGATATAGAAGTAAATAGAAATGAATTTTGCTTTGAAATCATCAACTTCTCCAACGAGCCAGAGGCTATCGTTAGAGAAAAAGATTCAAATCTTAAAAATATTATGCAACAACTAGTTAATGTTCAACGAGAGGTAGAGCGGTATAATTCTAGTTGTGAAGCTCAAATTAAATCAGCTTTTGAATCAACAAAAAGCAGAATTAAAGCAAAATCAGGTGTATTAGCTTCATTAGGTGTACCAATTAAAAAGAGTTCTGAGACATCTCCAACTTTTGCAGTTCCAGCTCCACAGAAACGTAAAAAAATCACCCTAAATAAGCCTCAAGTTAATGAAGTTGGGTATAGCCCTGAGCCATGCTTAGACCAAGCAGTATATAACGATATCCTTCAAATGATACATGATGTAGGTAAAGAGTTTGAGCGCTTACCTAGTTTATATGCTCAAAAAGAAGAAGAGCATCTAAGAGATCATTTTCTCATGATGTTAGAGCCTAATTTTAATGGTTCTGCAACGGGAGAAACGTTCAATAAAACAGGTAAAACAGATATTCTCTTACGCCATGAAAATACTAATGTATTTATTGGCGAGTGTAAGTTCTGGAAAGGGCAAAAAAGTTTCCTAGCTACGATAAGTCAACTGTTGGGCTACCTTACATGGAGGGACTCAAAAGCTGCAGTAATCATGTTTGTACCAAATAAGGATTTTAGTAGTGCCGTTGATGTTGCTAAATCATCAGTTAATGAACATGAAAACTTTATTAAGTTCGTAAATGAAAAAAATGAGACATGGTTTAATTATGATTTTCACCTAAATGGCGACAGAAACAGAGCAGTAAAGATTGCTGTCATGCTTTACCATACGCCAAGGTAAAGCTAACAACACGCCCTGAGGTGGACGACTAGTAAAATTTAGCTATTAGTTAACAAAATCAACAAGACACCCATCCTAAATTTTTGCGAAAAAGCCAATAAAAACAGCATGAAGAGTGCATTATTATAAATAATTAATCACACAAAAAGCTGTGCTATGTTGATAAGATGAAAGTAAAAATAGACAGCCTAATCGGACGACGATAGCTGTTTATTAAAGAATAGCAAACGACTCGGCTGTATCGAACCGGCTTTACTTTAAATAAAAAGCGGAACATTACAGTGAATAAAGGCATGAATAAATTGACCTTACGAGGTCAAATGAAAGTAAATGCCTTACTTCACGCTGCGGCAATTGTATTGCCTTGTTCATAATATAGAAAAGCTGAAAAACACGATACACTAAAAAGGGGAAGCCCTTTTACCCTAAATAAAAGCCAATCAAACACAGGTAATCTCTTCCAAAACCCCAATTAAAACAATATCAAACACTTCTATATTCTGCGTAAGAATACAGTAATCAATTGAACCAAAATAGGAACTAAGCTATGGTTGATTCATCTATAAAAATAAATTTAAAACGAGTTAATCTACAGGCTCGTTATGTGCTTAAGCAAGCTGAGGTTTAAATGAAGATAATATTACTTTTATTAGCATCTATTTTTTCAGGAGCAGTTATGTCAGAACAGAATATCAAACCTTTGCCAAAGTCTTTGGAAAAGGAAGTTTTAATAGATATAAAAGAAAGAACATTTTATCCCATAATTAAGTCGGGTGACTGGGTAGGGATAAAACACGGTGCTGTATATTCTACTTTACTTGGCTCTAAAGAATCACCTGAAGTTGTTATTGCTTTTGGATATGACACACCAGATAATTTTATTTTTTTAATGCATCAAGATAGCGATAAAATTGATTTAAATGTAACAGTCCAAAAAGCTTTTGCAAATATTGATGCTATAGACGTTACATTTACAGCATCCAAATCACTAGATAACAAAGTTTTAACAGCTAGCGGTAAATCATTTAGTAGTGAGGCCATCTTATCTAAAAAACAAATGCAAAAAGCTCATAAGGCTTTAAATGCAAAACAGTTATTTGTTTCAATCGCAAGAAGAACTGGTTTAATGGTTATTGCTAAAGATGCTCCTAAAGAGTTATTAAATAAATTTGTTTATTTGCATAATGATGCGTGGAATGATGACAGTTATGGCAACGCCCCAATAGCTAACGTGCTATTTGTTATTGAAAATGGTGTGATAGTTGGCTCTATTCCGCTGGGCAAGTAGGAAACATATTATAGTGACACCCATCCTAAATTTTGCATTTAAATAAAAGGCGGTATATTACGGTGAATAAAGGGATGAATAAATTGACCTTACGAGGTCAAATGAAAGGGAAAGCCCTTTTAACTTAAAATAAAGCCACTCAAACACGCGAAATCCCGTCCAAAACGCCAATTGAAACAACACCAAACCAGCTTTTTATATTCTATGAAAAACACAGTAATTGATTGAACCAAAATAGGAACTCAGCTATGGTTTGTTTATCAATAAAAACAAATAAAAAACGAGTTAATCTACAGGCTCGTTAGTTGCCTTAGGAGTCACAGTTGAATTTTGACGATTTGAAATCGATTATTGATACTGAAAATGATCAAGAATTAAAGCTTACTTCTAATTCTTGGGAAATCACTAAAAACTCCAATTCAGAATTAAAGCCTTGGTTATCTGAAGATCAATTCAATCAGGTTTTCTCAAATCTATTAGAGTATCAAAATAACGATACTGTGTTTGTATTTGAGTCTTTCGAACGCATATACAAAGATTCGGGTTTAACTAAAAGGTTAACTGAACAGCTAGATTTAAACTGGGCTAATTTTAATGCCTTTCAAAGCTCTACCGAAATTCTTTATTTCTATATGGTGCCAAAAAGTTTAAATTGGGTTTTATATACCAATCGAGACTTTTGGCAGTTTGCAAAAGGCAACTAACAAGCCAGCATTGTAATATGCATTTAAATATTCAAACATATTAAGTAGATTTAATAAGTCTTTTATAAGTACCAAAATAGGGATTTAAACATTGATTATTGATTTTATAAATAATACTAAAAAAATTTGGTGGGCTATTTTCTCTCTTCTACATTTTATTGGTAAATTACTTGTTGTATGTCTTTTTATATTTTCTAGCTCCACTGTAATTAACTTTTTTTTTGGCGCAATCGGTTATCCGGATCTAATTGCATTTGTGAAGCCTTTTGGAGAGATATATGGTGATACGCTTCCTTGGGCGGCTACATCTATGCTATTAGCTAGTAGTGTTGCAATTGGGCACATGAGGAACCTTGAAATTAATGAAGAAAAGTTAACTGCTGAAATAAGAGAAAGAGCAGAAAAAAAATATAATGCAAAAAATGGAGAAAGTAACATAAAGGCAGGTTAATTAAATAAATGCACACCGCTCTTCCCCTCTTTTTAGTGGATACCCCTCAACTTATCTTTCCCCATACACATTCTCAGGATTTATTTGCATTAGTATTGCGGGGTTGTCTATCGATTTAAATCCGTATTGCGCATAAAGGCCATGCGCATCAGAAGTCGCTAATAAAAAGCGCCTGAGCCCTTGCAGCTCAGGGTGCTCTACTATCGTTTTAATAAGTAACTTACTCAGCCCATTTCCTTGCAAGTGCGGGGTAATAAATACATCGGCTAAATAGGCAAAGGTTGCTTTATCTGTCACTACTCGGGCAAAGCCAACTTGTTCGTTATGAGCGCTGTAAACACCAAAGCACATTGAGTTATCAATAGCTGATTGCATCACGCTTTTAGGAATGCCTTTGGCCCAATAGCTATTAGCAATAAAGTTATAAATAACGTTAAAGTTAAGTTTGCTTTTGTCTGTGCTAATTGAGTAATCACTAGTGTTTGCGGTCATAAGTTAATAGTCTTTTTTACCAATGTTTTTATAAACATTTCTATAGAACGTTCCTATAGCCTATAGATAATCTTTAACGTTTTTTAGCTGTTTGTCGTGTACTTTTGAAAGTACTAACAGTGAGCAAATAGCCCCAAATAACGCCAGTCCCATATCTGATTGGGTATCCCACACGTAACCTTGCGTGCCTAAAAATGCTTCTGCGTTTTCGCCGCTTAACACTGCAACCCACCACTCTATTAATTCGTAAAAGTCGCTAAATGCCAAACATACCGAAATAACAAAGGTGATTAACCAGCCTCGACCATTTACTACTTTTTTGCGCAGTAAAATTTCGCGTGCTAGTAGTGCAGGTACAAACCCTTGAAAAAAGTGCCCTACTTTGTCGTAGTTATTACGCTCGCTACCAAATAGGTTATCGAACAATGGGACCTCGGCGTAGGTGTAATGCCCGCCAATCATCAGCACAATACAATGCGCTAAAATAAAGGTGTATAAAATAGGGGTAAGTTTAAAGTGGCTATAAGTGCTTGCTAGCAGCACTAAACCAATAATTGCGGGAATAACTTCAAGCAGCCATGTAAATTGATCTTTTGGGTTGATACCAGACCAAATTAATACAATAAAAAACAGGCTCAGCCATAAATACTTCATTTAGAATCCTTGTCTAAATTGATCAAATTTACGGCATTTTACGCCTTTGAAATAAACGATGCTACCTATAGTTTGTTTTTGCGGTAATGCGATTAAACAAAGTAGGAAAAAAGCGCTTAATTGTAGGCGCCCAACCACTTAAACCTTTGCCAATAATCACTTCGTCTTTTTTATTACTAATGGCGTTAATCATTTTTTTAGCAGCTACGCTTACATCCATGCCATTTTCTATCGACTCTTCTGGTTTATTTTGCGCTATGCCTTGCTCGTTTAGTGAGTTATGCGCAATTGCTGTTTTAATAGAGCCTGGGCAAATTGTTAAACAATGAATATTATGTTGTGCTACTTCTGCACGTAGGCAATCCATAAAACCAACAACCGCATATTTAGAACCCGAATAACCCGTTCTAAATTTTGAACCTACTTTACCCGCCACACTACTAATAGACACAATTGAACCACTGCGCCTTGCCACCATAGTAGGTAATACAGCTTTAGTAAGTGCAATTAAGCCAAAGTAATTAACCTCCATTAATTGGCGGTACACGTTAAAGTCGTTTTCTAAAAATAAACTGCGCTGCGATACGCCGCCGTTATTAATTAAAATATCAATTGCAGGAAGCTCGCTCATTTTTGCTGTTATTGAACTCAGTACATGCTCTGGCTGTGCTAAGTCCAGCTGCACAACTAAGTGCCCTTCGCCTTTAAGCGTTGCTTTTAAATCGTTTAGTTTATCTACATTGCGCGCCGATAAAATAACGCGCGCTCCAAGCTCGGCAAATTGTATAGCAAGCTCTTTGCCAATACCTGATGATGCGCCGGTGATCCACACGGTTTTATTATTATATTGCATGCGTTATCTGCCCTTTTATTGTTATTTATTAGGTTTTATAAAGGTACTTAGTAAAGTATTTTACGCCTTTGTAGGACCTGCTATTGCGTTTACTTCATCTTCTAATGTTTTGTAAAAACCCATTAAAAATAGTAGTTCAACAGTTACGTACAAAGGGCCAATAATTAAACCAATTAGGTCATCTACAAACGCCGGTTTTTTACCTTCGTAATAGTGCCCGATAAACTGTAATACCCAGCCAAATACAAACACACCTACGCCAATACTCAACCAAGGCCAAAACGCCATTGCCGCAATAGGCTGAGCACCAACAAGGAGTAAAGTGAATATCACGGCCATAATAAAGCCAAGCGAAAAGCTCAGCATAAAATAATAAACAACCGACGCTAATACAAAAAGTTGTGCACCATCAATTACTACACTACCAAGGGGTATTTGAATGCGCGCTAGTAAACACAACGCTGCAAATACAATGAGCGGAATACCAATAAAGTGCGTTAGTACATTACGCTTAGAACGATGATACAAACCATATTTACCAAGTTGCTGTTGAAGTGTTTTCATTGTTTTGCCTTTATTTTTATATATAAAACTTACTTTAGCAAAAGTAAGCACAGCAACAATGTCAGGTATCCGACATTTTGTAAATTAAACAAATGCAGAAATTATTTTACCCGGCTCATGCTCACCTTTCATATCCGTTCGCTCGCGCCCTTTTTGATACTCTTGCTCAAGCATTTTTTGAAGTTCCTCTATTTTATCAGCAATTGCGCTAGGGTCTGCGCCCTCACTTTGCTGTTCTTTAATAAGCTCTTCTATTGCCGCTTTTAGCTCGTCTATTTTGTTTTTGTTTACACCTAAGCGCTGATAAACCAGCGCTTCTTGGGCACTTTCTAAAAATGTTGGTTCTTTAGGGGCTGAGGTAATGCCTTTAGTATCACTTGTTTTTACGTTAGGGAGGGTATTAGTTGCCGCAACTTCGCTTGAACCTGCCGCTTTATTTACTGTAGGAGAGTTATAATTACTATATTGATTTTTAAAGGTT
This sequence comes from Pseudoalteromonas sp. 31A1, assembly GCF_011378815.1. Classification (NCBI taxonomy): domain Bacteria; kingdom Pseudomonadati; phylum Pseudomonadota; class Gammaproteobacteria; order Alteromonadales; family Pseudoalteromonadaceae; genus Pseudoalteromonas; species Pseudoalteromonas sp. 31A1. The sequence goes on along the minus strand of NZ_WTKY01000004.1, from coordinate 26,963 downwards.
ATTGTAGTCATTAGCTCAAATCCATTGTTGCGTTACATTATCTGTAGCAATTTTGGTTCCAACTAAATAAAGCAGCCTCTATTTAAGCTTGTGTAGCACGCGCCTGTAACTTTTGTTTATCTAAAACAGTTATGCGTTGATACCCCAAACTAATGGCTTGTAGGCTAACAAGCTGTTGCAGTATTTGATTAATAGTTTGGCGCGTTAGGTAGGTCATATCAGCAAGTTGCTGCTGAGATAAAACAAGCGGTGTTAAGTGCTCTGTATGCTCGCTGAGCATTAAAAGTCGATTGCATACTTTTTGCTCAGCACTTAGTAATGCGTGATCTTCCATTGAGGTAAACATTAGGCGTAACTTTTGTGCCAGCAATAAACCAAACTCTTGCCAATATTGTGGCTGTTCGTTTAATAGCTGTTCAAGCTCGCGTTGGGGCACGTAAAAAAGCACAACATCAGTTTGTGCATATACGTCATGAGTACGCAGGCCACCATCAAACAAGGTAACTTCGCCAAACCACAGTGATGAATCAATAAAGCTCAATACGGCTTCTTTGCCTTCGTTACTTACGCCACTAATACGCACCACGCCGCTAAGCACTGCATAAATTCCATCGTGCTTATCACCTCGCAAAAATAATGATTGCTGAGCTTTTAGCGAGAGCGTTTTGCCCTGCGTTAATAAAAAGCTTTTTAAATAAGCGCTACGGTTTTTAAACCAATGCCCTTGCTCTATAACGTTTTGCTGCTGTGGAGTCATTATTTACTGCATTTGCTTATTAAATGGCTGTTTTTCGATAACCAATTTTTTAGGGAAATTTAAATCGGTTGCTATAACAAAATCATCGTAAGGATCATTACCCGAAAACAGCTCAGTTATTAATGTATCGTTTTTATAAACATTAACGGTTACACCGCTGCCCATACCGCCTGAGTTAATAATATAATAATGATATTCGCCGTTACTGAAAAATAAAATACTCTCGCCAATACGCCCTACTTGCCTGTAGTAACTACCAAATGGTGCATCCGGTGTTGCTTCTTTTTCAAGCCCTATGTCATTAACTCTACCAAATCGATAACTAAGCGACGAGTCATCTTTTGCAACACAAATAGAAAGCACTTTATCGGTAGGTTCTAACTTGTAGGCTGTACTTTCATCTGGGTTACGCACAACTTTATGCATTTTTGCGTTAATGTAGGCTGCTTCATTACTTTTACAATGTGTTGCCAGCATACCGACCACTAAAGCGGGTTCGTTTGTTTGAGCTGCTGAAGGCGTGTTTACTTTGTTATTAGTGGGTAAGTTACTTGCATTACTATTTAGCTGAGGGCTATCTTGCATTGCCATGCTTTGGTCGTCACAACCAAACAGTGCAAACAAGAAGAAAGAATAAAAGCTCGCTAAAAATTTAATGCGCATAATAAAATCCATCTATGAGAGAGCCTTTAAAATAGCGATAAAACTAGCGACCCGCAACACTCTTATGCGCAATACTTTATAAGTTTATTTTTAAACCATCTTCTGCAAAAACTACGTTACTTTTTAGTGATTTAATTAACGATTTTTTAAACAATTGCTGATTTTTTAATGACCGATTCATAAAATGAGATAGAACCGCCGTTTTAGGTGCAGCCTCAATTAGTACCTTAGTGATTTGACTTGGGGTAATGTGTAAATTTTTAGCCCCGTCTGATGCGTTTTCATCAATTGCGTTGTGCATAACCACTACATCGGCATTTTTAGCAAAGTCAGTAAATGTGCCGAACTTGTCGGTCATGTCGCCTGCAAACACAAGTTCGCATCCTGCTATACTCACTTTCCACGCTAAAGCCGGAATAGGTCCATGGTTAACTGTCATTGCATTAACAGCCAAATCACTTTGTAGTGATTGTTTAAATTCATTTTGTTTTGTTGATGCAACAGAACGAATATCTAATTTGTAGTTTTCATTACCTTCTACGTAATCACTTAAGTATCTAAATGCGCCCTGCTTACCTAATAACGCTTGTGCATATTCATTAGTAGAAGCCATTACACGGTTGCCCTGGGGGCCAAATATCGCAAGTGTTTTATCGCGTGATGTAAAGTAACTGCCTTTTATAAAACTAGGTAAATCGCCAGCATGATCAGTGTGTAAATGGCTTAATAAAATGGCATCAACATCACTAAATTTTGCACCTGCTTTATCAAACCCAATACTGGCACCAGAGCCTACGTCAACTAACACTCTGGCTTTATTTTCGTGCCAAATAAGGTAACTTGTTGATGCGCGACCATCGTTAAGCTCAGGGCCGCCCGAGCCTAAAATTTGCAAACTTACATCACTACATTGCTGCGCGCCAATACTACTAAACGACGCCATAATTAAAGCGGTTGCAGCTAATCCTTGTTTTACATTGCTCATAATTATTAATACCTATAAATAGTGTTTTAAGTTGAGTCTATGGCTGAGTGTAATAAGTAATTTAAGTTTTGTCCTAGTTGAGTGACCAACGGCCTACTTATTAATTTTAGCCCTTACTAAAAGCTGATTTAAACACCTTATTAAAGTGTTTAAATAACTAAATGAATCAATAACCAGTTTTCTTATAATAAAATGTTGTTACACAACTATTTAAAACGGTTTTTTATAACCACCTGTAATTTATAATTTAAATAAAATTAAATCTAAAAAACATACATTTTAAAAACAATTTAGTCTCATTTTATTAAAACAATAGTTGACCCTATTTAAAATTTAAACTAGCATTTCTGGAAGCGCTTCCACAAAGCTCAGTTAAATGAATTTTTCTGGAAGCGCTTCCATATATTTGACAATGTTTATAATTACACAATAACAGCCCCATACAGCTGTTAATAATAATGATAAAAGTGCGAGGGAAACCGAATGTCCAACCATATTGTAAGAAAAACAAAGATAGCGACCAGCCTATCTCTGATTTTAGGCGCATCAATCTCTTTACCTGTATATGCACAAGAAGCAAATACAGATGTTGAAGTAATTCAAGTTACTGGTTTTAAAAGCAGTATTAAAGAGTCAACTCGATTAAAACGCGACGCCGCAGGTGTTGTAGATGCTATATCAGCTGAAGATATTGGTAAATTCCCCGATACCAACTTAGCCGAGTCGCTACAGCGTATTACGGGTGTGTCGATTGATCGTTCAAATGGTGAAGGCTCTAAAGTAACGGTTCGTGGTTTTGGTCCCGACTACAATATGGTAACCCTAAACGGTCGAACTATGCCGGCAGCTTCATTGCCTTCAGGCGGTGGTACACCCAGCTCTCGCGCTTTTGACTTTGCAAACTTAGCGTCTGATAGCGTTAAGTCGGTTGAAGTATATAAAACAGGTAAAGCAAGTATTGCATCTGGTGGTATTGGCGCAACAATTAATATTAATACGGCTCGCCCACTTGATAACCCAGGCTTTGTTTCAAGCATTGGCGTAAAAGCATTACACGACTCAACAAACCGCGTTGGGGATGACATAACACCTGAGCTTTCGGGCTTAATTAGCTGGACCGACAGCGAAGCTAAATTTGGTGCCTCGTTAACTGCAAGCATGCAACAGCGCGATAGCTCATCAACAGGTGCGTTTGTAAATCAATGGAATACATCAGCTTTTGACGGCACAATCCCACAAGCTGCAGACGATATTGTTTTAACTAATGCACCCGCTGTTGGCCAGCTTTATTCAATGCCATCAGATTTGCGCTACACCATTGCCGACAGTGAACGTACTCGTACAAACGCGCAATTAACGCTGCAGTATAGCCCAATTGACGATTTAACAGCCACGCTTGATTACACGTATTCTAAGCAAGACTTATTCGAAGCCCGTGCTGAGCAATCAATATGGATGGATAATTACAAAAGCGCGCTAACGTTTGACGATAACACAGTAAAAACCCCTATTTACTACCAAGAAGAACGTCGCGATCAGCAAACACGCGATTTAGGTTTAGCATTTCAAGAGCTAAACCAAGTTAACCAAAACGACTCTATTGGCTTAAACGTTGAATACTATTTTAATTCAGAATTAAGCTTTATGTTTGATGCGCACAATTCAAAAGCAACTAGTAAACCAGATGCAGCTTACGGCAGCTGGGTAAACGCAGGCTTAGGCGCAAACGTAGTTAACGCACAAGAAGTTGATTTTAGCCGCGAGCTTCCATCAATGAGTATCGATTTTGATGATTGCCGCCGAGACAACTTAAATTGTAATAACACATTAGATGCCTCTGATGTGGGTACGTCTATTTTAGATTCTAACTTTGCTCGCCAAGAGTCTGAAATCACAGAATTTAGAATCCATGGTAAATACGAAATTGAAAACGGTGCAATTGACTTTGGTATAGAGTCTCGCTCTATGGAAAGCCATTCACTGCAATCACTTACACGTAATACAATGGGTAACTGGGGTATCGAAAACCCAGGCGAACTACCTGATGGCTACCTAAACCCAACAAACTTTTTAGCTGAGTTTGACGACTACGATACATCTGGCTCGTTCAACCAAGGTTATACCGGCAGCGCATCGCAAATTGGTTACTGGGCAGGTGAAGAATACGGCTTTAACTTTGCAGCCGATGGCGCATTTGCAACTAATCGCACCATTGAAGAAGATATAACCGCAGCGTTTGTGCAATTTACTTACAACGGCTACATTGGCGATATGCCATACAACATTGTTATTGGCGCACGCCAAGAGTCTACCGACATTACCTCAACGGCTAATATCGACTTACCTAACGCAGTAGCATGGGAAGGTAATAACGACTTTAACGTTCGTTTTGGCTCAGCTAAAGAAGATTTCACGCTTAAATCTAGCTACGATCACTTTTTACCAAGCTTTGACTTTGACATAGAAGTAATCGAAAACGTAAAAGCGCGTTTTTCTTATAGCACAACAATTGCTCGCCCAACTTACGACAACTTAAGTTCAGCAGCGACGGTTGGTGTACCAGGCGCCCCTACTCTTTTAGCGGGTTCATCACCGGCTACAGCGTCAACGGGTAATCCTGGTTTAGTACCGCTTGAATCAGATAATATTGATGTATCGGCTGAGTGGTACTTTGCAGAAACAAGTTATGTGTCGGTAGGTTATTACACTAAAGACATCGAAAACTTTATTGGTTTAACACCAATGACGCAAAACTACTACGGATTACGCGATGCAACAGCGGGCCCTCGCGCTCAAGCTGCCATTGCTGAGCTAGAATCTCGCGGACTTGCAGTAACCGATTCAAACTTATTTCAAATGGTTGCCGCCACAGAAAACAATGTTGATTTTGACTCTATGACCTACGAAGAGTTTGAAGCCGCTTACGATGTAATTGCTAACAGCGATGACCCATTACTAGAATTTACAGCGCAAGTACCTACCAACAATAAAAATGCCACAATTGATGGTTTCGAAATTGCCTTTCAGCACTTTTTTGGTGAAAGCGGTTTTGGGGTGCAAGCAAACTACACCACTGTTAATGGCGACATAGACTTTGATGTAAACGCCGACCCTACTACTACACAATTTGCACTAGTGGGTTTAAGCGATACAGCTAACTTTATTGCAATGTACGAAAACGATGATTTTCAAGCACGTATTGCTTACAACTGGCGTGATAAGTTTTTAAATAGCGCAGCTCGATACGTAAATGAGCCAGGCTTTACTGAAGAATATTATCAAATCGACTTTAATGTTGCGTACAACTACAGCGAGCAACTATCGTTTTTTGTTGAAGGCCTTAATATTACTGAACAAAACAGCCGCGAACATGGCCGTACGTCAGTTCAATTGTGGAACCTACAACAGCTAGGCGCACGTTACAATATTGGTATGCGTTACAACTTCTAAAGGTAATACAAAGTAAAGCCGTTAGTTTTTACTAGCGGCTTTTTTGTATTTAAAACAATATTAATGCTAGTTTAAATGTTATCAACTTTAGGGTGTTAACTCATGATCAAACCAATAACAAAAATAGTCGTTTTAGGTGGAGGTACTGCCGGCTGGCTAAGCGCAGGCTTATTAGCCGCCGAACACCCGCACCTGAATGTAACGTTAGTTGAGTCGGCAAACGTGCCTATATTGGGTGTGGGCGAAGGCACGTGGCCGTCAATGCGCAACACCCTACAGCGCATTGGCATTAAAGAAAGTGATTTTATAACCCAGTGCGACGCGTCATTTAAGCAAGGTTCTAAATTTATAAATTGGCGAAACCTCAGCGAGGGAGAAAACTACTACCACCCTTTTATGAATCCACAAGGCTACGAGCACACTAATTTACACGCCAGTTGGCAACGTATTGCACCTAACCAAAAATTTGCCGACGTTGTTAATATGCAAAGCTTTGTATGCCAAGCAGCACTAGCACCAAAGCAATTACAAACACCTGAATATGCAGCAGTTACCAACTATGGCTATCATTTAGATGCGGGTAAATTTGCTGAGTTTTTAAAAAATCACTGCGTTAAAAACCTAAATGTTTCGCATATTATCGACGATGTAACCGAGGTTATTAACGACGAGCATGGCTATATTGCCTCATTAAAAACAAATAATAATGGCGATATAACGGGTGATTTATTTATAGATTGCTCAGGCTCTCGCGCTCGTTTAATTGGTGAGCATTTTAATAGTGAGTTTATAGCGCAAGATCATATTTTATTTAATAACAGCGCTGTTGCGGCGCAAATACCTAATGCACACGCCGATCAGCCAGTTGCCTCTGCTACGTTATCTACAGCGCAAAGTAACGGTTGGATTTGGGATATAGCCCTGCCAACGCGCCGTGGTACAGGTTATGTATTTAGTAGTAAATATCAAAGCGATGAAAGCGCAACAAATACTCTAAAAAGCTACATAGCTAAAAGTACCAGTGAGCAACAAGCTGAGCAACTTAACTACCGCGTATTAAAATTCAGCCCTGGTTACAGGCAAAAATTTTGGATTAAAAACTGTGTTGCCGTAGGTATGTCAGCTGGCTTTTTAGAGCCTCTTGAAGCGTCAGCACTTGCCATGGTTGAGCTTTCAATTAGCATGATAAGCGAGCAACTCCCGCAAAACCGCACCCACATGAGCCAGCTTGAAACGCGTTTTAATGAGCGTTTTAGCACTCGTTGGCAGCGCGTTATTGAGTTTTTAAAACTTCATTATGTGCTAAGCGAGCGCGACGACACTCCTTATTGGCAAGATATTAGTAATTTAAATACCGCGCCCGAGCGCCTGCAAAACTTACTTAAACTTTGGCAATTTCAGCCCCCTAGCCGCTTTGATTTTATTGAAAACGAAGAAGTGTTTTCATCAAGCAGTTACCAATACGTTTTATATGGCATGGGCTTTAATACACAAACAGTATCTGCACAAAATACATTTAACGACCCACGTGCTGGGGATTACTATTATCAGCAAAATCGCGAAAAAATAGCGCAGTGTTTAAATGGAATGCCAAGTAATCGCGCGCTTTTAAATCACCTTTTATCAAATAATGGGCAGCCACATAATGACTAAAACAAACGCTGTTAAAAACGTAGTAATTGCTGGAGGCGGCACTGCAGGTTGGATGGCCGCAGCGGCACTTGCTAAACTAGTTGGTAACAATATAAACATAACCCTTGTTGAATCTGACGATATTGGCACTGTAGGTGTTGGCGAAGCAACAATTCCGCCTATTCGTACATTTCATAAATTGCTGGGTATAAACGAGCAAGCATTTATGAAAGCCACTCAAGCAAGCTTTAAATTAGGTATTAGCTTTGAAAACTGGGGCGATGAAAACACGCATTATATTCACTCATTTGGCGCAACGGGCAAAGAATGTTGGGCGGGTGAATTTCATCACTTTTGGTTGCAAGGTAAAACTTTAGGAATAAACAACCCATTTGGCGATTACTGCTACGAGCTGCAAGCAGCTAAAGGCGGTAAATTTGCGTTTAATCAGCAAAATCCCATTAACTATGCCTACCATATGGATGCCACACGTTACGCGCAGTTTTTACGTGAATTTTCAGAGCCATTAGGTGTAAAACGCATTGAAGGTAAAATACAAAAAGTAGTAAAAAACACTAAAACGGGCCATATAGAATCGCTTACTTTAAATAATGGCGAGCACATTAACGGCGACTTTTTTATTGATTGCACCGGCTTTAGAGGCTTATTAATAGAGCAAGCATTGCATACTGGCTACGAAGACTGGTCGCATTTACTACCGTGTAACAGCGCCATTGCGGTGCAAACAAAATCAACCAGCGAGACCGTATTGCCACTTACACGCTCTATTGCCCACAAAAGCGGCTGGCAATGGCGTATACCGCTGCAAAACCGTGTCGGCAACGGATTAGTTTATTGCAGCCAATATATGGATGACGAACAAGCCAAAGCGCTACTATTAAATAACATTGAGGGCGAGCCACTTACAGAGCCGCGTATTATTAAATTTAAAACAGGGCGTCGCTTAAAAGGCTGGAACAAAAACTGCCTAGCGCTTGGCCTTGCCAGCGGATTTGTTGAACCACTTGAGTCCACCAGCATTCACTTAATTATGTCGGGTATTATTCGCTTTATGCGTTTATTTCCGTTTAATGGCATTACTAATCACGCCATTGACGAATACAACAAACAACTTAAAAGCGAAATTGAAAATATTCGCGACTTTATTGTGCTGCACTACAAAGTAACTAATCGCGATGACAGCGAGTTTTGGCAACACTGTAGTGCGATGGAGGTGCCAAAAACCCTTCAACATAAAATTGATTTGTTTAAGCAAACCGGTCGTGTATTTTTAGACGATGGCGACATTTTTAGAGTCGACTCGTGGGTGCAAGTTATGCTTGGCCAAGGTATTGAGCCTAATCAACATCACTTAATAGCCAGCATGATGAGTGATGAAGAACTCACCCGTTTTTTACACGGTATTAAGCAACAAATAGAGCAACGCGTAAGCCAATTACCGCCTCACCATGAGTTTTTAAAGCAGTATTGCCCAGCATAAAAAAGCCCTTATTACTAAGGGCTTTGGATACACACAACAACTTTTAGGTTTTATTATTCACACTTAACCATGGCGCTTTTAGCGCTTTGTGGTTCAAAGCTAATATCTGCAACTGAAACGCTAAGTTCTCCTGCTGTTTTAATAATAAAAGGGCTGGTTACTCTGGCAAAATCAACGCCCTTTTTAGCAAAACACGTTAAATCTATACTCATGGTTTGCCATGTATTTAAATCAGCATTTTTAAGCTCATTGGTAATATCAAGCTCGCCACCACAACCTTGTTCGCATTTCATTGCAAGGTATGTCTGTGAGCTAGGTATTTGGTTTACTTTATAGCTAAAGCTAAGGGCCGAATTTGCTTCAATGTAGGCCACTTTGTCTTCGGTAAAATTACTATTAATTTCGATGTAGCTGGCTGCAGTGCCATCAAAATTAAATTGCATCGCATCTTCTTGAATCGCTTTGTCTTCAGTGCGATAAGTAATGCCGCCAAGTTTTACACTGTTACTTGCTACTTGGTGCTGCTCGCTGGTTGAATTTAAAAACAAACGCCACGGTGTTTTAAAGCTGCCATTAAATATAGATAGCGGCGCAAGGTTACTAATATCAACACCTGAGTCTTCATTTAGATTATTGGCAAGCGTACTTTCATCTTTATACGTTAAGCCAAAGCCATAGGGTAATAATGGAGAGTAATCAGCATCGCCCTTATTTACAGCGGTTTGCAAAGGCGATTTAGGCCACGAGAACGACAATTTACCTTTAAAGTCGTGCTGTACTTGTCCACTTACATCCTCTAATAAAACATCTGCAATGCCTTGTCCTTCAGTGCCAGGAAGCCATGCTGCTACAAATGCATCTGACGCGTTTAGCTCGCTGTTAACCCACATTGGTCTGCCCGATATAAACACTGATACCACCGGTATATTTTGCTGCTTTAATGTTTTTAATATTTTAAGAGAGCGTTTATTGTTACGTTCAAACTCAAGGTTATCTTTATCGCCATGCCCCTCTGCGTATGGTTCTTCGCCAAATACAACAATGGCTACATCGGGTTTGGTATCAAACGTGCCACTTGGGCTTAAAATAGCGTTACCGCCAGCAGCCTCTATTTGCGTTTTTAACCCCGCATAAATAGACGTTGCTCCAGGAAAATCTGCATTTTGATTATTAGTTCCCTGCCACGTAATACTCCAACCACCCGATTGCTTGCCAATGTTATCAGCCGCATCGCCTGCAATCAGGATGTTGCTTGATGGGTTAAGCGGTAATAAATGGTTGTTGTTTTTAAGCAGTACTAGCGACTCTTGTACCGCTTGGCGGGCAATATCGCGATGTGCTGGCGCACCTATTAGTTCTAATTTACCTGAATATTTTCGATTTGCGGGGCTTGGTTTATCAAATAAACCCGCACGTAATTTAACGCGTAAAATACGTGCCACGGCGTCATCTATTCGCGCCATTGTTATTGTGCCCGCTTTTACTTGTTTAATTGTATTTTCATAAAGTGGCTTCCAAGCATCCGTTGGTACCATAAAAATATCAAGCCCTGCATTAACAGCTTGCGGGCAGCTTTCATTTGTACAACCTGCAACTTGTCCGTGCCCGTTCCAATCGCCTACAACAAAACCATCAAAGCCCATTTTTGTTTTTAGTACATCGGTAAGTAGATATTTATTACCGTGATTTTTTTTGCCATTCCAGCTATTAAACGATGCCATAACCGACTGGCTACCCGCTGTTAAACCGCCAATGTAACCTTGCGCATGAATGTTATATAACGTCTCTTCACTATCAATGTTATCACCCTGATCGTCACCATCGACAGTGCCGCCATCGCCTAAAAAGTGCTTAACAGTACTAATTACGCGTTTGTCACTTAAAAAGTCTTCATCGGCTCTGCCTTGTAGTCCGTTTACAATTGCGGCTGAATATTCACGTACAATTGCAGGGTCTTCTGAGTAGCCTTCGTACGTTCGGCCCCATCGGTCATCGCGCACAACCGCAACAGTCGGTGCAAATACCCAATCGATCCCTGTTGCCATTACTTCTATTGCAGTAGCTGCTGCAATTCGCTCAATTAATGCGGGGTTATTAGCAGCACCTAAACCAATATTGTGAGGGAATAACGTCGCCCCAATCACATTATTATGGCCATGTACTGCATCGGTGCCCCACATGGTCGGAATTTTACTGCCATCAATTGAGTCATCAACTGATGCCTGATACATGCTTTCAGCAAGCGTTATCCAATCTGCAGGCGTTGCATGCTTATTAGCATTCGGGAACGAGCCACCGCCATTTAAATACGAACCAAAACCATATTTGCGCATGTCTGCAGCGGTTATATCGCGGATTTCAGGTTGGATCATCTGCGCTACTTTTTGCTCAAGCGTCATTGTTTTTAAATACTGAGCAATTGTTTTTTCAATTTCAGACGTTTTTACTACCTTACTTTTAAGCGTTGGCCAAAGTGATAAATCACCTTGCTCATGCTCAGCACTTTTGGCTACCCCGCTTTGGTTATTATCAACGTTAGCTTCTTGTTTATTACACGCACTTAAAGCGCATAATCCGCCTATTAAAATAGGCAGCATTCGTAACCTGTTAGTGTTTAAGCTTTTTTTCATTTTTATAGCCCTGTGTTGTGTCAGTGTGATTTTGTGAGCACCAATTTGTTATTTAAATTTAACTATTGACCTACTTAGCAATAGCCACTAATCTAAATATGGAAGCGCTTCCTTAAAGTTATTAAATACCATCCTTAGTGATTAATCAAATTAAATATGGAAGCGCTTCCATCAATGCAATTTATAAACTATAAATAAAAGCAAAATTTACTACAAAGAAGCAGAGGTTTTCTCTTAATGAAACAATTATCTTTACCTAGTGGCTCACCACTTTTAGCCAAAAATTTTACTTATGGTGTAGCTACGGCCTCATTTCAAATTGAAGGCGGCGCAACCGATCGCTTGCCATGTATTTGGGATACCTTTTGCAGTAAAGAAGGCAAAATAGTCGATAATTCAAATGGCGATATAGCTTGCGAGCACTACACTCGCTGGAAAGACGATATAGACCTAATAGAGTCGTTAGGCGTAGACGCTTACAGATTTTCTATTTCTTGGCCGCGCGTAATAACTAAAAGTGGTCACTTAAACCCTACCGGCGTTAAGTTTTATACCGACATTTTAGATGAGCTAAAACGTCGTAACATTAAAGCTTTTGTAACGCTGTACCACTGGGATTTACCACAACACATTGAAGACGAAGGCGGTTGGCTAAACCGTAACACCGCTTACGAATTTGCCCATTACACAGACTTAATTACCAAAGCTTTTGGTGAACGCGTGCACTCGTACGCCACTTTAAACGAACCATTTTGCAGCTCATTTTTAGGCTACGAAATTGGCGTACATGCTCCGGGTATAGTAGGTCGCGAATTTGGCCGTAAAGCCGCGCACCACTTATTACTAGGTCATGGTTTGGCTATGCAAGTACTTGCTAAAAACAGCCCAAATACGCTAAACGGTATTGTACTTAACTTTACGCCTTGTTACTCCGTCACCCAAAGTGAAGAAGATTTAAAAGCCACTGCATTTGCTGATGACTACATAAACCAATGGTATATGCAGCCTGTAATGCAAGGTCAGTACCCTGATATTATTAAGCAGCTACCTAAAGCCCACCGCCCTGACATTTTAGAAGGTGACATGGAAATAATTGCTCAACCGCTGGATTATTTAGGGGTTAACTTTTATACCCGCATGCATTATCAAGCAAGCGAAACCGACTTTTATCATGAGCTGCCACATAAAGCGCCAATGACCGATATTGGCTGGGAAATTTATCCTAAAGCGCTTACAGAATTACTTGTATCGTTAAACGAAAAATACACCCTACCGCCTATTTATATTACCGAAAACGGTGCAGCCATGGCTGACGAATTTAAAGACGGCGAAGTGAGAGATAACGACCGTATTGAATATTACCACGAGCATTTAAATGCCCTACATAACGCAGCTGAGCAAGGCGTAAAAGTAGATGGTTACTTTGCGTGGAGCCTAATGGATAACTTTGAATGGGCTGAAGGATACTTAAAACGTTTTGGAATAGTACACGTAGACTACAACACACAAAAACGAACTGTTAAAGCCAGCGGTAAAGCGTACAGTAACCTAATAACTAGCCGATAATTTATCGGCTTATAACAATAAGAACACACACTGTGAACAAACTCCCTTTATACGAAAAAGTCGGTTACGCCATGGGCGATGCCGGCGCTAATTTAGTATGGCGCGGTGCGCTTGCTTATTTAGCGGTGTTTTACACCGATACATTTGGCATATCGGCAGCCGCCGCTGCCATGTTGTTTTTGGTGGTAAGGCTATCTGATGGCGTAACCGACATTATTATGGGTATGATTGCCGACAGAACGCAGTCGCGCTTTGGTAAATTTCGCCCGTGGATACTCTACTCGGCACCATTTTTGGGCTTGTTTATGGTGTTGTGTTTTACTACACCCGACTTTAGCACCACCAATAAACTTATTTATGCCTACGTAACCTACATAGGTTTAACGCTTGCCTACACCGTAAGTAACGTGCCCTACTCGGCACTTATGGGCGTAATGACACCAGACGATACAGAGCGCACAAAGCTCTCTGGTTTTAGGTTTGCAGGTGCATTTACTGGTGGCTTATTGGTTATGGGTTTTTTACCTGAGCTAGTAGCTTTTTTTGGTGGCGGCGACGATGCCAAAGGCTATCAGCTTACTATGTACTTATTTGCCAGCTTACTTATTATTTTAATGATTATAACGTTTGCGACTACCAAAGAGCGTGTAACACCGCACGCCTCAAATGAAGGCAATTTAAAATCAGAGTTGTTTGATTTAACCAAAAGCCTGCCATTTATAATCCTACCTTTGCTTGCTACCACCCTGTTTTTTTATTACCGCGATTTATACAGCGGCGTATTTTTTGCCCTTGTTATGGCTGCAATGACATTCGTTATTAAAAAATTACTCAATAAAGATAAGCAAAGCTTAACGGGATCACAGCGTGACATGGTTGACCTTCTGACCAACAAACCTTGGTTGGTGTTACTTGGCATTGGTTTTTTAACCATGATGTTTAATGGCATAAAATACGGTGTAATTGCGTACTACTTTAAGTACCACGTAGCCAATGAACTCATGGCTGGGCAATATTTTATCGCCTTGTTGGTTGTATCTATATTAGGCGCACTTGCCACAGGTAAACTGGCCGAAATTATGGGTAAACGAAACCTATTTATTGCATCATTAATGCTAAGCGGCATACTCACTACTGCATTTTACTGGGTGCCTAGCGATAATCTGGTTGCTGTATTTACCTTTGGTTGCGCTGCTGAATTTTTTGCCGCGATGATGCCAACATTATTTTTTAGTATGCTTGGTGATTCAGCCGATTATTCAGAGTGGAAAAACAAACGCCGCGCTACAGGCCTTATTTATTCTGCGGGTACATTTGTGCAAAAAACCGGTGGTGGTTTTGCAGGTGCATTAGTATTAGTGGTACTTGCAGGCTACGGCTATAACGGCATGGATGAGCTAACAATTACGCAAGCCCTACCTGGTATACAGTTACTTATGAGCTGGATACCTGCCGCATTTGCTTTTTTAGGCGCCGCATTGATGCTTATTTATCCGCTTACCTCAGCGATGACACAAAAAATAACAGAAGACTTAGCAATTAGACGCAGTAATGTGTAAATTAACTTTTAATGATTCTTCGCGCTTTATATTTTTATAAAGCGCGAGTAAAAACACATATAAGCTAGGACATCAATGGCGACAATTTATCAAGTATCAGAAATGGCAGGTGTGTCTTTATCAACTGTTTCAAGGGTACTTAACGACAACGACTACGTAAGCAAAAAAACTAAAAAAAAGGTATTAGAAGCAATGAAAGAGCTAGGCTATCAGCCAAGTTCTATTGCACGCTCATTAGCCTCGAGTACTACAAACAGCGTCGGTATTTTAGTTTCTGAGTTGGATGGTCCGTTTTTTGGTCAAATGATGTCAGCCATTGAAGAGCACCTTCGTATTGCGGGTAAACACGTTATTATTACCCCTGGGCACAGTGATGAGAAAAAAGAAAAAAGCGGCTTTGAATTTTTAATAGGCCGTAATTGCGACGCTATTATTGCCCACGTAGAGGCAGTATCAAATGATTACCTAATTGAGCTGAGTAAAGGTAAAACCCCTATTTACCTAATGAGCCGCTACGTTAAAGAAATTGAAGAAAACTGCATTAGCCTCGACAACGTAATGGGCGGCTACTTAGCCACTAAAGCCATGATCAACAAAGGTCATAAAAACATTGCGTACATAGCAGGCCCGCAGTTTAAAGAAGATGCATCAAATCGTTTAAAAGGCCACAAAAAAGCCCTAGCAGAATACAACCTAACCTTTGACGAAAGCTTGTATTATGTGGGCGACTTTAAAGAAACCGGTGGCAGCGACGGCTTAAGGCATTTTATTCAAAATAAAGCGCAAATAACCGCTCTTGTATGTGCCAATGACGAAATGGCATCGGGTGCTATGAAATACGCCCGCGAACACGGTTTTAACCTACCAAAAGATTTAGCCATTATTGGGTTCGATAACGTAATTTTTACCAATTACCTCTACCCAACACTGACTACAATAGATAACCCAGTTCCTGAAATGGGCCGAGCTGCGGCTAACTTAGTACTTAAAGATATTTATAAAAAAAGCGGCATAACAGTAAAGCACGTGTTTCAGCCAAAGCTTATTTTAAGAGACTCAACACCGGATATTAATTAACTTTAAATCTAGTTTAAATCTAAGTTATGTAATTCATTACGCACCCACTGCGTATCTAAATATTGCTCTACGTGCTGCTGCGCAAACTTTAAAAAGTTACGTGCAGCATGCGATATGTGCCTGTCTGTTCGCATTACAAAAAACTCTATTCAGACATAAATGCTCACAAATATAAAACAATATCTACATAAAAACACTACAATAAAAAGCATAATAGATCCGATAATTTACCAAAAAGATCGTTTTAAAATTTATTTATACTGTTTAATAAAATATCACTTTACTTATTTTTAATTTGGCTCTAAATTCGCGCAAATTTTATTATTAAAGTAACCTCTCAAACTTTAAAACAGTGGTTATTTACCTTGATGAGTCGATAAACACAAATGGCCGAATCAGCCGCCACAAGCACCTCTAATAACCCTTTAGCACCCGTTATCGGGCTGTCATTTTTTGCTATCGCATCCGGCTTTTTAATGAGCCTTATTCCGCTGTCGTTACCCGCATTTAAACTTGATGAAAACCTAGCGCCTTGGCTTGCGAGCATTTTTTACTTTGGCTTACTTGTTGGCGCTACAACCATTGAACGCGTGGTGGTAAAAATAGGTCATCGATTCGCTTTTATATTATTTTTAAGTTTATTAATAGTAAGTGTGCTTGCACAACTTGCACTGCCAAATACCGTTAACTGGTTAATTGCACGATTTGTAGCAGGTGTTGCTGTTGCCGGTGTGTTTGTAGTTGTTGAGTCTTGGTTATTAATGACCAATACAGCAAAGTCGCGTGCTAAACGTTTGGGCTTATACATGACCTCACTTTATGGGGGCAGCGCCGTTGGTCAGCTTGCTATAGGGCCGCTTGGCACCGAAGGTTCAACGCCTTATTTATTTGTAGCCTCGCTATTATTTTTAGCTATTTTAGCCCCTTTATTAATAACCAAAGGTCAGCCCGAAAAACAGCACCTTGAAAAACTACCACTAAAAGAAATAAAAACACTAAGCCACCCTGCAATGCTCGGATGCTTAGCTTCAGGCTTATTACTGGGCCCTATTTACGGCTTAATGCCGGTTTATATTGCAGCGCAAGCTGATCAAGCTCAGTACACAGGCACACTTATGGCGGTTATTATTTTAGGCGGCATGGTCGTGCAGCCGCTTGTGAGTTACTTATCTACTCGGCTTGAAAAAAGCTTATTGATGGGTATGTTTTGTTTAGTAGGCGCAGCCGGTGCTGTGGGTATATTACAAGCAAACACTTTAGCAGGATTAATAGTGAGCTACTTAATACTAGGCGCGTGCAGCTTTGCACTTTACCCAATTGCCATAACACTTGCGTGCGACTCATTGCCAATGGCAAAAATAGTCTCGGCAACTGAGGTTATGCTTTTAAGTTACAGTATTGGTTCGGTATTTGGCCCTATGCTTGCTGCAAATTTATCTGATGCACCCAACGGTATTGTGTTTTATTTAGCAGGCTGTTTGATCACTACCTGTATTTATATGTTTATTAAAAGCATTAAAAATATTCGCGCAGGTAAAACGCCTGTTGCAGGCTAATTAGTTTTTAATTTATCGTGTGGACTTAAAAAAAACATCTTTTTCCAGCCTTGGCTTTGCGTTGTATAAAGCCATGGCATGGGCACTAACGATAAAATAGAATAATGCACATGAGGCTGCTTCCCTGCGGCGTTTCCGGTATCGCCCAGCAAGCCAATTTGACTGTTTATGCTTACTACATCACCTGTGCTTACTGAGTAGTCATTTAAATGTGCAAAATAATGCACGCGCCATTTAGGTCCAAGTACTGCAACCACCTTACCGCCTCGAGTTAGCTCACCTGCAAATATAACCACACCGTTTGTTGAGGCAACTACAGGAGTGTTCTTTATGCCAAAAATATCAATTCCTTTGTGCACACCCGACCTACCCCAAGGCTCGTACCAAAACGTATTATGGTTCCAATCTTTATTTGTGGCACCTTGTACCGGGATCCTTATTTTTTCGGGAATTAGTAAGCCTATAACTAATAAAACGGCTACTCCAATTGCAATCCACTTTAGTACTTTCACTTTTCTATCCTTGATATTTAAATAACTTATACTGGTAAATTATTAGCCATAATAACTGAACTCATCATGAGTCGTATTTATGGTTTTATTTATGGTTTTATTTATGGTGTTTTATTTGAATGAAATACCCGACTAACATGTACTAAGCTGATCAACTTCAAAACAGGTTTTATAAGCAATTGAGCACTGCCCGCTATAAACAACCATGTGCCACTTTGCACTAATGCATCATTTAAAAAGAAAAAACTGCCAATTAAAAACCACACTGCAATCAAAAAATCGTTAAACGCTCCCAGTGCTTCATATCGTCGCTGAATGGTAATATGCTCTTGTCCTAAATCTAAAATAAACTGATTACTGTTCGAATCCATAACTGCTCACTATTTACCTTTTATTACCTAAATACATGTTTAATAAGCCTCAAGGCTTACCTAAACAGTACAATAACAAAATTTACGCAATAAAAAACGCTGGCCGATGTAAGTCAGCCAACGTTTTTATTATTTGTACAATACTTAACTAACGTTTATTTTTTATCTTTTTCTAAACGCTTTTTAAGACTCAATGCAGCGTCAGCGGCTAATAAACGCATAAATTCAGAGCCATTACTTTGCTCGCCTTGGCCTGCGCCTATTACAATTTCAGGCACTAAACGGCTATTACCTAAGCTTGTAAATAAAGCAGTTTGAATTTTAACTTCTGCTTTTAGCGTTTCATCAAATACATACTTAGGATCAAGTGCAGCAGACTTAGCTCTTAAACGAGCCTCAGCTAAAACGTCCATACCTAATGCTTCTAAGCGTTGTTGCTTTAAAATCTCTTCTTGTTCTTTTGCAAGCTCCGCTTTTACAGCCACTCGTTGCTGCGCAGAAATAATAGCATTTGCCTTAATTCGCTCAGCATCAATTTGCTCTTTTATTTTTAGCTTTTCAGATTCAGCACGTTGCTTAGCAATTGCTTGTTCACCTAAAGCCACTTCAGTACGTGCTTGTTGCTCAGCTTTTTTAAGGTTTTGACGCGCTAGTGCTTCATCAGCAGCAGCTTGCTTTTGCGCTTCAAGGCGAGCATTTACTTTGCTTTCATAGTCAATATCAATAATGCTGGCATCAACTACTGTAATACCGTAAGCGCCTAAAATAGGTGCATTACGCAGTGTATTACCTTCATCGTCCATTTTAATATTAATAGTGACACGCTGCTGTTTACTTAAATTACCTAAATCGTCAGATTTATCGCGCTCACCCGTACTAATAATTTGTTCAGTAACAAAAATACCGTTTGTTAATTGATCAGCAAAATCTTGGCTTAATTGACCATTGCCACCAGAGTAATGTTGCTCTACCGACATCATACGCGCCGACGCTTTTACATTTTCAGTGGTTGCACGCATTAATAAATTAGATATTAATGTTTCTTGTGAACCAAACTCTTCGTGTATTTTAAGTAAACCACGTAAAGCACCCGATTCAGCTGCTGGTACATTGCCTGGCAATCTAAAACGAGAAACACCTCGTGCGCCACCTGTTGTCGTATCTAAAAATCGAATTGGTATTAGCGGTACAATTGCGCTTGCTGTTGCACCGGCATCGCCCGTAAAGTTAATCGAAATTACTTTTTTATAAGCCGATGTAGTACCAAACGCTTTTAAATAAGGGCCGGCTTGATTTATTACTGTCAAGTTACCTGTAAAAGCCGATTGATGTACTAAACGCTCATCTGCTTCATTCCACGAAACAACTTGCGATGTAAGGGTTGCAATTACGGCTAATACAACAACAATTGATGAAACAACAATTACATTACGACGACCAAATCGACTCATAAATGAGTCACTTTTTACTGCTGGGACTGCTTTTTCGCTATCCATTTTTATTACTCTCCATGTTTAATTTCTTTTTAACAAAGTAAATAATTTCCTGTTCACTCAAATGTGCACAAAAGCTACCAGAGCGATGTAACTCAACAAATGTTGCAAGGATTTCTTCTTTACCTTTAGCTGTTTTATCTTGGTTTTCTTGTGTTTGATTTTTTTCTGTTAGTTGAGTGATTAAATCATCCACTATTGTGTCTTTATCAAATAGTACGTTGTATTCTTTGGATTTTCTTACCCGACTTTTATGTACGTTGCTGTAAATTACATAAAGTGCAACGCATAAAATAATAACAAGTAAACTTAACCCTATAATATAAAAAATCATAAGCTCTACTTAAATTAGTTTAAATACTTAATGAGCAATAACAATTGTAAGCATTGCTTAACAAATGTTAACCCAGTAATTTTACAGTAAACCCGAGTAAAAAACAGATTAAAAATAGAGTTCATCAAGTATATAGTTATAACCGTACGTAAAAGTAAGCTTTTTTAAACAAAAAAATGCCAGTCAGTTATTAACTGACTGGCACTAAGCTAAATATTTATTAAAGTGCTTTTTACATTATTCGCATGGAGCCCAATCAACACCATTTTCACCGCACTCATGCAGCATTGTTCCATCTTCTCGGCGGGTATCTCTAAACCATTTCCCTTCAATCGTTTTAATAATACGTACGTTGTCTGTGGTTTTATATTTACGCCAAAAGCTAGCATCAATAGATGTTTCGTCATCAAACTTATAAGGCATAGCAGCGAGTACAGTAACTAAATCTTGAGTTTCTAGATCAGCAGCTTTGTCTTTAACATTTACCCAATCAGATAATGTTTGAAAGTCGGCATTTTCCTCTCTAAAGGCAAAGTCAGTTTGGTAATACGATCCCGACTCAGTATAGCTAATGCTAAAACCTCGCTCGAACGGTGTATCTAAATTATCACTAACGCATTCATCAGCTGTTGGAAAGTTAACCGATGGGCTTGTATTATCAACGCCATAAAGCACATTGCTTTGCTCAAAACTAACGCTCTCAATGCTAGAGCATCGGTAAGTACGATCGGCGTTAATGTAAACATCGTCTCTAACTGTTAATTTTCCATTTAACGACTCTTCGCCCCAAGGCGTATCTGTTGAATCCAATCGAGACAAAATAACGTCAATTTTGTCGAGTTCGCCTGTATTTTGAAGCTTTACTTGCTCATAAATAAGCTCAGCGCCTGCAAAAATAACTTTGTCGCGGTACCATGCATTTTCAAATCCATACTCTGCATCTTTTGCTGTGTCTTGGTAAATCACTGCTCTTACTTCTTCTGCATCAGGATACTGAGCATCTAGCTCTTGCTTGAATTTATAGGCAGCTTTTAGTCCCTTAACAATTGCTTGTGCTCTGTCGTAAGCATCACTGTCACTAGTGGCAATAAAATCTGAGTAAATTTGCTCTGTCGACAAATTATAATGCGCAACCAAGTTTTGCATAACATTTGTTATTTCGCTTTGAAGGTTTGCAAGTAGCTCAGTATTTTCTTTAAGTGCATCACAGCTTAAATTATTGTTACCACTTTTTTGTAATTGAAGGCTTAACTGCTCCCAGATAACAGTTGTTAAAGGTGATATATTTCGAATATCTTCATCAGTCAAAGCCTCAATTGAGGGCGGAAATGACATTTGATACGCTTGTGTTACCTCTCCTAAGTCCTCGTCAATTGCGCCAACAGGTACATCAACATACATAGTTGAATACGGCACACACAGCGCCTGCTCTTCTGTAAAATTAAAACTATAATTACCCGATTCTTCAGAGACTACAGAAGGTTCTGTTTGCTCATCAAAAGTACCATCGCCATCAATATCTAGCCATACTATTGCACCAGATACATAGCCATCAATAACCTTTCCAGTAAGAGAGATAGTGTTAACTTCTACGGGGTCTACTTTTATAGGGTCAGGCTTGGCTACTATTGGCTCTACAACGGCCGCTTTATCACCGCCACCACCACACCCAACAAGGCCTAGCGTAAGCGCTAATGAAATAGCTAACTGACTTTTTTTTAAAAACATACAAAGACTTCCTTTTTTGTACTTTAATTATTATTAATCATATTGTTATAAATTGAATTGGTTACTTTAATAAATAACAAGTAAATTTAAACAACAGAAATTTATTGAATATTTATGGGGGGATGGCAACAAGTTAACATGCCCTGTACCTATATAGTTACACGTCATGTTAAATTTTGCTCTTACATTTGTTAATTAAATATAACTAAGACCAGCTATTGTTGACTAATATGGACTACAGGTACCTAAAATAAAGGGCTTGAGTGATAGGCAGTATTTTGTAAATGAATGTGTATTATACATAGGTTGGTTTAGAGCGCTTCGATAACTATAAAACAATTATATAAGCAAACCATCAGCATTTTTGATTCGCTCTTAAAATTAAAAAGCCACCTAATTAAGGTGGCTTATGTTTATTGCATTGTGTTTTTAATGTGCCTGACTATCGTTTTCTTCGCGTTTATAAATATATGTTTGTTGGGTTTTAAAGCCAAAACCAGTTGGTTCAGCGCCATTTACTAGCTTAACTTTTCCACCTTCAACATTTAAATTTGGCCCAAGTATTTCAATAGCTTTTATCGGCTTATCAGAACCTTTAACCCCAGGGCCTATTAAATAAAACTGACTAACTTGCGTTACATCCGTTGCATCATCCCAATCGCATTTACCATCCGCATCATTATCTGCACACGACGGGCCTTCCCCAAAAAATAGTTTCGGTGTATCTGGTACATCATTACTTGTTGCAAATTTCACATCGTCATAAACCTTCGTTCCATAATGCAAATGAAAGGCATAAAGCGAACCACCGCCACCCGTTAACGAACATTGGTTTTGTGTTGATGATGAAGATGCAGGCGTAAAGGAAGTAAAGTAAGCAACCCCACCAACGACCGTTGCTGCAGCAAGGGACTTTTCGCCCGTCCCTAATTCGTATCGCCACCCTTTAAATTCGGCTAACTTAACTTCAAGATTAACAAATTTATCTACGTCATCAAGTGCATTACCAAATGGGTCTTCATTCATTTTCATTAAATCATCTGGCACTATTGGGGC
Organism: Pseudoalteromonas sp. 31A1; assembly: GCF_011378815.1. Lineage (NCBI taxonomy): Bacteria > Pseudomonadati > Pseudomonadota > Gammaproteobacteria > Alteromonadales > Pseudoalteromonadaceae > Pseudoalteromonas > Pseudoalteromonas sp. 31A1. Next base: position 4,093 of record NZ_WTKY01000004.1, on the reverse strand, counting down.
TGGAAATTCAGTAAATATTTTTGTTAGGGTGTTTTCATCGCGGATCATATACAGCTGATCTTGCTCATTAGTAGCAAGTGGGTTTGAACGATTTCCGCTACCTATAACTATTGCGTCATACGGGGTATCTAAACGGGTCGTAATCATTTCACCACCATAATTGGTCTTAGTAACTTTACTAAACAGCGTTCTAGCAACTAACGGTTTATAAAAAAAACGTCTGTCTTGTGACGCTAATGTACTGCCAAGTTCAGCAAGTTTAAAGTGAGTAATCTCATCTTCATCATCGGTGGGAATATCTACACGCCAAATATTACCGCCAGTATCGGTTGCATAAATTCGGTCAATATACCCATCGTAATCTGAGTCAAGCGTAGTTACATCCGCTGCAATACTGTGCTCTCCGGTAAAACCATGTTCATCTGGAGTGAGCGCCCATACCTTTTCGCCAGTTTTAGCATTAACAATGTAAATACCTAGCCCGGTTTCATCTGTTGTTCTAATCGCATTATCTTTGTTTGTATCGTAGCCTGCGCCAAATATCAGCAATGGATCCTCACCAAACGCTTTAATGTAAGCAATTTGAGGTTTAGACCATGTTTGTGCTAAATATTTAAACTCTTCAGAGCCACCAACAATTGGCTTATTCCATAATTTTTTAGGTTTTTTTGGGTCACTTATATCCAGGCCGTAGTAATTTTTACCGCCTCGGCGCATGCCTGTAAATGCCCAAACTTCATCGCCCTCACTTGCTTTAACAACGCCATCATTTAAACCATCAGTGTTTAAACTTTTATTATTAAAGAACACACTTATAGGGCCATCCATGCCATACACTTTTGTATTTGCGAGATTACTCCGCAAAGCCGGAATGTTTTTTAATAAGGCAGCAGGTGTAAAAGCCCACCTTTCTTCAACAGTATCGCCTTTGTCTTCGAACATATGTAAAAAGCCGGCATTGGTACCAACAAGTATATGAATACTTCCATCGCCGTAATCTATAGATACCGGTTTTGAATGCAAAGGATCGCCAAAAATATTGATTCGCTGATCTACTGATGAGTCATCACCATCTTCATTATCAACATCAACCCCTCGTGCCCAGTTAATATCACTCTCCTGTAAAGTTAACCCGATATTAGGAATCAAATCAGGGGCAAGATCGGTAACTGTACTTGTCGCTAAATTTAAAATGGTTTGTACTTTATCAAAAGTAAAATCAATAATACTGCCCGTTTTATCTATGTAGATTTTACGGCTATCAGGGTCTAAAGTTGATAAAAGTAAATTTACGCCACCCTGAGCTACTAAATTCCCATCTGCAGGCTTATTAGTTGGCAGCCAAAAAGTTCGAGCTTTCTCATCAATTAACCCATTTTCATCAAGAGCTATTTTATCAGTTGAATCGACTATATTTGCACCAGACACTTTAAGCTTTTTTAAATTTCCGCTCCAACGTGCGCCTGTTTCAGGGTAAAACATCGCAAAGTAAATTGACTCTCGGCTACGTGTTTGGTCAACATTGTTACTTGCTACCGTAGGAGATGAAAAACTATCGTTAACTTCGCGTATTTTCGATATTGTATTATTAAGTGCTTCAGAAAGTTCAGTCGATGTATCTGCATGTAAGTACTCGCCTCCTCCCAATAAAGCGGTTTTTTCTAATAACTTTTTACCATTTGTACTCATGCCACTACCAAAACCGATAGTAAAAACGCGTCCGGTATCAGCAACCTCTGGCGTGGTGTCGTACAAATCCACCTCTACATCTCTTGTACCATGTATTATCTGAGCTAAAGCGGCTAAATAACTGCCACTTGTTTTAGCTGGGTTTGAGCCAAAAGTAGATTTGTATAATGCTTTTATATCTGAGTCTGACTGATTATCGTTGTAGGGATCACCGTCGGTCATTAAAATCACATTAATAGAGTTGTCACAGCGCTCATCAGAACCTTGAACAGCTTTAAAGGGCGAGATGTATTTAGAATCATAGCCGTCATATCGATTCCCTGTTTCGGCAGAATAATCCCTATCACCTTTATTTCGACCATAATCAACATACCAACCTCTTAGGTATCGATAAGCCTCCCACAGAGTCTCAGCTAAAGGCGTGCTTCCACCCGCACTTAATTCTTCGATTTTATCCGTGATAGTATCGTGATCAGTCCCAACATCAGATAAAACATATCCACCATATGAACTATAAAAACGCATTAAACCAAAATCAATCGAGCTGTTATCACTTACTAATTGGGTCATCGCGCTTATACCAGCATCGATTTTTTTAGGGCCCCCATTAGGCAGCTTAGTCTTCATACTTCCTGATGTATCAAACACAATAAGCACGCGAGGGTTTTCGTCGGTTTCAACATTATGGTTTACGTATAGCTCTATATCTTCGGCAAATACAGAAAGGCTAATACCCACCCCGAATAACAAGACAGCTATTTTTTTTAGTTTGAATTGCATTTTTAAATCCCTTTATTTGCGCTTTTTATTTTTATTGCGCAAGTTAATAACTACTCTATTCCTTGTTTAATTTTTAGTAATATGGAGGTGGGACTAAAAATTAAAACCAAGATAATATCTAGCTATTTATCACAAAACAGTGATTAGCATCCACGTGTCGTCAATGCTATAAAATATATATTACTTCGATTTTAAATAAAAATAGATTAAAGTCAAAGACATTAGACTTTATTATTAATTAAAAACAACAACTTAAACAAAACAATCCCGTTTTACTGCACAGTTTAGTCACGTCAAAAAATAATGTTTTTACCTATGTTTCTATATTTATAGATCTATGTTTTAGGTAACAAGTACTTACCAATATAAATTAGTAGCGTAAGGCTCTAAAAATCACTCTTAAGAGCACTATTATTCAGTAAAGCTGTTTTATTAAAATGAGTGTATTTATAAGTAACTACGGTTATGCAAACATACAAAAAAGCCCATATTAGGTGCTACCTAATATGGGCTTTTATACTCTCGCTAAATTATAAGTGCTTTATGCAAGCATTCTTATAAAGATAACTCTTTTTTAGCACGAGTTAAGTTATGCGTTACAAGTGAGTTTTTAGAAATTTGAACCGCTTCATATAAATCAGAAATACCCGCAGTGTCTTTTTGTGATTTTATACGCGCTACACCACGGTTACTTAATGCAAACGATGTAAGTTCACGTACTTTTAAACGCGGACCATGGCTTTGCTTAAGCAGTGCAATTGCTTGTGTACAAATAGCTTCTGCTTCTTCGTAGTTTTTTGACTCAACATTTAGTGCACAGCTATTAAACGATTTTTCAAATGCAGGGGCTGCTGTTACTGAGTCTTCAATAACCATTAATTTATAATCACCTTGATTAGCCATTGCAGCAGCTGAGCAAGTTAATAATGAGCCAAGAGCGATGGTTTTTAAAAGTGTAAATTTCATGATTATATTCCTATTAAGTTAGTCGTACTTGTTGCCGACAACTAAACTTTAGAGTGTTAGCTCAATTACCACAAACGATAAAAACAAACCTAATAAGTGAATAAATTTAACCTATAGACTTTAGTCTAACACCTGAAAAAATAATAAATAATTACAATTAGTTAAAAACCATAAAATCACTAAACAATAAATAGCAGAATATAGTTTTTTTATTTTTTAATAACACAATACAAAGTTAATAAACACAAAAAAGCCGATGTTGGGGTTTAATCCAACATCGGCTTTTTTACTCTCGCTATCTATATCATGCTTTTAATAAGCACTTTATAAAAAGACCTTATAGAGATAACTCTTCTTTAGCGCGAGTTAAATTGTGCGATACCATTGTGCTGTTAGACAATTTTGATGCTTCGTATAAATCAGCAAGTGCAGCAGTATCGTTATGCGCTTTTAAACGTGCAACACCACGGTTACTTAATGCGAATGACGTAAGTTGGCGTACTTTAAATTTAGGGCCATCTGCGTCTTTTAAAAGTGCGATTGCTTTAGTACAAATTTCTTCCGCTTGTGCATAATTTTTTGACTTAACATTCAGTGCGCAGCTATTAAATGATTGCTCAAGTGGCTGTGGCGCTGTTGCAGTTTCAATAACCATTAA
>NZ_WTKY01000039.1:0-15172 GCF_011378815.1 Pseudoalteromonas sp. 31A1 | reverse complement strand
GAACTCAGTAGTGAAACGAAACAGCGCCGATGATAGTGTAGCATTTGCTATGTGAAAGTAGGACATTACCAGGCTTCAAATTGTAGAAACCCGTTACAGCAATGTGACGGGTTTTTTGCTGTCTGGGATTTAGTAAATAGCCAAGAGTCCATGCCGAACTCAGTAGTGAAGCCAAAGCTTCGACCGATGATAGTGTAGCATTTGCTATGTGACTCTCCACCGCTGTGGGCACTATGACATTACGCAGGCTTCACATTGTAGAAAGCCCGAATCTAACGATTCGGGCTTTTTTACGTCTGCAGAAAAGTAAAATACGTGCAATTAATGCGCACTCACACCAACACCCATCACGTAGGTCGGGCGAGCGCAGCGACTCCCGATGTTAAAATTACATCGAGAATAGCTACAATGTTCTTATTTCACGAGCTGGGTTACCCGCTACTACAGTATTAGGCATTACATTTTTAGTAACCACAGCACCCGCACCCAGAATACTATTTTCACCAATACTCACACCCGCTAAAATAATTGCACCTGCGCCAACCCATACGTTATTGCCTAACACGATAGATGCTGCAAAGTTTTCCTTATTAAGCCTTTTTGCTGGATTAGTAGCATGTGACACAGCTAAAAGCTGAACGTTCGGGCCAATTAAGCAATCATCACCAATGGTGATTGAGTGATTGGCTAATGGCGAGTCGAGAAGTGTGCAATTAATATTCATAAAAGTACGATCACCAATAACGATTTGATTACCGTAATCGCAATGAAAGCCTGATTCTATAATTACACCATCACCCGACTTTAAAAATAACTCCTTGATACGTTTTAAGTTTCCTTTACTTGGGCTCTTATTAAATAAACGGCAAGTTTCACCAGCTTGCTTTCGCTGTGCCAAGTATTCTTTACTGATACTGTTAAATGACTGCATTGTATTTATCTTTATAACTTAATTGGTTATAGCTTACCGTACTTTTAGTTTTATTATTATTAGAATAAAGCTGTGTTTTTTTGCTCGTTCACTTGCCATTTAGGTTGTTTCGTTTAAAATCGCATAACTTTCGAAACGAAACTTAATTCACGAGCTTTATGACTAAACGAAACACACAACAGCGTCGTCACAATATACTGGTTCAGGTTAATGAACTAGGTGAAGTAGTTGTTGAAAAGTTAGCTGAGCAGTTTCAAACATCAGAAGTAACCATTCGAAAAGATTTAACCTCGCTTGAAAAAAGTGGCTTATTACTTCGCCGCTACGGTGGTGCTATTGCACTACCTAAAGAAATTGTTAGCGATGAAGTAGATTCAAAGCGCAAAGTAGCGATAGCAAAAGCAGCAGCAAAACTTATAAAAGATCATAACCGCATTATTATTGATAGCGGACGCACTACGGCAGCTATGATCCCTGAGCTTGCTGATAAGCGTGGGTTAGTTGTTATGACCAACGCAATTAAAGTAGCGAGTCGTTTATTAGCGCTCGAGAATGAGCCAACACTTTTGATGACTGGTGGAACATGGGATCCGCATTCTGAGTCATTTCAGGGGCAAGTTGCCGAAAACGTATTATGCTCTTACGATTTTGATCAGCTATTTATTGGTGCGGATGGTATAGACGTAAAGCGCGGCACAACGACTTTTAATGAGTTAGTTGGTTTGAGCCAAGTAATGGCAAAAGCCGCTCGTGAAGTAATTGTAATGGTTGAATCAGATAAGATTGGCCGAAAAATACCAAATTTAGAATTACCGTGGAAAATAGTAACCACATTAATAACCGACAATGGCTTAGCAGACGAAAAACGCAAAGCAATTGAGGCGTGTGGTGTAAAACTAATTTGCGCAGAGATTATTGAATAGTAACTACAAAGTGAGTTACTAGAATTAAAAAATTAATGGAGACACTATGTGTGGAATAGTTGGGGCAGTTGCAGAACGTCCAGTAAACAAAATTTTAGTTGAAGGCCTTAAGCGTCTTGAATACCGTGGTTATGACTCAGCAGGCGTAGCCTTGCTTGATGGCAACACACTTAATACGGTAAAAGCAGTCGGTAAAGTAGTAAACGTAGAAGCAGCTCTAGAAAAAGCAGGTGTTAGCGGTCATACAGGTATTGCACATACGCGCTGGGCAACACATGGTAGCGTTACAGAAGCAAATGCACACCCACATGTATCAAACAACCAGCTAGCACTTGTGCACAATGGTATTATTGAAAACCACGCTACGCTTCGTGCAGCATTAAAAGCTGATGGTTACGAATTTTTATCAGACACTGATACAGAAGTAATGGTGCATTTAATTCACCAACTTCGTAAGCAACACACAACGTTACTTGCATCAGTACAAGCAGCTGTTAAACAGTTTGAAGGCGCATTTGGTACTGTTGTATTTGATAAAGATAACGACAACGAAATTATTGTAGCGCGCTCAGGTAGCCCTCTTGTTATTGGTTTAGGCCTTGGCGAAAACTTTATTGCGTCTGATCAATTAGCACTATTACCTGTTACTCGCAGCTTCATCTTTTTAGAAGAAGGCGACGTAGCACGTATTACACGTGACACAGTAGAAATTTTTGATGCAGACGGTAACGCAGTTGAGCGTGAAGTGATTGAATCAAACATTACGCAAGATGCATCAGGTAAAGGCGATTACCGTCACTACATGTTAAAAGAAATTTACGAGCAGCCACTTGCTGTACGTAATACCCTTGAAGGACGTTTAAACGACGACCGCGTAGCAATTGATGCCTTTGGCGATAGCGCTCAGCAAATATTTAAAGATGTAAAACACGTACAAATTATTGCCTGTGGTACGTCTTACCATTCAGGTATGGTTGCACGTTACTGGCTTGAGCAGTTTGCCGGTGTTAGTTGTAATGTAGAAATTGCCTCTGAGTTCCGTTACCGCCAATCGTTTGTACATGAAAACAGCCTACTTGTTACTATTTCTCAATCGGGTGAAACAGCCGATACGCTAGCGGCATTACGTTTAGCTAAAGAGCAAGGTTACATGGCATCAATGACCATTTGTAACGTACCTGGCTCATCGCTTGTACGCGAATCAGATCTTGCCTTTATGACTAAAGCGGGCGCTGAAATTGGCGTAGCATCGACTAAAGCGTTTACAACACAATTAGTTGGTTTGTTAATGCTTACTGCGTCTATTGCGCAAGAAAAAGGCCTTGATCAAAGCGCAATTGTAAATGCGATTAAAGTACTTCCAGCTAAGTTAGAAGAAACATTATTACTCGCTGATGGTATTGCAGACCTTGCAGAAGAGTTTGCTGATAAACACCATTCATTATTTTTAGGTCGTGGTTCACAATACCCAATTGCAATGGAAGGCGCGCTTAAGCTTAAAGAGATTTCGTACATTCATGCAGAAGCCTACGCAGCGGGCGAGCTTAAACATGGGCCACTAGCGCTTATAGATGCCGACATGCCAATTATTGTTGTAGCACCAAACAATGAGCTATTAGAAAAACTTAAATCAAACGTAGAAGAAGTACGCGCACGTGGCGGCATTATCTATGTATTCGCAGATAAAGATTCACACTTTGAGTCAGACGACACAATGCGTGTAATCAACGTAAACCATACTGACGATATTATTGCGCCAATTGTTTACACACTGCCATTACAGTTATTGTCGTACTACGTAGCCGTAATTAAAGGCACTGACGTTGATCAACCTCGTAACTTAGCAAAATCGGTTACTGTTGAATAACAAAGAGTTAGTGTTATAAAACTATAAAAGACGCGAAAGCGTCTTTTTTATTATCTGTAACTAAATACTATTTAAGCCACTAACCCCTACTTAATAAGGGCTAAATACGCTAAAATTACAGGCTACTTTTTTAGCAATGAGCCCGTAACATTCATGACCTCAGCAACAAGCCCTAGCACGTTTACCGAACTTGGCCTTATTCCAGAGCTATTAGCTCGTTTAACCGATTTGGAATATACCCAGCCTACGCCAATTCAAGCTAAGGCTATACCTAGTGTGCTTGCGGGCAGTGATTTAATTGCAGGGGCGAATACTGGCTCAGGTAAAACAGCAACGTTTGCGCTGCCTATGCTACAAAAAATGTTCGTTGAACAAGGTAGTAAAAGCGCAGCCAGCAAAGGTAACTTTGTAACGGGGCTTATTTTAGTACCTACTCGCGAGCTTGCTACACAAGTAGCCGATAGCGTTAAATCGTATTCTGCAAATTTTAATGGCGCAATTAAAACGGTTGCTGTGTTTGGTGGTGTGTCGGTTAATACACAAATGCAGGCTCTTCGTGGTGGCGCCGATATTATTGTTGCAACGCCTGGGCGTTTACTCGATTTAATCTCAAGTAATGCGATTAAGCTTGATAAACTAAATACGCTTGTACTTGATGAAGCCGACCGCATGCTAAGCCTTGGCTTTACCGAAGAGCTTGCTGAGCTATTAGCGTTAATGCCTGCTAAAAAACAAACTATGTTGTTCTCAGCTACTTTCCCTGAGCAAGTTAAGCTATTAACACAAGATCTCTTAAACGACCCTGTTGAAATACAAGTTCAAAGCAAAGACGAAAGCACCTTAGTACAGCGTGTGTTTAGCGTAAATAAAGGTGAAAAAACGACTGTTTTAGCGCATTTAATTAAAACACATAAATGGCGCCAAGCACTGATTTTTGTAAACGCGAAAAAAGACTGTGAACACTTAGCCAGTAAACTTGAAAAACGCGGTGTTAACGCACAAGTATTCCATGGCGATAAAGGTCAAAGTGAGCGTACTCGCGTAATCGAAAAATTTAAAGCGGGCGAAATCGAAGTACTTATCGCAACCGATATTGCTGCACGTGGTTTAGATATTGAAAAACTGCCAGTGGTAATAAACTTTAATCTACCACGCAGCCCTTCTGATTATATGCACCGTATTGGCCGAAGTGGTCGTGCTGGTGAAGTAGGTTTGGCATTATCTTTAGTTGATTATGAAGACTTTCATCACTTTAAAATAATCGAGAAGAAAAACAAGCTTCGCCTTGAACGTGAGGAAGTAACAGGCTTTGCTGTTAACCAAGCAAACCTTGATGCTGCACAGGCACTTAAAAATGAAAAGCCAATGGCAAAACCAGAAGGCACAGGCAAGAAAAAGAAAAAAAATAAAGCCGATGATATAGATGATGTATGGAGTGGTTGGAGAAAAAAATAAGCTTTAACACTATATGAGTCATTAAATTCAAGCCATTAAAAAACCCTGCAAAATATGCAGGGTTTTTTGTTGGCTCTAGTTTATTTTGCTATGCGGCAAATTAAAAGTCAGTTGGAGCAGGTGGCACTGTTAAAGGTTGTTTTGGATTAGCTTTAAGCTCATCTAACAGCTCTTCTACGGCGCGTTCTATTGAAGGGTCTTGCCCTTTATAGACTAACTCTGGACGGTCTATCACTTTAATGTCGGGTGTAACACCTTCGTTTTCGATTATCCAGTTACCTTGATTGTCTAATACACGGAAGGTCGCTGCGATCACTTGCCCACCATCTACCAGACTTGGGTTGCCAGAAATACCAATTAACCCTCCCCAAGTACGCGTGCCAATAAGTTTACCTAAACCTGCTTGGCGGAAGTAGTACGGAATAGCATCCCCACCTGAGCTTGAATAGCCGTTAATCAGCATTGCTTTTGGACCATCGTGAGCAAACTGTGGTGTTTTTGTTGGTTCTACACCACGGCGCTTCCAATAATTTAAAGGTTTGCGCGCTAACCACGTGATCATGTGTTCAGGAATAAAACCACCACCATTGTAACGGTCATCAATAATCATGGCGTCTTTTGTCGTTTGCGGCATATAATTTTTAAACATGGCGCGGTTACCCTCGTATGCCGTATTTGGTAAATGCACGTAACCAATTCGACCATTCGATAGCTTATCAACGTAAGCTGCACGTGAGTTAACCCACTCTAGGTAACGCAGTCCTTGTTCACTTGCCACTGGTTTTACAGTTATTTGCCATGCTCCTTTGCTGCGTGGTTTATTGTTAAGCATTAACTCAACTTGCTCACCTTGAGTGTTCTCAAGTAATTCGTAAAAGTTAGCAACGTCTTTTACAGAGCGTCCATTAACCGCAATTATGTAATCGCCGTTGTGGGCTTTAACGCCTGTAGTTCCCAGTGGCGAGCGAAGATCATCATGCCAGTTTTCACCTTGGAAGATCTGTTCAATTTTTACATAACCAGATGGATCGCTAGCGAGAGTTGCACCCAGTAAGCCATGGTTTTTACGTTCTGCTTTTGGCATATCGCCAGATTGAACGTAAATATGACCGGAATTAATTTCGCCCGCAATTTCGCTAAGAATGTAATCTAGGTCGCTACGATGCGCGATAGCATCAGCCATAGGCTGGTATTTAGCTAAAATAGCATCCCAATCTTGCCCATGATGGTTTTCGTCGTAAAACCAATCACGCAACGTACGCCAGCCTTCTACATACATTTGCTGCCATTCTATTTGTGGATTAATTTTCAACGTCATTTTGCTTAAATCTAGCTTGTTGGCGTCTAAATCTTGCTTTGGCTTAGGCTCAATTAAGCTGTAATTGTTACCAGCATGAACCAGTATATGTTCGCCATTACTTGAAATAGTGTAATTGCTAACGCCTTTAGCGACTGTTTCTAGCTCACTATCGTGCTCGGTACCAATAAGTTGTAAACCACCATTGGCAAGAGTAAGTACGCCGTCTTTTACTGCGGTTAAGCCACGGTAATCGCCCGCAGGGGCATTAAGTGCGGTAACACGCTGCATAAAGTCACTGCTTTGCAGTGCATTTTTAACTTTTTTGTCGTCTTCTTTTTCGTCATCTTTATCTTTTACAATAGTGGTTTCGTCACTTTGTAATGCAATAAGTGGCTTAATGCTATCGTTTACTGCAGCTGCATAAATACGGGTCGCGCGGTTAAACATGTAGTCAAATTCATAGCTGCTAAAGGCAAGGTTGAAGTCGCGCTCTGAGCTAAAGTACAGGTATTGACCATCTGGCGAGAAAGTTGGATTTTGCTCATTAGTCATTTCGTCGGTTAAACGCGTTATTTTTTTCTTGTCGATATTGTAATGCCATAACGAGGCGTAGCGATTTTCGTTATTTTTAACGTAAATAATATCTTCGCTATTTGGTGACCAAGTGTACTGGCGTATCCCTTCTTCATCGTAGATAGCGGTATCAATTTTATGTTGTTTACCCGATTTTGCATCTAACCACCACAGCGTATGGTTTTTGTCTGCAAACAGTAATTTAGAACTGTCTGGCGACCAAATAGGGGTAAAACGCCAAATTGTAGCATTGCTTGTTAATTGCTTAATGGCATTGTTTTTACTGCGATCTTTGAGATAAATTTCGTACTCGCCGGTTTCATCGCTCATGTATGCAATATAACGACCGTTAGGTGACCAGCTTGCGTCAATTTCTCTTCCTTTTTGGGTATATGAAAGATTGCGCGTTGGTCCTTGTTTTACGGGCACGCTAAAGAGTTCGCCACGTGCAGTAAACAGCGCACGTTTGCCATCGTGAGAAATCGACATAGACTCAATAAAGTCGCTTACATTTTTACTGTACGGCATGGCGTATTGACGAACGCCAGCAATATTAATGCTTAGCTTGGTGCTTTTTTCTGTTTTTGCGTCAAAGCGATATAAATAACCACCGTTTTCGTACACAACCGCATTAGGGCCCGCTGATGGCCAAAGCACGTCAAAGTTTTTATAGTTTGTAAGTTTTTTAGGCTCACTACCTTTGCGGTACTGGTAAAGGTTTAATGTGTAATCGCGGTCAGACACAAAATAAATATTATCGCCAACCCAGGTAGGTTGATGATCGGTTGCTCGGTTAGTTGTAAGTTGCTCTGAGGTATTATTTTCTAAATCGTAAATCCATACGTCTTGTGCACGACCACCGCGAGTACGTTTCCATGTACGAAATTCGCGATCGATTGGTGTATACACATACTTGCTACCATCTGGTGAAAGCATACCGCCGCCCGTTTCTGGAATAGCTAAAGGCTGCTCAAGTCCGCCGTCTGCAGGGACCATATAAGGGCGTCCCATACGTTTTCCCCATGGGGTGCGGTTAGCGCGAAACACTACATTTTTGCCATCGGCTGTCCAATCTAAAACGCGGTAATCAAAGCCACCACGTGGTGGCATTGGACCAACATCGTTATAGTAGGTAAGTTGCTTAAGGTCAGAACCGTCGCTGTTAATTACATAAATTTGGCGGCTGCCGTTATACTCGGCCGAAAATGCAATGCGCTTACCGTCAGGAGAAAATTTAGGAAATGTTTCAAAACCAATATGGTCGGTTAAACGTTTGCTTTGCCCTGTTTGCGTATTAGCAATATAAATATCGCCACTGTAAACAAAGGTCACGTTTTGGTTATGAATATCTGGAAAGCGTAGTAAGCGAGTGTCTTTAGTTTCATAGGCTGATACGCTCGGTGCGATAATCGCAGCCAAGGCAAGAGCCAATGTTGTTAGTTTTTTCATGGGATTACATCCTATATTAATAGCGGTTACATCATAACAATAAGGTTATAAATAGCGATGCACTTGCGATAAAAGGTCTGTTACAAAATGTGAATAAAAAAGGTTGGCATTAAATGCCAACCTTTAAGAACGTTTATATTATGTTGGGTTTTAAATTAATGATCGTGATCGTCTTCTTCTGCAATACCAAGCCAAGTAATAGCGCTAGGAGCAAAAGTTAACTCTAGTTCACCTTCAACCTCTAAGTCTTCTAGGTGTACTTGCACTATGTGTTGAGCAATTGGGTCGGCAATATAAGCAAACTCACCATTTTGAGCCACTGTCATGCTAAAGCTCATACCCTCAGGCATGGTTGATACATCTTGTTCGGTAATATCAACTTGGCCTGCAAGTTCCCAGTGCATTTCGCCGTCATGATCATGCCCCGTAAGTACATTTAAAAAGCCTAAGCTGTCGAGAACTAAAAAGTGTTCACCACTGGCTGAGAAAGAATAAGATATAGCACTTGCGCCATCGGCTAGTTGCAATTCTACTTCTTCCATTTCGGCATTTTCAGGATGAATACTCAGTAATACTGAGCCACTGCCATCGTGTCCTGCTGCAATACCAAAAATGGTGTCGCTATTTTCGTGGCCATATAAAGTACCAATGCGTTCAGTGCCTACAGCTTCTATGTTTGCCACTTTTTGTGCTTCGTATACATCATCTTGTTGATGAGCTATTAGCACACCATCACCACAACCAAATACAACATAGTCGTGGTTTTGTGCTGCGCCGTGTAAATCAGGACATGTAGGCGCTAGCGTTTGTTCAAGTTCGTATTCACCATCATGAAAATGATAAACACCGACTTGATCTGGCATTACTTTAGCAACTGATGTGCTCTCGCTATCATCACGGCGAATAGTTGATAATAAATGTTCACCACGTGGTTCAGCTACACCGTGCATATTTATATCGTAGCTAATACCAGGGAGTGTTGCTGTTGCGTTAGTAATATCGCTATCTGTTAATACTTCAACAGAAGCAGGCGCACCTGAATCTGCATCGCCATCGTAAAATATTGCTAATTGTCCGTCGTGAGTCATTAAGTGTGTAGGGCGGCTACCACTTGTTAGCTCGTAGCTACTAAATGCAGGGCCTTGCTCATAATCATGCAAGTGCTCACCGTGATCTTCGCGCCACATACCGCCGTCTATAAACCCTAGGTAATCTTGAGTTCGGTTTGTAATTACAGCGTAACGAAAGTCAGGCGAAGCCGACAACGTATTTGACTCATCGTTTAATACAAATGTATCAAGCAGTGCGTTATCGTCTAAATCAAAAAAGCTCGCTTCGTTGCTATCCCCAGCAAGTACGGCAAGTCTGCCAAGTGAGCTTATGGTAAAGCCGTCGTCATGATCATCATCATCGTCATGATCATGTTCGTCTTCTACAACAACAATTGGATCTTTTTCCACAATAGTGGTTTCTGCATCGCCACAGGCTGTGATAAATGTAGTACTAATTGCCAGTGCAATAAGCTTTAATTGATATAGTTTTTTCATGTTTATTTCCTTTAATTATAATTTTTAACGCTTAAAAATAACCGCGAATACCTAGCGCAAAACTACGTCCTGGACGTGGCGCTATATCCTTTACAAACGAGCTGTGCACGCGTGCTTCTGTATCCGTTAAGTTTGTCCCTTTTAGATACAATGAAAGGTCTTGATTAAGTACTGATAAGTCATAAGACACACTTGCATCAACTAATGTGTAACCGTCTGTGGCTGTTTCTTGTGGGGCGGTGCGATCTTGCTTTTGATAGCGAGTAACGTGAATATGCGCACTGAGTTTATCTGTTTGATAGCTTAGTTCGCTGCCAAAACGAAGTGGCGGTGTGCGTGGTAAATCGCCGCCGTCTTTAAGGCGTGCACGAACGTAGTCTGAGAATAAATCTACTTTAAACTCATCGGTTATTTGCCACGCAATTTGCGCTTCAAAACCATGTAAAATTACGTCGTCTGTTTTAAATAAATAAACCGGTAGTTCTGATGAATGGTCGTGCTCGTCAACGCCTTCTTCTTCGTCATGGTCGTGGCCACTTTCGGCGAATAAACCGGTGTCTATTTGGTAATAGTAGTTATCTACTTGGTTGTAAAAGGCATTTAAAATAAAGCCAACATCGCCTTGAGTTTTACGCAGGGTTAAATCGATATTATTGGCTGTTTCCAGATCTATTGCTTGATCAGATAAACCTAAATGCCCGTCGTCGTCTAAATCAAATAGTGCGCCTACTTCGTAAGTGCCAGTACCAATATGTGCCCCAAACGATAACAACTCAGAGGCAGAAGGCGCACGTTCAGAGCGAGATACCGAAAGCCCTAAGTTATAGTCAGGTGTAAAATCCCATACTACCCCTGCCGATAAACTGACTGGCGTAAACTCATGCTCTACATCAAATACGCGAGTAATTTCGGCACTTTCTTCGTGATCATGTTCGTCGGCTTCTTCTGCTTCATCGTGTGCGTGAGCGTCAATGTCTGGCAGTAATACGTTGCCAGCTTCAATTGTTACACGCTCTATACGTCCACCTACTTGCACTAAAAAATCACCAAAGTGCCTTTCTTCCATTAATGCTACAGCAAAGCTTTCTGTCTTTGATGGAGGCGTAAAAGCCTCTTCACCTTGTGCTTCAACATCGCTTTGTTTGTAATGAAAGCTAATGCCGCCATTCCACTCGCTAAATTGGTTATGTAGTAGGTCTATACGTAATTCATTTGTTTCGTTTTTAAAGGTAGTGCCAATAGCGCCCCCTTCAATTTCAGCGTGTTCGTAGTCGGTATGGCCAACGCGCAGGTTTACTTTGTTTAGCCATTTATTATCTAGGTTGTACTCACCTAATAATTGCACCTTAGTTTGCTCTAAATCAGCAAATACGCTCTCTTCTTCGTCGCTGTGTTCTTCCTCTTCTTCTTCATCGCCGTGCGTATGACCAGGAATGCCGTATTGACGATTAAATTGCTCTACCGCTATGCCAATAAATCCGTTATCCATTAAATAGCTAGCGCCAACAGTAAAACCGTCGGACTCTTCATTACTGTTTTCAACAGTGTAATCGCCATGATGCTCTTCACCGTTGCTATCTATATCGGCAGCTACAGGCACCTCGTAGTCGTCGGCTTCACGCCAAAATGCATCGGCATAAAAAGCAAATGAATCAGTGCCTGTGGTGGCATTAAACGAGGCCACTTTTTGGTTATCAACAGAGTTATGTTCTACGTTCCACTCGCCGCGTGTTGTGCTGTCGGTTGGTACGCGGTTATCTACCACATTAACCACCCCGCCAATCGCGCCGCTGCCATAAAATAAGGTTGCAGGACCACGTAATACTTCTATTTGTTGTGCGGTCGATGCTTCTGACGCAACAGAGTGATCAGGGCCAACTCTTGATACATCGCTAACATCAAGACCATTTTGAGTAATGAGTACACGCGGGCCGCTTAAACCACGAATAATAGGGGTACTGGCAACTTTGCCATGAAAGTTAGTATTTACACCAGGGAGCTTTTCTAGGGTGTCACCCAATGTAGCAGCTTGATCGCGTCTTAACTGTTCGCCAGAGAGCACACTTACAGGTGAGGCAGATTCCATTGCCGACATATGAATAGGGGTTGCTTCAATATCAATAACTTCAATAGGCGAACGCTTTAAATTAAACGTAACAGATTGGTTTTCATCATTCGTTATTGTTATATCACGATGAAGATGGGCATAACCAGAGGCTACAACGTGAAGCTCTTTTAAGCCATTGTTTAGCTCTGCTATAACAAATTTACCGTTTTTATCGGTGATGACTTTAAGGTCTGAGCCTTCAACTTCTACCGCTGCATTGGTAACTACTTTACCTTTGTTGTTTAAAACAACGCCTTCTATTGTGGATGCAAGCACACTAGCCGGCAATAAAGCTGCTATGAGAACAGCTAATTGTGATCTACGTTTCATTTGACTACCTTGTTGGGTGTTATATTATATCAATTATGCGAGTAATGTTATAATATATCAATAACAATTAACTGATGTTATAAAAATGTCTCCTTAAAAGTAACGTTTTTGAGTGGAGACACTGATTTAGTAGAGGAAATAATGAAGTCGAGTCAAAGTGTTATGGATCGTATGGCAATAGGGTTATCGGTAATGTGCACAGTGCATTGTTTTGCAACCCCGGTTATTTTAGCGTTATTACCAAGCTTTGCTGTAATGCAAATAGATAGTGAGCAATTTCATTTATGGATTCTTGCGGCGGTATTGCCCACCAGTTTACTGGCATTGAGCTTAGGCTGTAAAAAGCACAAGCGTAAACGTTATATGGCCTGCGGCGTTATTGGGCTGTCTTTTATGATATGTGCGGTATTGCTAGGGCATGAGGTGGCTGAAAAAGCACTAACCTTAATAGGCTCGGCTTTTATTGCTGTAGCTCATTGGTTTAATTACCAGCAATGCCTTAAACAAAATGACGACAACTGCCCATGTTCAGGCAGTGAGCCAGACCAAGCGGTTTAATGCTATAAGTGCTGGTGGTTTAAACGAAAGCTACACTGGCACTTTATTTTTTATTTAAACTTTGTTTTTTGGATAGCTTAAATATTCGCTAAAAGTACTTTAAAGTAGGCACTTAATTTATTTTTAGCTTAGGTTAACCAATACAGTGCCTCTTATTTTAAAATCTCTTTTGCTTTTAAGCGCCTTAATATGTTTTAAATTAAGCGCAAATACCCCCTACCAAATCCCTAGAAGTAGCGTTATTGAGCTCACTGAGCCCGAAACTAATCGGGTATACCCTGTTTTTATTCAGCTCCCTAAGTCATATAAAAAACACCCTGAAAAAATATATCCGGTTATTTATTTAACCGATGCACCGTATACGTTTCCTATTGTGGCGGGAGCTACACGGTTTCCAATGAATAGCGGCAAAATGCAGCAGGCTATTATTGTGGCCATTAGCTACGAAAAAGGCTCCAAAGGGTCTAATAGCCGAATTAGAGACTACACACCAAATAAGGCTAAAAGCTGGAAAAAACAAACTGGTAACGCTCAAAACTATGCGCTGTTTTTAAAAAATATTGTGCTGCCATATATAGAAAATACCTACCGAGCAAGTAGCACACATAAAACCTATATAGGTAACTCTTTAGGCGGGTTATTTGGCGCCACTATTTTATTTACGATGCCCGATTTATTTAGCAGTTATATAATTGGCAGCCCATCAGTCTGGTTTAATAACAATGCACTATTAGCGTTAAAAGTGAATAAGCCAAAATTGCCTATAAGGGTATATATATCAGTTGGATCTATGGAAACGCCAGCTTTCGGCGAAGGGCAAAATATGGTTGAAGGTGCTAAGCAGCTAACGCAAAAAATTAATGCGCTTAAAAGTGACAATATAGAATTAAAAAGTGTTGTTATTGACGGCGCTAATCATGCAACCGCATTTCCAACAACAGCAATACAGGGGCTTGATTGGGTGCTGGGTAAAGCGAAAATTAATATAATTAAATGATTTTTAACAAGCACAAAAAAAGCGACTACCCAATATGGTAGTCGCTTTTTAGTAAGTATGATTAGCTTACTTATAAAAGGCTTCAACAGTGCCTTTTCTTGTAAGTAAAAGGGGTTGTCCGCGACGATCAAGCCCTTTTGGAGATGCAAACTTTATCCAACCTTCACTGATGCAGTATTCTTCAACATCAAAACGCTCTTTGCCGTTGAACGTGATACCAATATCGTGTTCAAAAACTTCTTCCACATGATGTGGGCTGCGTGGGTTAATAGAAAGGCGATCTGGTAAAGCAGGTTTTGCGGTAGTGTCGTTCATGGTCATATTCTATATTGAATGAAGTATGCGCTATTGTAGGCAATACAACGCTTTCGCTCAAGAGAGATAGTAGTAAATGTGTTTAAAAATGTACTAATTAATGAGTTGTGTATACAAATGAGATTGTGCTGGGGAAATATTTACAGAAGGGTTTTTGAAGATATTTGACTAAAAAATTATAAAGATAAATATATTAATGGGTTATTTCTAACCCACTAAATTGTTTAGCAATTAGATGCTAACAATGTTCTCGGCTTGTGGGCCTTTTTGACCTTGAGTAACAGTAAACTGTACACGTTGGCCTTCAGCTAGAGTTTTGAAACCGTCGCCAGAGATTGCGCTAAAATGTGCAAAAACGTCTGCGCCAGATTCTTGTTCGATAAAACCAAAACCTTTTGCTTCGTTAAACCATTTTACTGAACCAGTAGTTGTATTAGACATAATATGTATCCTAAAAAATTAATATAAGTGTGCCTGAAAAGAGGCGATTGAGCCGGAAAAAATAGTTAACTTGAGGATATCGCGTAGGATTATTACTAAAACAACTCGGTACTAACAAATAAAACAGAACTTCTTTCAAACTAGTATTCAAAATGGGTTATTGCTAACCCATCAAATTGTTTAGCAATTAGATGCTAACAATGTTTTCAGCTTGTGGGCCTTTTTGACCTTGAGTAACAGTAAACTGTACACGTTGGCCTTCAGCTAAAGTTTTAAAACCGTCGCCAGAGATTGCGCTAAAATGTGCGAACACGTCTGCGCCAGATTCTTGCTCGATAAAACCAAAACCTTTTGCTTCGTTAAACCATTTTACTGAACC
>NZ_WTKY01000038.1:0-15414 GCF_011378815.1 Pseudoalteromonas sp. 31A1 | reverse complement strand
ATAGACGATATCCCCGATGGGTTAAGCCAAAACCATCTAAGTATCCCCATAAAAAGAAAAATGCCAGTCAGCTTAACTGACTGGCATTAGCCACCTGGCTTGCTTTTTTTTAACTAAAATTAGTTAACATCTATATAAAATGATTTATCCCACTTTGTATTTTACTTTTTAACCTTGCCCTTAAGAACATAAATTTCACCATCGAAACTGCCTTGAATCGTCAATCCTTGGCTTGCCAACTCTTGCAAATATTCAACATGATCATTAGTAATATGCTGGCCCGGTACCAAAAGCGGAATACCCGGTGGATATGGAGTAACTAAACCGGCACAAATGCGGTTGTTACTTTTGCTAATAGGTACAGATTCGCGATCGCCATAAAATGCATCACTTGGAATACACGCTAAGTCGATAGCGGGTAAATTTTCAGGTAAGCGGGCTCTGCGCGTCGATTTCGACAGCTTTACCTTACCGCTGTCTAATTTTTTCAGCGCATTGTACAAACGAATGATTTTCGAGCGCGTGCCACCAAGCGTAAGTAAAACCAAGATGGTGCTGTGCGTGTATTTTTCTATCTCAAGGCCAATTTCATCCAATAAGTATTTATGAATATCTTTTAATGAATAAGGTAGTTCACTAATATCAATAAGGATTTTTAGCGGATCGTGACCCATGTTATCGCCACTAAAGTGCGGGAATATTTTCATAAAATCTTCCTTACCGAGCACTTTAATTTGCTTGAGTGATGCCATTTGTTGTTTAAACTCTTCAACATGATTTAGCAGCGCATTGAGTAATTTATAACCTTCCATCTCTAATTGCTTTTGGCATACGTCGAGAGACGCAATAAGCTGATATTTAGGCGATGTGCTGGCGTAGATACTGTAAATATCGCGGAAGAAATCGGCATCAAAATCGGGGTCGTTAATATGAATATAAGACGCCTGAGAAAATGCCGATACCACTTTATGGGCAGAATGGGTAATGTAGTCAGCCCCAGCATGTATTGCTGAATAATGACGAAAGCTAGGATGAAACAAAGAATATGCAAACCAAGCTTCATCTATAAACACTTTAATACCATGTTGATGAGCGTAATCTACCACTTGTTTCAGATCGCTAAGTAGGCCATCGTAAGTACAACCAGTAAGCACCAATAATTTAGCATCTGTATTGTTTTCAATTGCCAACTTAATATCGGCCAACGACGGTGGCGCGAAAATACCGTATTTTGGATTTAGTATACTCGCCAAATAAATGGGGTAACTAGCTGATTGCAAAATGCCATAGTGCACAGATTTATGGCAATTACGGTCTACAATGACTTTATCTCCCTTGCGAAGTAGTGTCTGCAAGATGATTTTGTTTGAGGTAGACGAACCGTTTGTAACAAAGTAGGTGTGCTTAACTTCAAACGTCGCTGCTGCTGACTCTTGAGCACGGCCAATGGTATTAGTGCTGTCTGACAATGAGCCTAGTGAGTCTACCGAAACTGACAGATCGCCAACAAACACATTGCGACCGTAAAACTGATAAAAATCGTTTATATAAGGAGAGTTTCTAAAGCTAGAACCGCCGCTATGACCAGGTGTATGCCAAGAGTCGTTCGCTTCGCCAACATAGCGACGATATGCCGTCCAAAATGGCGTTTCAGAGCGATCATCGAAGTCGTTGATCATATAACCTAAAATGGCTTCAGGGTCAGAAATTACCTCATCTTTAAAAAAGAAGGATTCGATTTCTTCCGATTCGTTGATGATTTCCAGTCCTTTAGTGTCATCGCCTATAACATAAACTGGTAACTCGAGACGAATTGCCTTTAAATCTTCGATAAAGCGACTATAAATTTGTTCACCCACTTTGTTGTGTACATCCCAACTGAGAACCACGGCTTGAATATCGCCATCTTCCTTTACACATTCCAGTGCTTGCTTCAGATCGAGGCGTTCAATAATATCGATATCAATATCAACTCGCTCAAAATTAGGAATCGTTTTTGACAGGTTAGCGCAAAGCTCTTGCAAGATGATTGGGTCTTGCTCAATTATCAAGATACGAAGTAAAGGTAGCATAGGGATTTCGCAATAAAAATTTATAATGCTCAACAGCATAACTAAAGGAGTGAGACTTGTGAAATTAATACTTTGATAATGTTCTAATAATTGTTCTATTTCATTGGCTACTACAAATAAGAGGCGCAATGAAATTCATGTGTTTTCTGTTTCCATCGTAAGCATAAAGATTTTGATCATTATCAACGACAATATACTTCCCTTTAAGTTTTATACCACTAAAGTATAAAAATCATACTTATTTGATGGGCAGTTTTGTGCCAGCTGCTGACCTTCAAGGCGTGAATCTGAAACTTTGTTGGGTGGCGCCTTTGGCTTAACCAATCTACCTTTTGACGTAGGTTGGATAAGTGGCGAGGCCACGCCATACGACACAGTAAAATACCTTGCCAATTATTATCAATATTTTATGTTGTCGAGTGGCTGAACTCACAGCCCATTGCGGTCATTCTGCATTTCAATTTTACTATAAGCTGAAATTCTTATATGCCACTAAAGCGGTCATTGATATAATTCTATAGAGTAACCTTTAGTCGTTCTAAGTATTTAACCCAATTCCATACAGAGACTTTAATTGTGTAAAATCAAAGTAATCAACATTAGGTTGCATATTGATTTACACAAGTTTTTTTAACTGATAGCTTTGATATTAGACTTTAATAAGGACAATGTCGTTAGGTATAGATTTTACTGCCTAATCTGACAATTTATCAAATATAAGGGAAAGTATGATTCAGTCTGAATTTCAACGTTTTCTGCAAACTTTACTTTCATCTCCATCTAGTGCGTCAGTTCATAAATTCGCTAACTTGGTACTAAAAAATCTGGATGAAATTGTTCCACTAAGTACTTATCAGGGACAACGAGTTAAACATGTCGCAAAGCTTGCTCAAAAAGAATGGGCTAGCTTAAGCCAAGATATTCCAACTAATCTTGAAGATGTTGAGTCAGATGTTGCATCTTTTACTCTACTAAAAGAGTTATCGGTTGATTCATTTAGGGGATTTAGCCGTGAGGAAACTTTTGACCTGAATAGTCTGCTGGTACTTATCTTTGGGCCAAATGGTACGGGGAAATCTAGTTTTTGTGAAGCATTAGAATATGCCTTATTAGGTTCAGTTGCAGAAGCTGAAAGTAAACGTTTTAGAGATGTTGAAGCTTATTTAAAAAATGCCCATACAAATAAATTCGCACCACCCAAATTGATCGGAATTGATGCTGAAGGGAGTGATGTCAATATTAAACCTAATGATGCTCTTTATCGATTTTGCTTTGTTGAGAAAAACCGGATAGATAGCTTTTCGCGTATTGCTGCACAAGCTCCAGCCAAACAGTCTGAGCTAATATCAACACTATTTGGTCTTGATGCGTTTAATGAGTTTGTAAAAAACTTCTCTCTTGAAATGGATGGAAAACACATTGATGTAGAAGGTATCAAAGCAAAGAAACTTTCTGAAAAAAGGCTTCAACTCCAAGGCGCTGAACAGCAAATAAAGCTTAATCAAAGCATTGTGGAACAGGTAAAGGGTGAAGAAACTTCACTAGCAACGCGCTATAGAGAAGGCTGTACTTTACTACAAATGATGTTTGAGCTTATTGGGTCAGAGGAAAGGCAAGGGCAAATACCTTTATTAGAAGCAGAGCTACAAAAGCCTGCTCCGCAAAAAAGTAACCTAACAGCTTCTAACCTAGCCTCAATCAAACAAACGTTGGTAAACAGTTTAAGCGACCATAAGCAAAAAAGAGAAGAATTAGCGAATGCAAGCCAACAAGTATCTTTCCAGCAGCTATTTGAAGCTGTGACTCAAGTTCAGCAAATTAGTCCTGAGAAATGCCCTGCATGTTTAACACCATTAACGGAAGTTACCGTTAACCCTTTCACTCATGCAGGAGAAGAGCTAGCTAAACTACAACACCTTGCTGAATTGCAAATTAAAATAAGGCAACTTGAGCAAACAGTGCTTCAAAAGCTTCAAGAATTGCATCAGATATTATCCACTTGTTTAAATTTTTATCCCACTGATAACAAGTTAGCACAATTCAAGCTAGCTGATATGTCCCAACTAAATGTGGCATGGTGGAAAAGTTTGCATGCAGCGCTAGGCGATGGCACATCAGCCATTCAGCATATTGATACACAAGTAGATTACCTAGAAAAACAGGATACTAAAAGTGTTCAAATTGAACAAAATAAGAAAGCTCAGCAACAAGAATTGAATCGATTAAAAGGTTTCTTAAATGAAGCTCAAAAGCTAGCTGCTTCGAAGGGGGCGGCAATCAACGCAATTAAAGGTGCTCAAAAACTAATTAGTGAATTTGACGAAGCAAATAAAGCACTCATCGGTGAAGTCGAACAAGAAAAGCCTATTGTTGAACAGAATATTGACATCAGAGAGTCCTACCAGCAGTTTGTAACTTTACTTAACGCCTATCGCAAAAAGCTACCTGCACTTCTAGTCGAAAACTTAGGAGATGAAGTTGTTAAATTATATAATGCATTCAACCGTAATGATGCGCCAACAGAGCTATTGGCATCAATTCAGCTACCGCTAGCACAAAACCAGAAGCTAAAAATTTCCTACCAAAACGAGCCTCAAAAATATTTTGATGCGCTTCATGTACTAAGTGAAGGGCATATTCGTTGTGTTGGCTTGGCAATATTACTGGCGAAAAATATCAAAGAAGATTGTCCTCTTCTTATCTTTGATGACCCGGTTAATGCCATTGATGATGATCATCGTCAATCCATCAGACGCACGCTATTTGAAGATGATTACTTTGATGAAAAACAAATTATTTTGACGTGTCATGGGGAGGAGTTTTTTAAAGATATCCAAAATCAATTGTCGGTGGAACAAATTAAAAGTAGTCAGCGGTTAGCTTTCTTGCCCCGTATTGATGAGCCACATATTCAAGTTGATTTCAAATGCGCCCCAAGAAACTATATTGAGGGGGCATTAGAGCATTTTCGCAAAAATGAATTACGATTTGCACTGGGTAAATCTCGCCAAGCTTTAGAGTCATTAACTACTGGGAGAGTATGGCAATATGTCAGCAAACATGGTGATGGTAATTTAAGTATCAAATTACGTGCCGCAAACGCACCAATTGGATTACGTCAATTAACAGAGCAACTCAAAACTAAGATTAAAAAAGGTGACTTTACTGACGCTGAAAAACATAATGTTTTGTCTCCCATTGAACAATTATTAGGTATTAATGGTGACTCTCTAGAATGGCGATATCTGAACAAAGGCACTCATGATGAAGTAGACCGAGCCGAGTTCGAACGAAACTCAGTTCATACCATTGTATCAGCATTAGCGTTACTAGATCAGGCGCTATAGTTTAACAGCACCTTAAGCCAGCCTTTACTCTCAAACAGAAGAAGCTGGCAACTCACATTTCAAATATAATATTTATCTGTAGAAGCAAAACATCAACGGCAGCTATGAGTGAGAAGCTGCCCATCGAAAATAAAAATTTGACCGTCCGTAGATCGCTCAAGGCTGCCTGTAGTTACTCTGTTTTTTCTTTAAACTCACATAAGTCTTCAATAATACAGCTGCCGCACTTTGGTTTACGTGCTACGCAGGTATAGCGCCCGTGAAGAATTAACCAATGATGCACGTCTACTTTGAATTCTTTTGGTACAACCTTTTCAAGCTTTTGTTCTACAGCGACAACATCTTTACCCATGGCAAGCTTAGTACGATTAGAAACACGAAATATATGTGTATCCACGGCTATTACAGGCCAGCCAAAGGCTGTGTTGAGTACAACATTAGCGGTTTTACGGCCAACGCCTGGTAGGGCTTCTAGGGCTTCACGATTTTCTGGCACGATGCTGTTATGTTCATCCACCAAAATTTGGCACATTTTGTACACGTTGGCAGCTTTAGAATTAAATAAGCCAATGGTTTTTATATAATCACGCAGTGTGTCGTGGCCTAAGTCTAAAATGGCTTGCGGTGTATTAGCAACAGGGAACAACTTTCGAGTGGCTTTATTAACGCCTACATCGGTTGCTTGCGCTGAGAGTGTTACTGCTACTAGTAACTCAAACGGGCTTGAATATTCAAGCTCTGTAACTGGGTGCGGGTTATCGTCGCGCAGGCGCGACAGTATTTGGTGACGTTTTTCTTTATTCATGCAACTTAAAACGTATTAGTGCTAATTGTTGCTCTAATACGTTTTCCCCTTAAGTTAAGCTGGTCACACGTGCTCGAGGGCCTTTTTCAGCCTCTGGCGGTGCAATTTGCTTTGATTTTATTTGTGCGTCAATTACGTTTTTAGCAGCAATAAGTAGTCCAAGACCTAAAAAGGCACCCGGTGGTAAAATTGCGAGTAAAAATTGGTTATCAAAGTTAAATACTTCTATGCGCAAGCTCTGTGCCCATGGGCCAAGTAATAAGTCGGCACCGTCAAAAAGCGTACCTTGGCCGATTAGTTCGCGCATAGTACCTAATACTAACAGTACAGCCATAAAGCCTAAGCCCATCATTAAGCCGTCAAATGCTGATAAATGAACAGGGTTTTTAGAGGCGTATGCTTCGGCGCGGCCAATAATGGCGCAGTTAGTTACAATCAACGGAATAAAAATTCCCAATGATTGATATAAACCAAAGGTATAAGCATTCATAAGTAATTGAACTATTGTTACAAAGCCCGCGATGATCATTACAAATACAGGTATGCGAATATCTTTTGGCACCCAGTTACGTACAACCGATACAGTCACGTTTGAGCCTATGAGTACCAATAAAGTAGCTAAGCCTAAACCTAAGGCATTTGTTACAGTTGAGGTAACGGCAAGCAGTGGACATAAACCTAAAAGCTGTACAAGGGCAGGGTTATTTACCCATACACCTTCTTTGTATAATGTTTTTAACTCACTCATTTAGCTACCTCCATACATTCGCCATTAGGTGCTGCAAAAATATCATCAAAATTAGTTTGTGCGAACAATACGGCATTTTTAACAGAGCCCACAACAGCACGTGGCGTTATGGTCGCGCCTGTAAATTGATCAAACTGGCCGCCATCTTTTTTTACAGCCCAGCGAGCGTCTTCTTCGCCTTCAACCGTTAAGCTTTTAAATGTTGTGATCCAAAGTGATTTTTTAACTTCTACTTTGTCGCCTAAACCAGGGGTTTCTTCGTGTTTAGTCGTACGCACGCCAGCAATAGTGCCGTCGCTCAATACCGCTGTTAATAAGTTAATATCGCCACTGTAGCCGTTTGGCGTAACATGCCTAATAACAACAGCGACTGGTTTATTGTTTTTACGAGCACGGTAAATTACTTGGTTTGCTTGTGGGCCTAGCTTTTCGTCAGTAATAATTACGCAATCTTGTGATAATTGATTGTCGTATGATTTTGGGTCGAGCACTTCTTGTAGTTGCGCAGTAAGTTGCAGTTGTTCTTGCTCTGCAATTTTATCGGCAGTAAGTGCATTGATAGAGGCAACTAAGCCTGTTGTTGCTAATGCAAACGCAGTTAAAATAGCACCATTTTTAGCCATTGACGAAATGATCATTTTACTGCTCCATGGCCATAAGTACGTGGCTGTGTGTAGTAGTCTATTAGCGGCACTGCAATATTAATCAATAATACGCTAAATGCGATGGCATCAGGAAAACCACCAAAGGTACGAATTAAATAAACCAGTAAGCCAATTAGTGCGCCATATATTAAGCGCCCTTTGTTAGTTGTTGCTGCAGATACCGGATCGGTTGCTATAAAAAAGGCCCCCATCATAGTGGCACCACTTAATAAGTGAAATAGGGTGCCCGGCTCTGTACCAGGTGATGCGATATAACCAATAGCACTACATACAGCTAAACTTGCGATAAAACTTACAGGAATATGCCAGTTAATTATTTTTGCTTTTAATAAGTATAAACCACCCACCAAAAAGCCTAAGTTAACCCACACCCAGCCAAGGCCAGCCCATTCGTTAAATAATGGCTTTTGCATGCTTTCGGTAACGGTTAAACCGTGTACTATGTCTGTTTTAACAGTATCCAGCGGTGTTGCCATTGTTAGGCCATCAATCCCTGCACGTACTTGATCTAGGCTGAACCCAGAGGCCGTAAAATCGGTAAATATGAGTCTTAGTTGATCAGTAAAGCTTATTGGCGTATTTATTAAATCAGTGACAGGCAACCATGCGGTCATTTGTACAGGGAACGATACTAACAGCAGTACATAAGCAGCCATTGCTGGATTAAATAAATTAAACCCAAGGCCGCCATAAAGCTGTTTAACTATAACAATAGAAAATAAACAGCCAATCACGATTATCCACCAAGGCGCAAGGGGCGGAATACTCAATGCCAATAACACGCCAGTAAGCCATGCACTGCCATCACTCAGTGCAGGCCAAACAGGGCGCTTTCGCATTAGCATTATGGCAGCTTCAAATACGCTTACAGCAACGAGCGCGAGCACCAGTTGAATAAGCACACCGGTTCCAAAAAAGAAAACTTGAGCAATTAGCCCAGGAATACACGCAGCAATAACGCTAAGCATTAATCGCGTTAACGATTTATGGCTGTGATTATGCGGCGAACTGGCCATGGTTAATTTCATGACTGATTATTTCCTTCTTTTTGTAACTTTTTAGCTTTTGCTCTCGCAATTGCTGCGGCCACGGCGGCTTTTTTCTTATCGTCGGCTGATTTAGGTTTATCTGCTTCAGCTGAATTGGATGAGTCATCGGTATTATTGTCTGCACTCTTTGGTGCAGCACTATCAATTTGTAGCTCTTGAGTTTGCTCGGCTTGTGCAAGTGCTTTAGCCGCTTTTTTGGCTTTTGCGCGCGCAATGGCCGCCGCTACCGCTGCTTTTTTATCATCAACAGGGGCCGCGCTTTGTGGTTTTTCACTTACGGTTTGCTCGGCTTCTTCTAATGCTTTAGCTGCTTTTTTAGCTTTTGCACGAGCAATGGCCGCCGCTACCGCTGCTTTTTTATCATCAACTGGGGCATCGCTTTGTGGCTCTTCACTTACGGTTTGTTCGGTATCTTCTAATGCTTGTGCCGCTTTTTTTGCTTTAGCGCGCGCAATGGCCGCTGCAACCGCTGCTTTTTTGTCATCAACTGGGGTATCGCTTTGTGGCTCTTCACTTGCTTGTGCCGCTTTTTTAGCTTTAGCACGCGCAATGGCTGCCGCTACTGCTGCTTTTTTATCATCAACTGGGGCATCGTTTTGTGGCTCTTCACTCACTGCTTGTGCCGCTTTTTTAGCTTTAGCGCGTGCAATGGCTGCCGCTACTGCTGCTTTTTTATCATCAACGGGTGCAGTATCGGTTGATACCTCTGTTTGAGATTTTTGTTCTTTGTATTGTCGAGCTTGTTCTTTACGAAGTGCGCGCTCTTTTGCTACTTCGCTGTTATCAGGCTCTAGTTCTTCGCCTTGTTGCTTTTTAGCTTTAGCACGAGCAATTGCAGCTGCAACCGCTGATTTTTCACCGCCGTTATCTGATTTGTTCTTAACTCGGGCGAGGGCATCAGCTACTTTTTGCTTTTCGTCGTCTGATTTAGCGGCAGGTTTACGCTTATGACGGTTTTTACGTTCTTCTTGCTCACGCTCTAGGCGCTCTTTTCTTGCGTCAAAGCGCTCTTTTGCTCTATCGGCTTTAATTTTTTCAGCTTGTTGTTCTTTAATTTCAACTTTAGCCACGCGATAGTATTGTACAAGTGGAATTTCGCTTGGGCACACATATGCACAAGCACCACATTCAATACAATCAAATAAATTGTGTTCTTGTAGCTTGTCGTACTCTTTTGATTTAGCAAACCACTGCAATTGCTGTGGTAATAAAGAAGCAGGGCAGGCATCGGCACAGGCGCTACAACGTATACAGGCTTTTTCAGGGCCGGGCTCCGCTAGCTCTTTATGATCAGGCGCTAAAATACAGTTAGTTGTTTTAACTATGCCAATACGTACTGTGGGTAGCGTAAAGCCCATCATTGGGCCGCCCATCACAACACTTTGCTGCGGTACAGGCGAGAAACCTTGGCAATCAAGCAAGTGCTTTATTTCAGTGCCAAGTAGTGCCCATACATTCCCTGGATTATGTATAGTGTTACCTGTTACGGTAACTATACGTTCAATGAGTGGTTTACCTTCATAAACGGCTTGTTGTACGGCAAACAAAGTCCCGGTGTTATGCACTAAAATACCAATATCGGCAGGAATACCAATGCTGGGAACTTCACGGTTGGTAAGTAATTTAATTAATTGCTTTTCACCGCCAGATGGGTAAATAGTTGGCACCGTTTGAATAATGATTTTTGAGTTATGCTCAGCTGCTTGCTTCATTGCTGCAATAGCTTCAGGCTTGTTATCTTCTATACCCACAATGCACAGTGTTGGGTTTAAAAGTTGCTGCATTATTTCAATGCCTTGGATAACTTCTTTAGCGTGTTCGCGCATTAAAACGTCATCGGCAGTAATATAAGGTTCGCACTCAACAGCATTTACAATCAAAAATTCGATAGGTTGCTTGGTATCTGCTTTTACATAAGTAGGAAAACCAGCACCACCCATACCGCTAATACCGGCTTGGTGAATAATATTTATCAGCTCATCATGACTAAGCTCAGCAGGATTTTTATTTTTATTTAGAGCTACCCATTCGTCTTTGCCGTCTGGTTCAATAATAACACTTAGTTCAGGTAGGGCCGATGGATGTGCTGATGGCATAGGTGCAATATCAGTAACCACACCAGAGCTTGGAGCATGCACAGGTACCGACCAGTTAGCAGCAGGCGCTGTAAGTGGTTGGCCTTTTAAGACGTGTTGGCCTTTTTCTACAAGTAACTTACCGTTTGCGCCTATGTGTTGCTTAAGCGCAACAATGAGTTTGTCGGGCAACGGTAGGCGAGTGATACTCGCACTATTAGAGAGTGATTTTTGTTGTGGTGGGTGTATGCCGCCAGGAAATGCCCACACGGTGCCTTTTTTTATTTGTTCAAGTAACTTGTCCACTCAAACCTCTAATCTATTTGTGTAACAGGAATAGCATCTAGCTGCCATTTCCAGTTTTGTTTAGTTTCGGCTACAGGTAGCATATCAATGCAATCTACAGGGCAAGGCTCAACACATAAATCACAGCCAGTACATTCATCAATTAATACAGTGTGCATTTGACGAGTTGCGCCCAAAATGGCGTCAACCGGGCAGGCTTGAATACATTTGGTACAGCCAATACATTCATCTTCGCGAATATAAGCCACTGTTTTTATAGGTTCTGCTTGCTCGCCACCGGCAAGTGGTTTTTCATCAACACCCATTAAGCCGGCAAGCTTTTTCATGGTTGATTCGCCGCCCGGTGGGCATTTATTTATTTCATCGCCATTGGCTATGGCTTCGGCGTAAGGGCGACAACCCGGGTAGCCACATTGTCCGCATTGAGTTTGCGGCAAAATAGTATCAATTTGCTCAACAATAGGGTTACCTTCAACGCGAAAGCGAATTGCTGCAAACCCTAAAATAAGTCCAAAAATGAGTGCTAGCGAACCAATCGCTATCAAGGCATAAAACAAGGTCATATTAAAACTTCACTAATCCAGTAAAACCCATAAACGCCATCGACATTAAGCCTGCAGTGATCATTGCAATAGAGGCGCCTTTAAAAGGCGTAGGAACGTCAGCAGCTGCTAAACGTTCTCGTAGTGCTGCAAATAATACAAGCACTAAAGAAAAACCAACCGCAGCACCAAAACCATACACTGCAGATTGTAAAAACGAATGATCTTCTTTGATATTTAATAAAGCCACACCTAATACCGCACAGTTAGTGGTGATCAGCGGTAAAAATATGCCTAATAAACGATATAGAGTAGGGCTTGTTTTACGCACAACCATTTCGGTAAATTGCACTACAACGGCAATCACTAAAATAAAGCTCATGGTGCGTAAAAAGGCGATATCCAGAGGGATTAAAATATATTGATTAACTAAATAGCTAGTTACAGAGGCAAGGGTAAGCACAAACGTGGTTGCCAAAGACATACCAATCGCCGTATCAAGCTTACCTGATACGCCCATAAACGGACATAAGCCTAAAAATTGTACTAATACAAAGTTATTAACCAGAACGGTTCCAATCAATAACAAGACATATTCTGTCATGTGTGCCTCACGCTATAATAAACGTGGGTATTATCCTTTTTTCTTTATCGATTAACAACACATGAGAAGCAAATAAACGACTCAATCAGTAATGATATTAAAGCGACTTAAGATTTCAGGTGTAATTAGAATAGGATCGATATTATATGGCTTTAAAATATCTTTAAATTGATCGTGTTCTTGGTATAAATCTAATAGTGCTTTATTAAATAGGGCAATTTGTTCAGGAGATAATTGAATTTTATTAAAACCAATAAAATAGGGGGATTCGCTTTGTAAAAAGGCCAAATTAACATGATGTAAGTTAAATTGTTTTAGCCTAGCGCGTGCTTGTAAAGTATTGGCAAAGTACCCATCTATACGATTGTTTTCTATCATTTTTACACCCGTGCCATTGGCATCGGTGAGTAAAACAATATCAAATTCCCTCAATCCGTCTTTAATCATTTGTTGCTGTATTTTGATTAGTTGAAAAGATGCATTTGAAGGGCCAAAAACAGCAATTTGCATTTTTTGTAGATCATTGAGGCTTTTGATGGTTTTTTTAGCACCCTCAGGTTGAAAAAAGCCATATTGCATTTTCATAAGCGGGATCGAAAAATAAAGCCATTCGTTGCGGTCAAGATTCCAGCCCATAGGAAAGTTTCCTTGAGCTTGCAGGTTTTTTAACATGAGCTTAGAGCGACGATTTGGTACGCTGACAAACTCACATTTATAATTGAGGCGTTTACACGCTAAGGTAAGTATATCAACAAAGGGGCCAGCGGCATTATCGTGTTCATCAACAAATGAAAATGGAGGATAGTTATGAGTGCTAAAAACTAATTCTTTTTGCGGGGCGTTTGCGTACAAACTCAAAGGCATAATAAAAAGTATAATAAAGGTAATTACTCTTTTCATGATGCCTCCAATAGACTATATGTCTTTAGGTTTTTCTATGTAATAACCTTGAACGCCATCTAAACACAACGTTTCTATAATGTGCTTTTCTTCTTGGCTCTCAACGCCCTCAGCAAATACACTAACACCAATGCGGTGGGCTAAATCGACCATTAAGCGCATAAAGTACTGATTGTTTTTATCGTCTTCGAGGCCGCGAGTATAACTTGCGTCCATTTTAATAAAGTCAGGTTTTAAATCTCGGAAAAACTTAAACGAAGTTAAGCCAACACCAAAACGTTCAACTGTAACGCGTGCGCCAACACGGTGAACCATGTCGATAAAGCGCTTACTAGCCTTGATGTTTTGCTGTAAACCAAACTCGCTTACTTCAAATACTAGTTTAGATGCAATATGCGTATCTTTCAATAATCGGCGCTCTAGCCAAATTACAAACTGATCGTTGTGTGCACTAGAAGCTGTCACGTTTAAACCAAAAAACTTTTCAGATAAATTACGGCTTTTAACCTTTTCAAGAGAAGAGTCTATGATCAGGCGATCAATTTCTATTGCCATATCAAGCTTTTCGGCCATCGCTAAAAAAGAAGCGGTAGGCAGTACTTGATTGTCTTCTGTTTTAAATCGAACTTGTACTTCAGCGTAGGCTTTTATGCTTTTACCAAGCGGCATAATGTTTTGCATTACCAAATGCACACGCTTAGATTCAATAACTTCTTTAATAACCTTACGCCAGTTTTGATTACCAAAACCCGCACTTACGTTATTAACTAAATCGGTTTCGCGTTGTACGTGCCATGCGTTTACTTGTTTTGATTGCGCCATGCTCATTGCGTTATCAACAACAGAAAGCAATTCGCCTAACGGCTTACCTTTTTCGTAACCTACAATACCTGTATTAGCTACCGAGCTTAACTCTTGGTTTTGTTGGTACTGCGTGAAGCGCGATTGCAGGTTTTCACCAAAGCGCTCAGCTTCTTTTAAAGGAATGTGGGGTAGTACGACAGCAAAGTCAGAGCTGTTTAATCTAAATATTTGGCTGCCAGTGTAAGTGCCGCTTATGTGCTTAATAATATCGGCAACGCCTTTTACGTACTCATCACCTTTTTGATAACCACGGCTTTGGTTTATAGCTTGTAGTTCGCTACAACGAACCATAGCTAAAGAGCCAAATGTACTTTGCTCAGTGTTTTCAATATTTTTTTCGTAGTACTCAACAAACATATTACGATTACCAAGCGAGGTAATTACATCTTTGTACGCTTCATGCTTAATAGTCATAGCAGCGCTTTGTATGTCTTCGTTTTTGTTTTTTAAGAAATGTGATAATCGATTAAAGCTAGGTACTAAATCTTTTCCCATTTTTTTCAATCGAGTGCCATCTAGTGCTGTTTCTAAATCATTATCAACTTGGTTTTGATTGATATAAATATCGATAATGTCAGCAACTGTTGTACTTATGTTTTTATTTAAATGGTAAAAAATAGATTTCATTAGAATTATTGGAATAATAACTAAAATGGCAGAAATCAAAATAACAATAAAAAGGGAGGTTTGTAGCTGCGACGCTAAATGCTCAATGTTAAGTACAAATTCAACTTTTATATCTGAGGCGTCATTTACAGCAAATTGAGGGCGCACTGAGTTAAAGTTAGAGAGTACAAAATCAGCAAACATTGGTAATTGAGTAGGGGGGTTAATACTAAATATTTCAGCCCCTTGGTAATCTCTTAGAGTGAAGCTTGAAAACGTTTTACCATCTGCAATTGATTGTTTTAAATTTTGAGCAGAAATATCGTCTAAAGAAAGGTCATTAATATACTTAGTAACAGTAGTTTGCGCACTTTTTTGTGCATCACTTACCGCAGTATCAAAGCTTATAGATATGAAGTAGCTTCCTGCTGCAACACACAATAACCAAGAGATAATTTGTATAAAAATAAGTTTTTTAAATCCAGCCATGTTTTCAGTCTTTTAATAATTCAAAAGGGAAGGAATCAAGTCCTTGATTAATAAACTAAGTACAGCGCATTAAGGAATAAACTAATGCTTTAGTTATATAAGGAAGAGTAGTGGAATTAGCTTGAGATGTCTATGAAATTCTTAGAATTGGCTCCCCCTCCCCGACTCGAACGGGGGACCTGCGGATTAACAGTCCGTCGCTCTAACCAACTGAGCTAAGGGGGAACTAAAGTAGTGATATTATTATGATGATTTGGCTCCCCCTCCCCGACTCGAACGGGGGACCTGCGGATTAACAGTCCGTCGCTCTAACCAACTGAGCTAAGGGGGAACTACATCATA
>NZ_WTKY01000037.1:0-17549 GCF_011378815.1 Pseudoalteromonas sp. 31A1 | reverse complement strand
TTTGGTCTTCTCCCTTTGATTATTGTAACCACTTTAATCATGGCACATAGATGCCGTATAGGGAGGAGACCATTACATCAGGTTAAATAGTCATGCAGGTGAGTGTAATAACTAAACCCGCTCGATATTAATGGCGGCATAGTATCTTTTTTTAAATTTATAGGTAAGTGTTTGCGACCAAAAATAGCGCAATTAAAAGTATATTAAATAGGGCGAGTAAATAAAGTAAGCGATAAAGTTAGCAAACAGGCGCTTGCTAACTTTAATAAGTTGGTTAAAAGGCCTTAGTGGGCTCTTTTATTAACTAAGCCATCAAGCGAGTAAAGGCCTCGTTTTTCATCATTTTTGCGTTTAATTTCTTCAAGTGCGCGCGATTCTACAGCGTCAAATAAAGCATTAATTAAGCGGTTAAAATGTTTGTGCATTGCAGTACGTGCTGCATTTGCATCATGAGATTTAAGAGCAGTATAAATAGCGGTGTGTTCGTCCATAACGCATTCGTTATTGTTTTTACATACACTGCCATAGTCAGCAACAATTTGTGGGTTTGTTAAACGTAAATCCCACAAGTTAGACACTGCAAATTCAAGTGCTTTATTGCGCGTTGCTCTAGCTATAATTTCATGAAACTCACGGTCGGCTTGCTCAACATAAAGGCCTTTTTCCATGGCAATTAATGTTTTATTTAGTTGCTCTAGTTCTTCTTCTGTAATGCTTTGAGCAGCTAAAGCGGCAATTTCGCCTTCAATTAATGCGCGAGCTTGAGTAAGTTCAAATGCACTGATCTCTTTTGATTTTATAGATGCATTTTTTTGTTCTACTACGTAAACACCAGAGCCGGTTTTAACTTCAACTCGGCCACGTACTTCTAATGCGATAATAGCTTCTCTAATGGTAGGGCGACTTACATCAAACATTTCTGCAAGTTCACGTTCAGGTGGTAAACGACTCCCAGCAGAAAATTCGCCTTGATTTATTAAAGACTCAATTTTATCAACTATGCGCCAAAATAAGCGACGATTACCCATACTTTACCTTCATTACCTTAAGGAATAGTGGCCTCTGGGGCCTAAAAGTCAAAACCAACTGTTAATACCAGAGGTTACCTCAAAATTCACTATTATGTCAAAATTCTAACGCGATGTTATGGTTAAAAACCACTATACACCAATGGTTGCATTCTTGTATTACCAATTTAGTTTAAAATAATGCAATTGGCCAGCTTGATTGGTAATGTTTTTATGTGTTAGGTTAGTTTTAAGGTTATCAGATAATAAATATTGGTAATAAGTCAGTTTAAGTTGTTGGTGTTAAATTTGTTGCGGAAGTATTTTTATTTCTAAGACATCTTATTTGATTGCCCATGGATGGGGATCGTTATTTTTTAAACGTCTTTATAAAGTGTGTCGTTGTACGAAAGCTTAAATAGCTTTTTTATGGGCGTTGACTGTCGTTGGTTAACGCCCATATTTTATTTAATTAGTCGTTAGGGTACACAACCCCAAGTTGTTTGCGGGCTTCATCAAGAACGCTCATTACGTTACTGGCTAAAATGTGAGTATTAACAGGTGACTCAAGGATATTTTGCTTTACTAATGACATAAAATGCTCAACTTCGTATTTCATAAAGTGCTCATCAAACGGCTGTGATATAACCTCTACGTCACCATTATTAGCAATAAATTCCACCTTTTTAAGTTGCGATACGGCTTCTATACGTATGCGCCCAAGCTCGCCTTGTATTTCGGTTATGTTGTCGCCTTGCGATATTTTAGAGTAACTAATAACGGCTTGTTTATCTGCATAGTTTAGTAATACATCGCCCGCACCATCTACACCTGTATCAAGCAATACGCCACTGGCACTCACGCTTTTTGGCGCTCCCCACAGTGCAATTAATAAATACAGTGGGTAAATACCTAAGTCGACCAATGCGCCATTAGCAAACTCAGGTAAAAATGTATTTGGGCGTTCGCCATTTTTATACTTATCGTAACGCGACGAATACTGACTGTACTGGCCAATATATTTACGTGGTGTGCCAATTTTTACCATTGCCTTTTGCAGCCGTGCAAAGTTAGGCAAGTGAGTGGTCATCATGGCTTCCATGTAAAGGCGCTGATGCTTTTTTGCTGTCGCTATAATGCTTGCAAGCTCTTTAGAATTGGCTGCTGATGGTTTTTCGCCAAGGACATGTTTACCAGCTTGTAAACACATAACGGCATATTGTTTATGTAAGCTGTTAGGGGCGGCTATGTATACAGCATCAACGTTTTGATCTTGGCATACTTGCTCGATTGAGGTGAAAATTTTTGCTTGTGCATTTTGTGGGTGTTTGGCTAAAAATGCTTCGCCGCTTGATACTGCGCGCGAGCACACCCCATATAAATTGAAATCGTTTAACGTATTTGCAGCGGCTAACAGTGTGTCGCTAATAAAATTGGTGCCAACAATAACAAAGTTCATGCTCACTCCTTAGCTTAAATAAAAATAATAATAAGAGTGTTTAGTTTAACATTTTTTTAGTCCTATATGCTTTAGGGCATGTTGACCTTTGGTGGTTGAATTTGCAGCAGTATGTTTGGTTTTTAGGCAAGGCAAAGCCTATGTAGTGTGGTTATTCCCCATAAATAGGCGATAACGCAGCATAAAGGCCAAACATGCGCTGCCCTATGGGTTCTTTCTAGGGACGATTGACTCTTTGTTGCTCGATTTTTACTTAGCCCACTAGGTTATAAACCTCGCGCCGCGATTAAATCGCCCCTAGATTGAACAAATTTCAATCCACAAAGTTCTACACGCCCTAGGAGAACATCCAAACCAGCGTTTAACATTAACACTTAGCGTTGCTTGCTCCTGATACCCTAAAAGCTCAGATATGGTTGATATTGTAAATTGGTTTTGCGCTAAATAGTGTGCAGCTAAAGCGCGGCGAGTGGCATCTTTTAGTTTTACAAAGCTCGTATTATGTTTGATAAGTTCTCGATGCAGAGTACGCGGGTGAATACCCAGCGCAGCTGAAATAGTTTGGTTACTACATTGATAAATAGGAAGCATAGGCCTAATTAGTGCACTAACTTGGTTGGGCAATGGTTGTGTGTGTTCTTTATTTTTTGCCAAGAAGCTTAGCGCCGCTTGTACTTTATTTAGCTCAGGGTGATCAAGCTCAAGGGTTAAATCACTTTTTGAGATTACAATACCAGCGCTGTTGCGATGCTCTGTAACGTTACAACCAAAATAGGTGTTATAAGCACGAGTATTAGTACTTAATTTTTTTGGCAAAAATATAGTAATTGGTTTGCAGCGGTTATTGCTCAGCTTTTTAATAACAGCCAGTGCTAATCCTATGGTTAGCTCAATTACTTGGTTAATGTGCGGTAATGGTTTTAAATTAATTTCGAATGATAAAAACACGCTTTTATCACTCTCTAAAGGGTGAGAGTTTAAGCTAAGTGCAGGGCTGTGCAAGTAGAGGTATTTAATCACCCAATTAAGTGCATCACCTAAATTAGTACTGCTTTTGGCTGCTATTGCAATATGTCCTAAAATATCAAAATTTTGTCTACTTGCGAGCTTAAGGCCAAAGCTAGAGCAATTGAACTTACAAGCACAGTATTCTAGTAGCTCAGCGTAATCTCGATAAGGTAAATAGTGGTTATCGAGATTTTTAAAGTCAACGTTACTAATATTACAGTTTTGCATTATTTCATGCGGATCGCCGCCAAATTCGCTAATTAGGGTGTCTATACCTTGTAATGACGTGGCTCTGATTAGGCTGCTCATGGTTAACCTCAAATAAATGATGTCTAAAAATATCAAGTTTTGTTGAGTTTTTCTATGCACTATTACTGTTAAGGACGTTTAACACTTTTATTAAGGTACACCATGAACAATACAACATTTGATTACATTGTGATTGGCGCAGGCAGTGGTGGCTGCGTGATGGCATCGCGCTTGTCTGAAGATAAAAATGTAAGTGTGTGCTTAATTGAAGCAGGCGGCAGCGATAAAAGCGCATTTGTACAAATGCCAGCTGGCATAGCAGCGAGTGTGCCTTATGGCATAAATAGTTGGCATTACAATACAGTACCTCAAAAAGAGTTAAATAATCGGTGTGGTTTTGTGCCGCGAGGCAAAGTGCTGGGTGGGTCGAGCTCTACTAATGCGATGGTTTATATTCGCGGTACTCAATACGATTACGACCAGTGGGCACAGCTTGGTAATACCGGCTGGGATTTTAATAGTTTACTCCCGTATTTTATTAAAGCTGAAAACAATAAAACCTTTATAAATAATGAGCTGCATGGCACTGATGGCCCCTTACATGTGCAAGAACTTAATAACCCAAGTGCAATTAACCAGTGTTTTTTAAACGGCTGTAAAGAGCAGGGCGTTAATTTAAGCGACGATATTAATGGTGCAGAGCAGCAAGGTGCACGGCTTTCACAAGTGACTCAGCATAATGGCGAGCGTTGTAGCGCCGCTAAAGCGTATTTAACACCTAACTTAAATAGAGCTAACTTAACGGTACTGACTAAAAGTCACGTTAATAAAATTATAATTAATGATAAAAGCGCCCAAGGTGTGCAAATAGAAAAAAACGGCAAAGTAATAGATTTACTTGCTAATAAAGAAGTGATTTTGAGCGCCGGTGCTATTAATTCACCGCAGGTATTAATGCTTTCGGGTATTGGCCCTAAAGCTCAGTTAAGCGCTCATAATATTAAAGCTCAACACGTACTAGAAGGTGTGGGTGCTAATTTACAAGATCACTTAACGGTAGTGCCGCTTTATAAATCAAAAACAAACAAGGGTACCTTTGGTATAAGCCCACTTGGTATTGCGAGCATTTTTAAAGGCTGCGTTAACTGGTTTAGTAAGCGAGAGGGGCGATTAACAAGTAATTTTGCAGAGTCGCATGCGTTTATTAAGCTATTTGAAGATTCGCCTGCATCTGACGTACAGCTAGAATTTGTTATAGGGCTGGTGGACGATCATAGTCGTAAATTACATACTGGGCATGGTTACAGTATACACAGCAGTATTATGCGCCCTAAAAGCCGAGGAACTATTACATTAGCTGACAGCAACCCACGTAGTGCTCCACTTATTGATCCTAACTACTTAAGCCACCCAGACGACATAGTTGCAATGCTTGCTGGCCTTAAAAAAACACTCGCTATTATGCAAAGCAAAGCCTTTGATACTATACGCGGTAAAATGGTCTATCCGCTTGATATAAATAATGATGATCAGTTAATTGAGTTTATACGCCAAACGGCAGATACCGAATATCACCCGGTTGGTACATGTAAAATGGGGCAAGACTCAATGGCGGTGGTCGATACTAATTTGCGAGTACACGGGGTAAGTAACTTACGCGTAGTGGATGCGTCGATTATGCCTACAATTATTACCGGTAACACAAATGCACCGGTAATTGCGATTGCTGAAAAAGCAGCTGATTTAATTAAACGCGGCAACGTTTAATTATTAAAGACACTTAGCTATAAAATTCGTTTAACCATTGTTGCCAATCGCTTTCAAGGTGCAGCATTTGCTGATGCTTTTTAGCGTTTAGGTGCTTGGTTTCGTCCTCGCTTGCCATGTAAGGTCCAACGCGGCAAAGGGAGCAATGGTTAGGTGTTAAGTATGCAGGCTTTGTGAGGCGTGAGCTTAATTCGCTAATGTGTGCATCAATACCCTTTGGGCTAAACACATAAGTGATACCGCTGGTGTCTTTTACGTGTTTATCGCGGTCAACATTACGAATTTTATAACCTTCAAAATGGCTAATATCAAATGGGGTTTGACCTAAGTAATTAGCGGTTAAACCGTTATTTAAACTGCCTTCAATATTCCATTCGCGATAGGGCTTTACGTCTTTAGAGGTGATGTAACAAAGCATTGGGCCCTTTTTATCAAGCGCAAATTCGTTCGCATATTTAATAAATTGGTGCAGTAAAGCGCGGTTTAGTACATTCATACTGGTTTGGCGAGTGTTGTTTTCAAATGCTTCACGGCCAACAAACGCAGGTATAAGCGGAAACTGAAAAATAACCACATCAAAGCTGTGCTGATTTGCACTTAGAGTTTGCCAACACGCAGGGTTTGTTACATCAAAGCTATTAAGTACGGCAACGTTTTGCGCTTTTAAATCGTTAAGCGCATTGTCTTGGTACTTTTGCTCAATAGTAATTGCATCATCGTAGGTAGAGGCCACTAATGTGTGCGGCTTTACGTTGTTATGTATGGCGCTCGAAAATGATAAGTCGCCATCGCCAACAGTGAGTATTCGCCAACCAGGATCTAAATACATAAATTAAAGCGGTTTAGTTGGTGTGTTATCAGCATCAGGCGTACTTTTTTGAGACTGTGCTGCAAGTAAACGATGAAACGCAAGTCTGGTTTTTAATCCTTCGATTGCGATTTGTTTAATAATAAGATTAAAGGTAATTAAAATGGCAAAGGCAATATGAATAGGCCCGTGGGTAAATCCTGCATTTGTATCGTAAAGCATTAAACCGAATAGCAAAAATAAGACGACTAAGAAAATTTCGAGTAATTGACTTGAATAAAAACTCAAACGACCTTCACTTTTATGATCTTTTTTTATGCGAATAGCACAAAAAAATGGGATCACTTTGATTTTAAATGCCGCGTTTTTTTCTACGTAGTTTTCGCCAAGTTCATCAAGTTGTTGGCGTAATTGGTCAATCATGGTGTGTCCTCAAATAGCAGTGCGCGGATATTACCTTATTACCACGCAATATTTAAGTTTACAGCTGTTATTTAACCTGAACTCTGGTTAAGAGATTTGCTAACTCGTTGAATTATAGTGATATTTAAATTTATTTTCTCTAGCCAGAGATTTTCTGTGAGAACAAGGCGAATTTACGCGTCAATAGCGGGCCTATTGCAAGTAAATTCAACGCAGTTAACACTGAAAATAGCTGCTTGAGATAGATTTATTATCCAGAGCTCAGGTTACTTAGGGTAAATACTCATACCAATAGTTAGGATGTGACAAACAAATACAACGGAGGTCAGCACAAAGCGCATTTTTTGATAATCTTTATGATAGGTTTTCCATTGTGGAGTGGCTTTTTCAAATATAAGTACTAACCAAAAACTAGCACCTAGCCACGCCAGTGCCCACTCTACAGGTAAAAATGATAAAAATGGAACTGGGATAACAGGTAATACCGCTTTAATTGCATTGCTATAGCTTTGCTCTCCGGCCCGCCACAAGTTACCTGCCATAAATGCTAAAATGGCGATACTGTAAAAAGTAAAAAATTCTAAGTTAACGCTGTTACTACCAAACACAAGCGGCCATGCCACGCAGCCTAAAAAAGGAAGTAGCCCTAGGTAGCCTAGTTGAATGTGATTAACAAATTTTTCCATAACAGAGTGCCTTGTGTTTGAACGTTTTTAAGCGCGGCTATTGTAGCAGTATTTTATAAGTAAAGTGGATTTACAATAAATGCGAGCTACTAAATAGTGTAGAGGTATTAATTGATTAAACGTTGTAGATAAAGCACTCGATCTTCATTGTTATTATTTCTTTAAATATAAAGTAATACAATATGTAGGGTAGGCTGATGATTAGCCTATTTTATTTTTACTGGGAGATGATACTTATCGTTTTATCAGATTAAAAAGCCTCTTAAAGAGGCTTAATTAAAAGGTGTTTTACTGCGTTGTTTTATCACTTTTGGCGGATTCTGGTAGGCCAAAAGCGCGGTCAAACGCCCATGTAAAAATAATTGCATAGATAAAGAAAAACGCAAACAGGCCAAGGTTTGCTATTAATGCATTTAGGGCTGATATATTTAACCACAACGACATTACAGGGATTAGTAATAATACCAACCCACCTTCAAAACCAATGCCGTGCAATAGACGCCTGCCTAAAGTACGCCCTCGCTCAGCTTGCTTTGCTTCCCAGCGTTCAAATAAAGCGTTAAATACATAATTCCAGCCAAGTGCAATACTTGATAAAACAATCGCTAAACCGATTGCTGAAGAGGCTGATTTGTCAAAAATAAAGCTGATAATAGGGCCAACAAAGGCAATGGCAAAAAATTCATATAAGACAGCCTGTAATACTCGGCGTTTTTTAGGAGTCATAATTAATCCCTGTTTAAGATACTAAGCTTAACAATTGATTGATACAGTTAAATTGTACCTCGCGTTTTAAATAATTGTACAGGTATGTTGCTGTAAGTACGCCATAAACGTATCTAAATTACCTGCGTTTATTGGCTATTTTTAGCTTGTTGGATATAAACCAAACAGTTGGCTGGCTTGTTGTTTTCCCCCATATTTATGGATATTGCTTACAATCTAAAAAACAGATTGCTTTAATCTAAACAATCAATTTTATTTAATTATCCATTAGCCTTATTGTATTAACCAAGCCAACGCAGAAGGTCGTTTTAAACGAGAGCGTTGATTACTTTTTAAATACATTAAATATAGATGAGGAAATACCATGAGCACTTCATTAATCAATACTAAATTACAACCATTCAATGCAACCGCTTACCACAACGGTGACTTTGTAGAATTGTCTGAAAAAGATGTTCTAGGTAAATGGTCAATCTTCTTCTTTTACCCAGCAGACTTTACATTTGTATGTCCTACTGAACTTGGTGATGTTGCAGATTATTACGCACAACTTCAAGAAATGGGCGTAGAAGTTTACTCAGTATCTACTGACACTCACTTCACTCACAAAGCATGGCACGATACGTCAGACACAATTGGTAAAATTACTTACCCAATGATTGGCGACCCAACAGGACGTATTACTCGTAGCTTTGGCGTAATGATTGAAGAAGAAGGCTTAGCACTTCGCGGTACATTTGTAATGAACCCAGAAGGCGAAATTAAAATTATCGAAACTCATGATTTAGGTATTGGCCGTAGCGCTAAAGAACTTGTTCGTAAAGTACAAGCTGCACAATACATTGCAACTCACGACGGTCAAGTTTGTCCTGCATCTTGGCAGCCAGGTGAAGACACACTTGCACCTTCACTAGACCTAGTTGGTAAAATCTAAGTATAGATTTATTCCTACTATAAGGGCAGGTAACTGCCCTTAAATCAACGAACATCCGTTTGTTGGTGCCTCCTATATCAATATACTTGTTTAAGCACATGCATTATTTGGCATGGGAGGCTTGCTGTTTAAATTTTCCTAAAAGGGTTAAGCCATGTTAGATAACAACATAAAAAATCAATTAAAAAGCCATTTTGAATCGCTTACTCAACCTGTTGAGCTGCTTATTGCCTTGGATGACAGCAAAAAATCAGCAGAAGTAGAAAGCTTAGCAAACGATTTAGCCTCACTGAGCGATAAATTTACGGTAATAAACAACCCCGACACAAGCGCACGTCGCCCGTCAATGGTTGTACATTCACCTATTAAAAACACTCATATTACGTTTGCAGGCGTACCTATGGGCCACGAATTTACAAGTTTAGTGTTAGCGCTTTTACATACTGGCGGACACGCAAGTAAAGCTAAAAGCGAAGACATTGA
Organism: Pseudoalteromonas sp. 31A1; assembly: GCF_011378815.1. Lineage (NCBI taxonomy): Bacteria > Pseudomonadati > Pseudomonadota > Gammaproteobacteria > Alteromonadales > Pseudoalteromonadaceae > Pseudoalteromonas > Pseudoalteromonas sp. 31A1. The sequence goes on along the minus strand of NZ_WTKY01000037.1, from coordinate 7,999 downwards.
GCAAATACAATCGCTTACTCAAGAGCTCAACTTTGAAGTATACATAAGTTTAAGTTGCCAAACGTGCCCGCAAGTAGTGCAAGCACTTAATACTATGGCAGCGACAAATAGCAATATTAAAGCGACCATGATTGATGGCGCATTATTTCAAGACGAAGTAGAAGAGCGAAATATTTTAGCTGTACCGGCTGTGTATTTAAATGGCGAACCATTTAGCCAAGGTGCACTAAGCCTTACCGATATACTTAATAAAGTAGATAGCAAAGGGGCACAGCGCCAAGCTGAATCGCTAAGTAAAAAAGATAAATTTGATGTACTTGTAATTGGTGGCGGTCCTGCGGGCGCATCGGCTGCGATTTACTCAGCACGAAAAGGGTTAAATACAGGTATTGTTGCCGACAGATTTGGTGGACAAGTTGCAGATACATTAGCAATAGAAAACTTTATTTCGATTAAGGCGACTGAAGGGCCAAAATTAGTTGCTCAGCTTGAAGAGCACGTTAAAGAATACGACGTAGATGTAATGCATAATCAGCGCGCAGCGGCACTTGGTTATAACAATGGCTACGAAATTACACTTGAGAATGGCGCAGTACTTAAAGCTAAGTCGCTCGTACTTGCCACCGGTGCACGCTGGCGTGAAATGAACGTACCCGGGGAGCAAGAATATCGCGGCCATGGTGTGGCATATTGCCCACATTGCGACGGCCCTTTATTTAAAGGTAAACCTGTTGCTGTAATTGGCGGTGGTAATTCAGGTATAGAAGCGGCAATCGATTTAGCCAATATTGTACAAAGCGTTACGGTACTTGAATTTGCAGACACATTACGTGCAGATGAAGTACTTATTCGTAAAGCTAAAAGCATGGCCAATATTACGATTATCAAAAGTGCACAAACAACTGAAGTATTAGGCAATGGTAAAAAAGTAACTGGCTTAATGTACACAGATAGAGTGTCGGGAGAGAGCAAAGAGCTTGAACTTGACGGTATATTTGTACAAATAGGTTTGATACCTAATACAGAATGGTTAAAAGACAGCGATCTTGAATTAAGCAAATTTGGTGAAATACTGATTGATGCTAAAGGCGCGACGTCATTACCAGGCATTTATGGCGCGGGGGATGCAACCAATACTCCGTTTAAACAAATTATTATTGCAATGGGCAGTGGTGCAACAGCAAGCTTAGGCGCATTTGATTATTTAATTCGTCACTCTGAAGAAGCTGATCAAAGTGCTGCTTAACATTATTTAATAAAAAATTTAGTAAAAACTCTCTTGATATAACAGCAAGGCTACACCCATAGCTGTTTGTTAACCCAAGCCGCCCTTCTCCAAAGGCGGCTTTTTTATGTCTGGTTATAAACTAGGTTAATCTGGTATACGTTCTTCAAGCCAAGCTCTGAGGTTTTCAGGATCTTTAATAAAAGGGATTCTAACCCAGCTACCGTAGGCATATAAAAATATGGTTGAATAACCAAATATACGACCTAAAATTGTTGTGACTTGCTCTACATTTTCAACGCTTTTGAAACCTAGTTTGTCTTCTCTTCTTGTGAATATTCCACTAAATACGGTTATAGAATTGTCTTTAGTAAGAACTTTTACAAAAACTGCTTCCAATATTTTATGAGAATTTTTTAGGACATAAATTGCAGGTAAAACGACTAAGCTTAGTAGGACATCATTTTTGAACTGCTCGCCGATTAATTCTTGTCCTATAAATGAGAAAATCAGATAGACTAATCCTAGGCCAAGGATTCGAGCACCAATTTCTCCTAATGCTTCGATCGAGCGCCAGAACTTAGCAATTTTAATCTTAGGCAAAATACTCTCTCTATAAATATTGTTCTATATAAATACGAATATTAAGAAGCGTATTAACTAATCGCATCCACCACCAGAATCACCACCGCCGCAATCTGTATGGGAATGAGATGAGTTGCTACTAGAATAAACTGAAGAGTCACTCCCAGTATAAGCAGATGAACCACGAGATGACTTAGCACTTATGAACGTAACTAAAAACAAAATACCCGATACGATTACAGCGGTTATTGATGAATCCCACTGGTCAGTTGAAACGCCTTTAAATATTGCAACAATAAGCACTGTTAGTAATACAGTTCTAATTATGTTTTTCATTTTATATCCTTATTTAACCAATCAGTTAGCTAAAGTTAGCTGTATGCTCAAGCGCATTAATAACTGCTTTTTCAAGTATGGGTAGTTTAAACGGTTTTGATATAAACATATCCATACCGGCTTGTTTGCAGGCAAGTTTGTCTTGTGATGAAGTATTAGCAGTTATGGCCACTATGTAGGTTTCTTCATGCGAGCAGATTTTTTCTGATCTAAGCTGCTTTGTTGCCTCAAATCCATCGAGTATGGGCATTATGCAGTCCATAAAAATAAGGTCATAATGCTTTTGGCGACATTTTAATACAGCATCTTGGCCATCAACTGCTGAGTCTGCTTTAATATTAAGCTTGCCTAAAGAGGCATGAAGTACCAACCTATTAATGTCGTTATCATCGACTACAAGCACTGATAGTTCACTGCCGTTGATATCTAACGTTGATTTAAGGCTTTCTTGTTTTTGTTCTGTCCCTTTCTCAATAGGAATATTTACTAAAAACGTAGTGCCTTTATTAGGTGTACTTTTTACCTTTATTTTCCCGCCCATATATTCAACAAGCTCTTTTACTATTGCAAGGCCAAGGCCTGTTCCACCTTTTGAATTCTTAGCATCTACTTCTTGAGAAAAAGGAGAAAACAGTGATTCTAAAAAGTTTTTACTCATTCCTCGGCCTGTATCAGACACTTCAATATTTAAACTTAACTTAGCTTTTACTTTAGAAAGGCTGGTGTTTAGTGTAACTGAACCATTTTCAGTAAATTTAAGTGCATTACTCAGTAAGTTAGAAGCAATCTGGCTAAGGCGTGTGTTGTCGCTAAACGCCCAGCAGTTGTCATCAATTGTATTATTTACTTGTAGCGTTACATGCGTGTTTTTAAATAGAGGTGTATACAAAGAAGTTAAATCGGTAAAAATTGTTTTTAGTAAAAAGTCAGTAGGCTCAAGCTTTAGCTCACCATGATTAATTTTAGAAAAATCGAGCACTTCGTTAATAATACTAAGTAAAATATCGGCGCTTCTAAGTCCTATTTTAATTTTTTCAGCGCGAACTTCTTCACTGTGTTCATCAACTAATGTGGTTAGCATACCTGTAATGCCATTCAGTGGGGTTCTTAATTCGTGGCTGATTTTGGCAAATAGCATGCTTCTGTCTTCAAGTAGGCGCTCTGCTTGAGCTTGCTTTTGTTTAAGCTCTTCTCGGAGCATTACTGACTCGGTTACATCTTGGCAGGTGCCAAATAATCGGACACATCGGCCTTCATCAAATTCGGCCTCACCAAAGGTAGCCACCCATAAATGTTTATTTTTAGCGGTTACTATTTCTAGTTCTAAATTCCATTTTTTGCCTTTTTCTATGGCTAATTCTACCGCGCGAGTAATGCCTTCACGACTTGGACCTTCTTTATAAAACTCGACTGCAGAATTCATTTGCGGTTGAAATTGTTCATCCACCTCATGTATGAGGTATGTTTGCTCGCTCCAGGTAATTTTATCGGAGACTAGATCAACCTCCCACGTACCTATATTTGCTACATTCTCTAACTTTAATAAAGTATTACTATTTTTTATTAGTTGTTCTTTAGCTTGGGTGCGAGCAAATTCCGATCCAAGCCATTGTGCAAATAACTCAATATAATCATAGGCTGCATCATTAAAAGCTGGAGAGCTGTTTATGGATGAAAAGTTAACGGTACCAAATATTTTTTCACCAATTTTTATTGGCGCGCCAATATAAGACTCTAACTGAAAGTTTATATAACAGGGGTGGTTTGCAATTGCGCTTTGAGATGCTTTATGAAAGGCAAGTGCAGAGCCTGCAGCGAGCGTATGTACGCAATAGGTGCCTTGTAATTCAAACACGGTACCGGGTAAAAGTGAGTTGTCAGGGGTTTTGGCATATAAAACGGTGTAGCTGTTTTCATCTACTTTACTAATAATACCTAGCTCAAGGTCAAATACTTCTAACCCAAACACTAAGAGCTTATTAATTTTATTTTCAAAATCAAGAGATTGATTAGAAACTATATCGTGAAAACATCGTAAAAAATTCAAAAGAAAACACCCCGTAAGCTTTTGTTCAATTTATATAATACATAGGCCAATTAGGGCATTGGTATTAGTTTAAAATCCAGTTTAGCAGTTTTAATTACTAATAACTAAAATTGATACGTATTAAATTTTATAACCTTATGTTTTTATGAACTAAGTTAGTGGTTTATTAATAGTAGTATATACCGCCGAGCATGTAATACTCAGCGGTATACTTTTAATACGTTGAATTTGGGGTATATTGCGGGTTGATATCGCCGCCCACTTCTTCTGGATCTACATCGTTAATAAGCAATGTTTCGCGTACAGCTTCTATGTGATCAAGCACTGTTTGGTAGCGTTCGCCATATTCGTACTTTGTAACTTCAATAGCTTTAGGCATATACGTAAAGGCTATTTTAAGTGCGTGGAGTGCTTCTTCGTTTATTTTTTCGCTCATGATTTTCCTCGAATTTTAAATGTAAGCTAGGGTTAATAAAATAACACCAAATACAATACGATAAATACCAAAACTTACAAAAGTGAAGTTTTCTAAAAATCGAATAAACAGTTTAATAGTAAAATAGGCAACAACAAAAGAGGTAATAAAACCCATAGCAAGGGCAGTTAGGTCATCTAAGCTAAACAGTTGGTAATGTTTAAGTAAGTCGTACCCTGAGGCTGCTGCAAGTACAGGTAAACCAAGTAAAAATGAAAATTCAGCGCTGGCTTTTCGGTTTAAGCCACATAACATGGCACCAACAATAGAGCTCCCAGCACGACTAGTCCCCGGAATTAACGCAAATACTTGTGCTACGCCAATCCAAAGAGCTTGTTTATAAGTAACTTGGGTTACATCGGTAGTTGTGCAGTGAGTTTCTTTATAACTGCGCTCCAATAGTAAAAAAATCACACCGCCTACAATAAACATAACACCTACTACTGGTACGCTAAATAGTGTTTTTATTACATCGCTAAATATAAAGCCAATAATACCCAAGGGAATAAATGCAATGGCAACTTTCACCCATAAATTGAAATGTTTAGGGCTGAACTTGTCTTTATAGTTGGCTAGTACTGCTAAAATGGCGGCAAGCTGGATAATTACTTCGAAGGCGAGGTTAGCATCTGTTGATTCAATGCCTAACCACTTTGACGCTACAATTAAGTGCCCAGTTGATGATATGGGTAAAAATTCTGTTATACCTTCAATAATACCTAAAATAATCGCGTTAATTATATCCACGGTTTACTGCTTCCTGAAAATTAAAAAGCCCGAACTCGGCTTAACTGAAATGACGCATTACTGCGTACCTAAATTGCGAGGCGTAGCATAAAAGCTCTTAAGGCAAACCAACAGTGTTTTTAGACTTAATTTGTTTAATAAATTGCATTAAGCATTAAATGCACAATATAATAGCAATTGTTATCATTTGCATGTGCTGTTTTGTATATGTTTGGGCAAATTTACTGAGCGAATAATGAATAATAAAAAAACGTTTACAGCTACACGGCGAAGGCACCTAATTGCGTGTGTATTAGCGCTAGTTACAGCGGTAATAATGATTCCGGGTATGACAACCTATTTACCGTTTCAAATGAATGAACAAATATTACTGCCTATTTTACTCTTTCCTATTATTTGGACTGCGTTGTTTATTTATGCGTATTTGGCGCAAAAAGTATGGCAACCTTTTGTAGTAATGATTGCATTGTGTGTATTACATGGTTTATTGAGTTTTTGGGCGTTAACGCAGGGGCAGGGATGAAGTCGATTACTTTAAAAAAGCTATTTTTATTACATAGCTGGGTAGGAATTATTACTGCGGTACTGCTATTTATTGTTGCATTTAGTGGGGCGTTAGCAGTTCTGTCGCGACCTGAGTTAAAAATATGGGCTAATCCAGAACTACAATCTAGCCAATACGTTGCCAGCGCGCAAATTAACCGACTAGTAAACGAATACCATAAAAAAGTACCTAGTGAATTTGGCGAAAACATTCATGTGTTTTTACCAAGTGGGCATAACTTTCATTTGTTAACGTTGGTATTTGAATCTCACCATGGCGATGAAAATTACGACCAAGAGGTGGCCAGAGTATTTCAATTTCATCCCGATACGTTGACGCTGGAAAATACTTACTATGGGCCTAGTAAAGAGTTTTACGCCAATAAAAAAACGGATGCGCCAACTTATATAGGTGAGTTTCATGCAGATTTGCATTTAGGGCGACCAATTGGGTTAATACTCACTGGGTTTTTAGGTTTAACGCTTTTAGTAAGTGCAGTGACAGGCTTGTTTATTCATCGCAAATTGATAAAAGAGCTCTTTACGTTTAGGCGAGATAAAGGATTAGATATTGCAGTGAGCGATGCTCATAAGGTTATAGGTATTTGGGGGAGCGTTTTTAACATTGTGATTGGTTTTACAGGATCATTTTTAGGGCTCGCGACCATTATTTTACTACCAGCCGCTGCGTTTGTGAGCTTTGGTGGCGATCAAGATAAGTTAATAGAAACGTTTACCGCCATTCCTGAGCCTGTAGTTAGTCACATTAAGCAACCTACAAAAATAGACACTATTTTAGAGCATGCTCATAGTCGTTACCCTAAAGCAATAATTAGAGATGTAACCATAATGGCGCATAACGATGCGAACGCGCAGGTATATTTGCGTTTGTTAGGCGGGGAGGCTGTTGCTTCTCAGTTACTGCATTATCAGGGTAATGGTGAGTTTGTGCAGTCGATGAGTAGTTTTGGTGATATTTCAGGTGTTTCGATAAAAGTAATTGAGTTGATGTTTCCGCTGCACTTTGGGAACTTTGCAGGAGTGTTTGTAAAACTGCTCTGGGTATTACTTGGCTTAAGTACTGCGCTTTTACCTATTTCAGGCATGATGATGTGGCTCACAAAGCGTACGCGTGGCAGTAGCCCATCGCTTAGTATGCAGGCCTATGCACGCTGGAATCGTTTTATTATTGGCAGTTGTGGAGGTTTGGTATTCGCAAGCTTTGTACTGTTTCCTCTGCAAGTTGTACTTAATTATAGCGTTGTTGGTGTGGCGCAAAATAGCTTTTTTGGTCCTGTATTTTTTTATACCTGGTTGGCATGGTTACTTTTAAGTGCATTACCTATGGATTATAAAAACTATTTTAAGCTGACTCTTTTACTATGCGGTGCTTCGCTTGCTGTAGTGCTGCCGCTTAACATTATATTTGGAGCGAGCAATGTTGTTAACTTTAATAGTTCGCTTGTTGCGGTAGTAGATATAAGCTTTATGGTGGTGGGTATCGTGTGTATGTTTGTTGCCTTAAAAATAAAAAACACACAAAAATTACAAATTGAGGTACAACCCGCATGAACGAGCTACTAATTACAATTGCGATGGTAAGTTTATTATTAATGATGCTCAACCTACGAAAAAACACACTTACATTAGCGACTAAAACATTTTTAAGTGCACTGCTATTTGGTTTAGCGCTGATATGTTTTATGAGTGTTTACGGTATTTTAGGCGGTGCAATATGCACCGTTGTAGGAGCTATGTTAGCTGGTTTACTAACCGCAGTTATTGCGGGTAAAGCACCGCAATTATTAGGTTAAATAATGCAGTTATTTAGCTAAAAAGGTCTTAGCAGTATCAACTCCCATGTTGTAACCACTATTAAGTATTTCAAACTTTTTAGTGGTACGCCCAACTTCAAAATTAGCCGGTGGTGCAATGATATTGATTTTGCAGTCACTAGGGCGTGTTGATCTTTGTGGATTGAAATTTGTTCAATCTAGGGGCGATTAAATCGCGGCGCGAGGTTTGTAACCTAGTGGGCTAA
>NZ_WTKY01000036.1:0-18868 GCF_011378815.1 Pseudoalteromonas sp. 31A1 | reverse complement strand
GCAAGGATGGCTTAAGTTACAAGCCATCCTGGAAGGCTACGATTTAGCAAAATCTCTTGAGCCAGACTTGTGATCAAGAGACAGCTAATAGCGCCTTTTTTAATGTTTTTTAATTTAATTGGCTTATTAATAAACTAAAAAATGCTTCTTTGTTGTTGCACGTGTGGGCATTCAAAATAAGTTGCTCGCCTAGTGCTAATGTTTGTTTTTGCACTATAAGACGCGCCTTATCATCACCAATACTATCTATATCGGTTACATGTGCGAGCCCTATGGTGCGCCTAATTAACTCAGCACCACAGTAACCAATGGCGTCTTGTAATACCCCTTTTATAAAGTATTCACTGTAGCCTGTAACCTTTAGCGCAACTTCAGTAGTGTGCTCATTTATAAGCGTAAGCCAATGTTGTTCAAATAAGGTATAGCATTCAACAAGGGTGCTTAATAAGTGGGTTTGATAATTACGACGAGTCAAAAAATCTTCAATATGCCCGTATTGTGCGCAGTAATTTAAAAGTAAATTACCAATAAAAGAGCCAATATCGAACCCAGTAGGACCAAAAAAACCAAACTCAGGATCGATCATCTTTGTATTATTACAATCAACAAAAATACTGCCGCTATGCATATCACCATGAAGTAATGTTTGCGGGTTAGATAAAAAATTAGCTTTTAGTTTTGCTATTTCTAACTTTAATGCGCTGTTCTTGTGTATTGCATCAACTTCGTTTTGTAGTTGCTTTGGGTAGTTATTGCGTTCGTGCTCAATGTACGGATCGCTAAAAAATAAGTCTTCAGTGATTTGGCAAAGCTCAGGGTTAGTAAATTGGCTAACGAGCGCTTTTTTAGTTTGTGCGGTTAAATAAAAATCTGAATTATAAAAACCAGTATGGCTTAAGTAGGTCGCTACGTGCTGCGCTAATTTAGGAAATTGCTCAGCATTATTTTGTGCAGTTCGCAGTATTTGTAAATTACCTAAATCTTCTAAAATAGTCAGTGCTTGCATTTCACTATAATGTAAAACCCTAGCAGTATAAGTTGGGCAAATAGCGCCATGATTAAGCAAAGCTTGTGCTTCTATACGAGCTCTATCAAGCGTTAATGGCCACGACTCACCCACGCAACGCGCATAAGGCAGAGCTTGCTTTAAAATAACACTATTGTTTTGCTCATCAGTAATTCTAAATACTAAATTAAGATTGCCATCACCAAACTCATATGCCGATAAGGCTTGTCCGGGAGCAAAAAAATTACATTGTTTAGATTCAATTAATGTCGATACATAATCGATAGCGCGCTGTGCATTAAAAGCAACATAGTTAGTCATGGTTTAAATCTCAAAAATCAGCTTTTAAGCATTCTATACCTTTAAATATTTAGATGTCTACAAGTCCAACTTGAGAGTTATTCAAAGTGGTGTAAAATAACGTTACGCATTTTTAATACCTTAAGCATTATGCAAAATTTAATCGCAAGCAGTTTAAAATATGAAAACGGGTCGCTTAGTGTGCTCGACCAATATTTACTACCTCACCAGCAGGTATGGCATCAATGCCATGATGTAGAAACCATGAAAGAGCTGATCATTAGTTTAAAAGTACGTGGAGCTCCACTTATTGGTTTAAGCGCGAGCTTGTTAGTGGCGTATTTAGCTGAGCAAGGGGTAGTTAAAGGTGAGCTTGAAAAAGCAATCAATGAGCTAGAAGCCACTCGCCCAACGGCGGTTAATTTAATGCATTGTATGGCTGCATTGCGTAAAGCTTTAACGCAAAGCGGTTATGTTGCCGGTATTGTTACCACAGCTGAGCGGTTGTTTATTGAAGATATTGAGCTGTGTGAGCGAATGGCAAGCCGTGGCGCCGAACTTATAAATAGTGGCGACAACATATTAACCCATTGTAATACAGGGGCGCTTGCAACCGCTGGTATTGGTACTGCACTAGGTGTTATTTACAAAGCGCAGCAAAAATATGGCAACGTACATGTGTGGGTTGATGAAACACGACCATTATTACAAGGCGGTCGCTTAACTGCCTTTGAGCTTGAGCGCTGGAAAATACCTTACACTCTAATTTGCGATAATATGGCGGCGAGTTTAATGGCTGCAGGTAAGGTGGATAAAATAGTGGTAGGGGCTGATCGTATTGCTGCCAATGGTGATTTTGCCAATAAAGTGGGCACCTATAATTTAGCCGTACTTGCGTATTTCCATAACATTCCATTTTATGTAGTTGCGCCTATTACCACGCTTGATACCAACACCGCGTGTGGTAATGATATAGAAATAGAGCAACGTAATCCTCAAGAAGTGCGCGGAGTTAGCGGTAGCTTTGGTGAGGCTTTATGGGCGCCCACTAATGCTAATGTGTATAACCCTGCATTTGATATAACGCCGGCAAAACTGGTCACAGGGTGGGTGTTAGATACGGGTGTGTATAACCAGCAACAAGTATTAATGGGTAAACTTAAAGAGCTAACTCAATAATATGCGACTGAATTCTGAAAGAAACTCAGAGGTACTATTTAGGTAGTTGGGGTAGGCTTTTTCTATTGATTTCAAGTCGCTCCCTGCAACTAGAAGCACGTTATTGTGAGTTTGTTTTTCTTGTTCGGCGTAATGCGTTAGAGCTTCTTGCTTTTTATTTTCTGCATATAAAAAGACTCGACCCATTTGTGTTTCTGTGTTGTGAACGAGTAAAGCAAAGCCTGTATCTTTCGATTTATTTTTAATTTCGTCAACTTGGAATGCGCGATTAAATGCATCAAGCTTATGAAATGCGGCTAGCTTTTTATTTAGTGCCGAAAGCTCATCAACAAAGGTCTGCGATTGTTGTGAACTTAATTGATTTGAACCATCTTTGACTGCAAGAAACTCACCCATGATAAAAAATAATCGCTTCCAATCTGTGTCGGCTGCTTGGGGATTGGTTTTTAGTGTTTCTTTTTCAATAATATCTACAATTTCAACAGTAGTAGCCCAAAGGTGCTGAAGCCTAGTGCGTAACTGTACTTCAATTTGAAAGCCTTTATAATCGTGAGATTTTAAATTGTTATAACTTTTATAAACACGATGAATACCTCTATAGCCTGTCGCTTTTGGGTTTTCAATATAATCATATGATTTAACGCTATGAACTGCTCTACTCGAATCTAAACTTGCGTTGAGTTGATATAGATGCTCTAGATTATCTAAGATTACTCGGCAGCCACCTATGTCGTGCATTCGCTTCAGATTTATTGCGTTTTCACTTTTACCATCCAACGAGGCTCTTTGTAACTTATCTATAATAGTTGGCAAGCGCTTTAAGCGTCTAACTATAGTCGCCGATTCTAGCAAATGAAGCTTTTTTACATGTTTCCATACGAGGTTTTTAATAATAGTCAGCGGATATAAATGTGCTGCACGATAGTTTTGTACAACCTCTATTGCAAAGTCAAAATCACCTTCATTTTTACGAAAAATACGACCAGCCTTTTCAACTTGCTTACGTGAGTAGGCTAGTTGTTGTTTAGACTTTTGATATTGTTCGTTCACCATTGGAAAGTTACTCTTTATCAGCTGCATTGCTAAAATAATATTACAGAGTTAAGTGATTGAAGTCATCCTGCAAATTGCATAAATACGCTTATAGAAAATATAGTTTAGGCATGCGTGCACTGAGCTTTATTAATCGAGTAAGGGAAATTGCTCTGCAATAGACGAGTCAGTACTTTTTGCTACCCAGCCCTCTGTATTGTTAAATAAGCGAATGGCAGTAAACTCAGGAGCGCTTCCCATATCAAACCAATGCGGGGTAAGTTCAGGCACTGAAATTAAATCGCCTTGTTGGCAAAGTACCTGATAAACCTTATTGCCTAAATGCAGGCAAAATAGCCCTTGGCCTTTTACAAAAAAACGCACTTCGTCTTCACTATGAGTATGTTCAAATAAAAACTTTTTGCGCAGCTCTGATGCGGCAGGGTTGCCTTTAGCTAGAGATATAACGTCTACTGTTTGATAGCCATTTTCGATTTTTAATCGATCTATATCGTTTTTGTACGCACTAATAATTTGCTCATGAGTGGTGTGCTCATTAATATCTGCATTTGCTTGCCACTGTTCAAAACGTACGTTTACTTTAGCTAGTTGCTTTGCAATATCATCTGCATTTGATGTGCTTACAAGTGTTTTGTTTGCATTGTTGTCGGCATACACCGTTAATTGGCTCATACTAATTGTTCCAATTTAAATTGGCTAAAGTCATTAATATAAGGGTGTGCTTTAGTGCTTGCTTGCCCATCACGAATTAAATGTAGTGTTTTTAAGCCCGCAGCCTGCGCGGCATCAAGCTCGCCGGCTACATCACTTAAAAAGAGTATTTCTGCTGCTTTAACCGGTAACAGCTTAACAATAGTGTTATAGGCTATTTGCTCTTGCTTTGCGCCAACTTTGGTGTCAAAAAAGTCAGTAAACAAGCTGCGAATGTCACCATAATCACTGTATTTAAAAAGTAGCTGCTGCGCTTTTACCGACCCTGACGAGTACACATACAAAGTAATATTGTTGTTGTGTTGAGCTTGTAAAAAATCAAATGCATCTGGGTATAAATGACCTTTAAAATCACCGTGTTCATACCCTGTTTGCCAAATTAAGCCTTGTAACTGCTTAAGTGGAGTGATTTTTTTATCTTCATCAATCCAGGTAAGTAAAGTGCTAATGACTTCTTCTATATTGGCGTTTTGCTTTTCAATAAGCGCTTTTACGGCACTAATCTGCTCGGCTACATCAGGCTTATTAGCATTGGCACGTACAAAGGTAGGTAATTGCTTTGCCGCGTAAGGAAACAGCACCTCTTTAACAAACGAGATGCGGGTTATTGTACCTTCGATGTCGGTTAAAATGGCTTTAATCATTTAGTTACTCCCGCTTGAATACCTATTATTTTTAGGCGCTCTAGTTCGCAACTAAATAAAAACTCTAAGGCTTCTAGGTGGCGGCGAACTTCATCAATATTGCGCCCTACAGCATATAAGCCATGACCACGTATAAGTACGCCATGCTCTATTGGTGTATGTAAATGATGGTCACTGACCAGCAGGCTTAATCGGTCAATATCTTGATCGTTATCGAAAATAGGAATGCTCAGCGTTTCTAAATGCGAAGTAAAGCCGCTCAGTGCTTTTTGCATTTCATAGCCTGTTAAATCAAGCTGATGCCTTTGGGTAATTTGCGACAGTATGGTGGCGGCTACAGAGTGAGTATGCAAAACACACTGTGCATCAGGTATAAGCTGATACAAACTTAGGTGTAATTGTGTTTCTGCCGATGGCTTTACAGCTCCTGCTAGGCGCTCGCCTTGGTGATCTAATTGCAAAAAATGCTCTTGCGTCAGTGAGCCTTTATCGTGCCCACTTGCTGTAACAACAAAGCCAGTGCTAGTACGAGCTGAAAAGTTTCCACCTGTTGCGGGTACCCAGCCTTTTTGGCTAACCCATTTTCCGGCTTCAATAAGTTGTGAAATAGCGGTATTGTTTTGCATACATTCCTCACTAATGAGCGTAAAGTTAATTGTTTTTAGACGGCTATACTTCTGTTTTAAGCAATGATAGCATCGCTTTAAGCGCAAAACCATCATTAAGGGCATCACGTGTTTGAAAGTAAATTACCAAATTTAGGCGTTAGTATATTTAGCCAAATGAGCGGGTTGGCTAATGAGTTTTCGGCAATTAATCTCTCTCAAGGCTTTCCTGAGTTTGATGCTCCTGATCTTTTAAAAACGCAGTTAAATTATTATGTGCAGCAGGGCGTTAATCAATATTCACCTTCAAGTGGTGTACCACGATTACAGCAACAAATTGCTGATTTAGCAAAGCGCAAATATGCAGCTGATATCAACGCAGCTGATCAAGTTACTGTTACCTCAGGTGCAACAGAGGCATTGTTTGTGGCTATTCAAACAATTGTGCGCCCAAGTGATGAAGTGATTGTATTTGACCCTGCATATGACTCTTACCAACCGGCAATTGAACTCGCTAGTGGAAAGTCAGTACACATTGCTTTAAGTGCGCCAAATTACACTATTGATTGGCAAGTAGTAAGCCAAGCAATTACTAAAAATACCCGTGCAATTATTATTAATACGCCTCATAACCCAAGCGGTAAAATATTACAGCCACAAGATATAAAAGCGCTTAAAGAGTTAGTTGGTACTCACAATTTGTATGTAATAAGCGATGAGGTATATGAGCACATTACGTTTGATGAACAACCGCATTTAAGCGTATTACGCGATGATGAATTATTTGCCAAAAGCTTTGTTGTATCGAGTTTTGGTAAAACGTTTCACAGCACGGGCTGGAAAATGGGTTACTGTATTGCACCTGCAGATTTAGCTGTCGAATTTAGAAAAATTCATCAGTACGTTACGTTTTCAAGTTTTACCCCCGCACAGCATGCGCTTGCCGATATGCTCGAGCAGCAAGGCGAGCATATAGATGAGCTAAGTGGGTTTTATCAGCAAAAACGCGACTTATTAGCGAGTCATTTAAGTAACAGCCGTTTTAAAATTTTACCTAGCCAGGGCACTTACTTTTTATTGTTAGATTACAGCGATGTATCGGATTTAAACGATGTTGATTTTTGCCACTGGTTAGTTGAGCAAGCCGGTGTTGCGGCTATTCCGTTAAGTGTTTTTTATCAAAATCCACCAACCGACAAAGTCATTCGTTTATGCTTTGCTAAAAACGACAACACTCTCATAGAGGCTGCGCAAATATTATGTCAACTTTAACCATTACAGCATTGCAAAGCTCGCTTTATTGGCTTGATAAAGATGCTAATTTAGCCATGTTTAATAAGCAGCTTGAGTCAATTACGCATCAGCCCGATCTTATTTTATTGCCCGAAACATTCTCGACTGGCTTTGCTATTAATTTAGATTGTGCAGAGCCCGAAAACGGTAAAGTACTGACGTGGTTAAAGGCGCAGGCTCATAAACATAATGCGTTTATTGCGGGTTCGGTACTTGTTGCACAAGGCGATAAAAAAGCAAATCGGTTTTATTGGGTAAAACCCGATGGAGAGGTGAGTTATTACGATAAGCGCCATTTATTTCGCTTAGGCAGTGAGGGTGACTACGTTGTAGCAGGGCAAGCACGCAAAGTTTTTGAAATCAATGGTTTTAAACTATTACCGCAGGTATGTTACGACCTGCGCTTTCCGGTATTTCAACGTAATAATAACGACTACGATGTAATGATAAACGTAGCAAACTGGCCTGCTGTGCGCCGCCATATTTGGGATACGTTACTTATGGCGCGTGCAATGGAAAACCTGTGTTACGTAGTAGGCGTTAATCGTGTGGGTGACGACGGTAATGGTGTGGCGCACAATGGCGGTACCGCAGTATACGACTTCAAAGGCGATGCGTTAACTAAAGCGCAAGATAACACCGAGCAACTAGTTACTATCACACTTGAAAAAGCATCACTGGATGAGTTTAAAGCAGCGTTTCCTGCCTATTTAGATGCAGACCCTTTTACATTAATATAGACACGTTAATTTAGCGCAGAGCCAATAAAGTGTTAAAATAGTCGCAGATATTTTTGTTGGCGGCTAATATACATTATGAACACTTTAATCACTCCTGTAATTTTAGCTGGTGGCATAGGCTCTCGCTTGTGGCCGCTTTCTCGCCAAGCAATGCCTAAACAATTTTTACCACTACTAAATGAAAACACGTCATTACTGCAAAGTACATTGGCGCGTGTTTCTAATGAGTTGTTTGATAATGCTATTTTAGTGTGTAATGAGCAGCACCGATTTATTGCCGCCGAGCAAGCTGCAAGCTCAATTCCTACTGCATTATTACTCGAACCCAAAGGTAAAAATACCGCTCCTGCCATCGCATTAGCCGCCCACTATGCACTGCAAAATGGGATTACCGGTCCGCTATTAGTGATGCCTGCCGATCATCATATTAAAAACTTTGATGTATTAACAGCTAAGCTCCCTGAAGCTGTAAAACTTGCTGCGCAAGGAAAGCTAGTTACATTTTCGATTATTCCTACAGAACCGCATACTGGTTATGGCTATATAAAACAAGGCGCGGCTATTGCTGGAACGGGTTGTTACGATGTTGCTCAATTTAAAGAAAAGCCTGACTTAGATACAGCGAACCGTTATTTAGCTCAAGGTGGTTATAGCTGGAATAGCGGCATGTTTTTATTTACCCCAGCGACCTATTTAAAAGAGCTCGAGCGGTTTGCGCCAAAAATAGCAACGAGTGTCGCTGCAGCAACACAATTTACTAAAGATTTAGGGTTTACCCGCCCAAGCAATAGTGCGCTTGAGCACTGCCCAAGCGATTCAATTGATTACGCTATTTTAGAGCGCAGTAATAACGTAGTTGTTATGCCTGTTGATTTAAAATGGAGTGATGTAGGTAGTTTTTCATCCCTTGATGCGCTTACAAAAAAAGATGAAAACGGTAATAGCTTAAATGCTAATTATATGGCTCAAAAAAGCACTAATAACTTAGTTATTAACGAGACTGAACACACTATTGCCACGCTTGGAGTAAGCAATTTAGCAATTATTCATACTCATGATGCCACGTTAATTGCAAACCAAAATGAGCTAGATTCTTTGCCTTTGTTGCTTAAGCAAATTGCTACAACACAGGCCGATAAACTTAACCATCATCAAGTGGTTTTTCGCCCATGGGGGAATTACCGTACTTTGGTTGAAGGTACTGGCTTTAAAGTTAAAAAAATTACTGTTAACAGCGGTGCTAAGCTTTCGACGCAGCGCCATCAGCATCGTGCTGAACATTGGGTTGTGGTTTCGGGTATTGCAGATGTGTGTATTAATGAGCAAGCGTATACGCTAACGCACGATCAATCGTGTTATATCGCCGCAAAGCAAATTCATAGCTTGGCTAATAATCAAAAAGAGCCGTTAATTGTCATTGAAGTGCAAACCGGCGCTGTACTTGATGAAAGCGATATAGAACGATTTGATGATAAATATGGAAGAGGCTAATAATTAGCTATTTTTAAAGCTAATTCACTATTACTCTAACTGCCCACGCACAAACTTTAAATATTGCTCTAAGCTGCGTTGCCACAGATCTAACGCTTCATCAAGCATATCGTTGTGTGGCTTTTTATCGAGTAAACGACGCTCTATTTTTTTAAGCTCAATACCATAGCGATTAAAACCAAGTTGCAGAGCGGTACTTGCTTGGCGATGTAAAAGCTTAATGCATTGCTCTGGTTGTTGATCAATAAGCTTTTGACAGCGAATTAGCTTGTTACGCGCCGAAAGCACAAACTCATTATAAATCGACGATACTTCATCTTCACTAAACGAGCTGGTGAGTGTTTCGGCCGCTGTTTTGTCATACAACGTATCAATAAGCTCTACTGCAATACTCGCAGTTTGATTAGATTGAGAGTCGCTAAGTGCTTGGCGAAGCTTTTCGTGCTTAATAGGCTTGCCTACAATGTCTTTTATTCCTAATTCTAAATACTCTTTTACTTCGTCTGGGCTAAGGCTTGCAGTAAATGCGAGTACTGGAGTTCGTTGATTTTTATGATCAATGCGTTTTAGACGTTTAAGTACTTCTTGGCCTGTTAAATCAGGTAGATTCATATCAAGCAAAACAACATCGAAGTGGTGAGCTTGCATGAGCTCTATGGCGCTTTTCCCATCTTTTGCGAGCTTAATTTTGTGTTCATCGTCGGCCATAAATTCTATAGCAATTTTTTGATTTAAATCTAAATCTTCAACCAGTAGTACATTAAGACCTGTTAAGTAATCTTTAGTTTGATGGCGCTGCTCTACAAGGCTTAATTCACCTAAAGTAAAAGTAACGGTAAAGCTAAATACACTACCAGTACCAAGCTGGCTGGCTATTTCGAGTCGGCTACTGAGCTTTTCAAGCAGGCGACTGGTAATAGCTAAACCAAGGCCGGTTCCGCCTTTCTCTTTTCCTGCACTACTTTGTACATAAGGTTCTGTTAAGTAGGCTATCTCATCATTTTCTATACCTGGCCCTGAATCTTTGACACTAATTTTTATAGTGTGCTCAAGTTGTTTTTCTAATACTAAATCAACCTGAATTTTAACGGTTCCGTGGTCTGTAAACTTAATGGCATTACCCACTAAATTAATAATTATTTGCCTAAGTTTTTGCTGGTCGCAGTAATAACAGGCTTGCTCAGGAATATTACATATTAGTTCAAACTTGAGTTGCTTTTGCTCGGCGAGAGGGCTTAGTAATAAACATAAATTATTAAGCCATGTTTTAAACTCTACATCTTCTTCGTAAAGCGCTTCGTCACTTTGATCTAAGCTCGCGTAATCAAGGACCTTATCTACCAATAAGTTAAGTGATTCGGCAGAATTTATAATCGCCTCGCAATAGGCTTTATTGCGGGTATCACTTGTTTGGTTCATAACAAGTTGGGCGCTGCCTAAAATACCGTTTAGCGGGGTGCGAATTTCGTGGCTTATAGTTGATAAAAAGAGTCCGCGTATTTCTAAATCTTTTTGTGCTTTATCGGCTAATTTATTGAGGTGCTGCTCTCTGCGCTCATTACATAATAACGCCATACCTGCAGCATAAAACATGGGAGCAATTACGCCATTTAAAAATAATAATGAGCTAAACCAGCCGTTTACTAAAAGATTTTTTTGTTCAATGTTATCCATAAATAACGAGCGGCCAATAAAGCTTAAAGCAACAAGCGTTAAAATGGTTATGTATACAATGCTGCCATTAGGATAGGGTTTGCGTGCACACTTAATAAATATAAACAGTAAAAAACCGGCTTCTGCTATGTGTTGTATATCGGATGCAATCACTCTTTCGTGTAAAGATGGGTCAAAAAAGGTGTAATAGCCAAGCATTACAGTGCAAAAAGCGGTCACTGAGCAGAGTAATTTAAAACCAATACCGCGATAATTTAAAAACTGACTAAGTGAAAGGCAGTGCACTATTGATGCGGCAAACATCATGCTACTGGCAGCGCTAATAATTACTAAATTATGTGTATCACCAACAAGAGTAAAGCCAATAACAGAGCCTAATAGCAATATGGGATAGAAAATGTATAGCAGCGTGCCCGATATTTGTTTGTTTGTTCGCCATGTCAAAAAGTTAAGTAAGGTCATTACGACCATGATGGCGATGCTGGCAAAATAAAGAGTGAAGGAGTCGAGCATTAATATTCCAGCAAAGTAGCTATTAAACTAAAGTTATCAAAAGTATACACTTATACCAATCCTCAAAACAGATTACTTAATTAAGCTAATTGTTATTAGATAAGTATATAGCACATACAAAAACAGACACCTAAGTGTCTGCTTTTAAATTTAAACTAAATATTTGATTAACGAATTTCATCAGGGATATTTTGTTGTGCCCACGATAGAAGTTCAATACGGTTACGACATTTAGTTTTTCTAAATGCACTGTATAAATGTGTTTTAACAGTATGTGGACTAATACTTAAATCTTCTGCGATCTCTTTATTTTTCGAACCTTTACTCATTAGTGAGATTATTGCTTTTTCTCGCTTAGTAAGTTTAACAGGCTCAATATCACCTTCGGTTAGTTTATGCAGCGCATCTTTATTAAATTGCAGCATACGATTTAATGCATTACACATAATATCGCGACGGTACCAAAGTTGATCTTCAAGTAGTAAGCGAATACCTTTCATTAATACATCGGCGTTATCTGTTGTGTAAAATACGCCACGAATACCGCTTAACAATGCACGATTAGCAAGTTCAGGGTTTTCGTCTAAATTAAATAGTATGATATCGCATTTAATACGTAGGTTTACTAGTTGTTCTTTTAGTTTTCCCCATGCATCCTTGCTTGATGTTTCAATAAACAAAAGTCGAGTCCCTTCAGGTATGTCTAAAATATTAGTACCTGTGGTTACGTCAAGGCCTTGCGTTTTTAACAAAGGTTCTAAAACGTTAATACCAATAGTGTTAATTGGCTCTTGATCTAATAACAAAAAGGCTGAACTGCTCATGTTTTTTATACTCTTTTATAAAGCTGACTGACTAAGTTTACCACGACTTCCACACCTTTTGTATTAGAAAATCGCTGATGTACTCAATAACAAATACGATATTACGATTATTTAAACACAAAATGTTGCAAATAAGTAACTATTTATTCTTTATAACTATGAAAAATCATAACATTTGTAACTAATTAATTGAGTGGAACAATTTAATAAAAACTTTTAATTATTTTACTTTTTTTACATTTTGATAAGGTGGCCAGCCCATTTCTTTACCGCCAAGCATGTGTAAATGTATGTGATAAACAGTTTGCCCACCATGTTCGTTACAGTTCATAACTACGCGGTATCCGTCCTCAGCAAAATTATGTTGCTTAGCTAATTTAGCTGCAACTACGTATAAGTTGCCTACTAAATGTGAGTTTTCAGGATTTATATCATTTATAGTAGCAATTGCTTTTTTTGGGATAATTAACACATGAAATGGCGCTTGTGGGTTTATATCTTTAAATGCGAGAGTGTTTTCATCTTCGTAAATAATATCTGCTGGAATTTCACGATTAATGATTTTGGTAAAAATAGTTTCTTGGCTCATAGTGTGTTCCTAATTAAGTGTTGTGAATTTTAAGCTCACTAATGACAAACTTTCAAAGCAGTGTCAAACTGAAATCAAATAAAGGAGTTAATATGCTTAAACCAATTTTAATAAGTAGTGCAGTTGCATTACTACTTAGTTTTTCGGCTAATGCTGAGAATATTCACTTTCCAGAAGAATTTGTACCACTGCAAGTGGGCGATAAAATGCTAGAAAGCTCTTTGTTTAGTCGTATTGATGATGTAGAGCTTGCCCCCGGAACTTATCAGCTTAGGCTAAAGTACACCGATTTATATGAAGATGATTATGACACGCACGAAGTTGTGGAGTCGGAACCATTTTGGGTAAGTGTAACTGTTGAAGCAGGTAAAGATTATACCTTAGTGTTTAATCGTGCTGAAAATGCAGTATCTGCAAAAGTATTTGCAGAAGCACCACAAGTTAGTTTAAAAGCAAAAAGTAGCGCTGTTGCTAAGCCTTTAAGTGTTATTTCTAACACGCAACTAGCAAGCAATAAACCGGTAATGCAAAATACATTGCCTGCAGGACCTTCACGTCCTAGTCAGCCGATAAAGCCGATAGCACCAATTACAGGTAAAGGCATGCCAAGTGCGCCGCAAATGCTTGATTTTTGGTGGCAACAAGCCACAACTGCAGAGCGTAAAGCTTTTTTAGAAAAAGTAACAAAGTAAAATAACAGAAAAACAAAAGGGCCAAATTTGGCCCTTTTTAGTTTCTAGTTAACGCTATTTATTCAAATAATGCGTCAATAGTACCTTGCGCAAGAGGGTGATACCCAGGGCGTGCTTTTAAGTACACGCTTTGTGCCCAGTCTTTTTTACCGTTAGTGATAAGTGATTTATATAACGGCACAATTAACTTACGACGGCCAATACCTGATAAGTGCTTATTAAGCGCAGGATAAATTGGTTGATAACCATTACCTACTGCTAGCATAAACCAAGCAAACGCACGTTCAGCGTTAGTTGATTGCGTTAGGTTAAATTCACTATCAAGCTCGCTCATTTTCTCTATGCTTAAATCGCGTGGTAAGTTATTTAAAAAGTGTAGCCACTCATGTACAGACCAATCAGCCGTTGGTAGTTGAGCTGCTGTTGTGTCGCCTTTCAACCATGCTGCTGTTGCAGTATCTACTTTATCAAATGCATCAGAAGTAGGGTTTGGCGCATCACTTGGTAAGCCAGGCTCAAAAATCCATTCGTTTACTTTATCCATACTTACAACACCAGGGTACTTCTCAATTAAGTTAGCTTTTAAGTAAGTAACAAATTGCGCGGTAGTAAGTGATTTAAACGAAAACTCTTTAAAGTACGCTTTTACGAACGGGTCAAACTTATCGCGGCCATATTTGTTTTCTAGATAGATTAAAAATAACTGACCTTTAGTGTAAGGCACTGAGCTAAACGCATCGTCTGGGTCGCGGCCATTAAGCTTTAAATTAAGGCGTGTATCTGGTGCATCAATTGTTTTAATTTGTGCGCGTAAAGACGCTGAATCAAGTGCTTGTTCCATAACCGCACGGTCACGACCAAATACTTCTTCCATAATGCGGTTTTCAACGTACGAGGTAAAACCTTCGTTTAACCATAAATCTTCCCACGTTGCGTTAGTTACTAAGTTACCTGACCAAGAATGAGCAAGCTCATGGGCAATAAGGTTAACTAAGCTTTTATCACCGGCAACAACCGTTGGGGTTATAAATGATAAGCGTGGGTTTTCCATGCCACCAAACGGAAAACTTGGCGGTAGCATTAATAAGTCGTAGCGACCCCATGCATATTCGCCGTACATGGCGTTTGTTTTGTCGATCATGGCTTGGGTGTCGTCAAATTCAGCAACTGAGGCATCTAAAATTGTCGGCTCAGCAAATATGCCCGTTTGGTGCGACATTGCTTTAAATTCTAAGTTACCTGCGCCAATAGCAATTAGGTAAGGTGAAATTGCTTGCGGCATATCAAAAATGTAGTCGCCATCTTTATAAAGCGCATCTTTGTTATCGGCACTCATTACAGCACGTATATCTTTTGGTGTATGAATTCGTGCAGAGTAAGTTACACGCATTGCGGGTGTATCTTGCACTGGGATCCAACTACGTGCATGAATTGCTTGCGATTGGCTGTACATAAATGGATGCGTTTTACTTGCCGTTTGCTCTGGTGTTAACCATTGCAGGCCAGATGCTTCTGGACGACTGTTGTAGTAAATACGAACTAATTCAGCTTGGTTTTTAAACACAATAGTAAGCTTTGAACCTTTAACGTCATCTCGCTTAGCTAAATCAAAAGTCGCCTTTTTCCAGTTACCACTTTGATCTTTGTACATTACTTTATCAATGTCTAAGTCGCGGGTATCAAGTACGAGAGTTCTGCTTTTGCTGTTGTTCCACTGAAGAGTATGCTCAACAAAACCTTCTAACTGCTTGTCGGCAAAGTCGACATCTAAATCAAGGTTTAAGTGAGTAGTAACAACATCATCAAGGTTAGCATACGAGTTTTGGTCAATCGCATTAGCCATTGCTTGCGAACACATACCCGCCATAGCGAGGCTTAAAAAAAGAGGTTTAATTTTCATCATTACTCTGAACACAAATAAAAAAGTGCTGGTTTTATATCACGATTGACACGGTGGGTTGAGTGATTTTTACAATCTAGTGCCACATTTGCGACGATGAGGTAAACTATTGCGATTAGTTACCGGTATTTTTAGAGAGCTTTGTGGCGCATTCATTACACTCCTTACATACATTCGCATTAAACAGCCAATGCCAAAATTTTGTTGAAATTACTCAGCTTGAGCAACTTAAAACGCAAAGTTTTAGTGCACCGTTTTGTTTGCTAGGCGAGGGCAGTAATACCGTATTTTTAAATGACTACATGGGTACGGTTATAAAAATAGCCTTAAAAGGTATTAAAATCACCGAGCGTGAGAGCGACACACTAATAAGTATTGCTGCAGGCGAAAACTGGCATCAACTAGTCAGTTATTTATTAGAGAAAAATATACCCGGGCTTGAAAATCTAGCACTTATACCGGGCACTGTTGGTGCATCACCGGTACAAAATATTGGTGCTTATGGCGTTGAGATAGCTAAATTTGTTGAGTTGGTAGAGTACTTTGATATAACCACTAAAACTATGCATTCACTAAATAACGAGCAATGTGAATTTGCTTACAGAGACTCAATATTTAAAAATACTCTCAAAAATAAAGCGGTGATCACGCAAGTGCATTTAGCGCTCCCAAAAAAATGGCAACCAGTATTAAGTTATGGCCCCCTGCAACAGCTCTCAAGCATTACCCCGCAAGCAGTATTCGATCAAGTAATACAAACTCGCAATAGCAAATTACCTAACCCATATACACTTGCCAATGCGGGTAGCTTTTTTAAAAACCCAATAATAACCAACCAGCAGTTAGCTGAGCTATTAAAGCAATTTGCAGATTTACCTCATTACGAATATGGGCAAAGTCATCACAAGGTCGCAGCAGGTTGGTTAATCGATCAAAGTGGTTTAAAAGGGCACCGCGAGGCAGGTATAGAAGTGCATCAACAACAAGCACTAGTACTTGTTAATCACGGAAATAGTGAAGGTGGTGACCTAATAAAAATGATTAAACACATTCAGCAAGTTGTTTATACGCGTTACAACATTATGTTAGAGCACGAAGTACGTTTAATGGATGCGCGCAGCGAATGCCATATTAACGCGGAGCCTGAGCAATGAAAGCACCTGATGGAAACAAACTCGCTATTTTAAATGCACTTAACCAAGGGGGCTTTGTATCTGGCCAAGCCTTGGGTGAAAAGCTAGGAATTAGCCGAGCTGCGGTGAGTAAACATATCAAAACGTTACAAGAAATGGGCTTGGATATTTTTAAAGTGACTGGCAAAGGCTACTGTTTGAATAGTCAGGTGGGCCTTTTAAATAAAACACAAATTGATCAGCACTACAAAGCGCTAGGTGCTAATACTGCCGATGTAGAAGTACACCCTATTATTGATTCGACCAACAGCGAGCTTATGCGCCGTATACAGGCTAAAACAGCGCTTGAGTCTGGCACTGTTATTGTTGCCGAAATGCAGCAAGCAGGGCGCGGCCGACGCGGCCGTGTTTGGCAATCCCCATTTGGCGCTAATCTGTATTACAGTTACTTTTGGCGTTTAGATGACGGGCTTCAAGCTGCAATGGGTATATCAATTGCGGTAGGCCTTGCTGTTTATGATGCAATTAAAGCGTTATACCAAATTGACGTAGAGCTTAAATGGCCTAACGATATTTATATAAATAAACAAAAACTTGCAGGTGTATTGGTTGAATTAGATGGGCAACCGCAAGGACCTTGTCAGTTAGTGATTGGTATAGGTATTAATTTACAAATGCCTGAGAGTTTTAGCCAACATATAGACCAAGCGTGGACCGACTTAAATCAACATACTCAAAAGCTTGATAAAAACCAGCTGGTGGCGTCACTTACTTATCATTTAGAGCAGCGTTTAGTGCAGTATCGTCAAACTGGCTTACAAGATATGTATGAGCAATGGAATTCGCTTAATGCGTTTGCTGGCGATTATGTTGAGCTAAATACAGGACACCGAAGCTGGCGTGGAATATGCGAAGGTATTGACCCACAAGGTGGAATACGAATTCGCCAAGATGGTGAAGTAAAAAGTTATTACGGTGGGGAAGTCTCCCTCAGAAAGGCGCAAGTATGAGATTACTGATCGACGTAGGAAATACATCACTAAAAGCTGTGCTGTGGCATAACGAGCAAGCACAACCAGCAGATATAAATAACCTACCTTGGTTGCAAATAACCGAAGTGATTTATGCGTGCGTAGGGCGCAGTGATTTACTAAATGATATTCTCGTGCAAGCGGCTAGCAATAATATTACTTGCTTTGAGGCCAAGGTAACCAAAACGCTTGGAGATCTTGTATGCGCTTACGAGCATGTGGGTAACTTAGGCATAGATAGGTGGTTGGCGCTTATTGCAGGCTTTATGCTATACCCAAATAAAGCATGTATTGTTGTTGATGCAGGCACCGCAACCACAATTGACGTGCTCGATAGTGAAGGCCTACATTTAGGTGGCTGGATTTTACCCGGGCTTGATTTAATGACCTCATCGCTTACACAAAACACCCAACGTGTTTTTGATGACGGTAAAACACCGTTTACTAATGAATTGGGTAAAAACACGCCAAATGGTTTAAAAAACGGTGCCTTAGTGGCAACCATCGGGGCAATTGAGCAAGCTAAGCTGAATTTAACGGCTCAAAAAACAGAACAAGCAACACAAATTATTTTTGCTGGTGGCTATGGCTCACTATTGCAGCAGCAATTTGCAGGAAGTATTTTTGATTCATTGCTCGTAATGAAGGGATTGAATTATTGGTACGAATTAACCGAAACAGTATAAAAAAGTGCAAAAAACGCGTTTTCGCGTGAATATTGAGCATTTAAACTAAAAATTTACACTTTTTTTAATTTTATTGTTGCATCCCAATAAACCTTACTCTAATATCTCGCCCCGTACTAAAGCAGTGCCGACTTAGCTCAGCTGGTAGAGCAACTGACTTGTAATCAGTAGGTCAACCGTTCGACTCGGTTAGTCGGCACCACTTTCCTTTTACCGGAAGTGAATTAGTAGAGAATTATCGTGGAGGGGTTCCCGAGCGGCCAAAGGGATCAGACTGTAAATCTGACGGCTCAGCCTTCGCTGGTTCGAATCCAGCTCCCTCCACCACTTTATTCTTGACGGTTAGAGGTAGTTTAAGAACAGATTTTTATGCGGGCATCGTATAATGGCTATTACCTCAGCCTTCCAAGCTGATGATGCGGGTTCGATTCCCGCTGCCCGCTCCAGTTCTTGTGTTGCTGATATAGCTCAGTTGGTAGAGCGCACCCTTGGTAAGGGTGAGGTCGGCAGTTCGACTCTGCCTATCAGCACCAGTCCTAAGAATCTCCTTGATTACTTCCTTTATCTGTCAGAAAATACTATTTGAAAAAATTAACTTAATCTACCTCTGGTGGATTATTTTCATATGTAATTTAGATACACAAAACTGATAGGTTCCGTCATGGCAAAAGAAAAGTTTGAACGCGTAAAACCGCACGTAAACGTTGGTACAATTGGCCACGTTGACCACGGTAAAACTACACTAACTGCAGCAATCACTAACGTACTTGCAAAAGTATACGGCGGTGTTGCTAAAGATTTCGC
>NZ_WTKY01000035.1:0-23878 GCF_011378815.1 Pseudoalteromonas sp. 31A1 | reverse complement strand
ATCATAATAAAACTCCTGATTACTTTCGTAAAAGTACTGTTTTGATTTAACCAAGAGCCGTAACAAATTTATGTACAAGCCCCTTACTGGTTAAGTTAACGGCAGGAAGTAAAATACCTTTAGCTTTTATTTAATAAATTGTATAAAAGCAAGTTAAACGCATGATTTAAATGGTTTAATAAAAAATAAAATAGTAAAAAAAAAGCGCAATAAATTACGCTTTTCTAATACAACAAAATAAATTGTTATTAGTTTAATTAACCGCCTAGCAAACTAAGCGCGGCTTGTGGTACTTGATTTGCTTGCGATAAGATTGACGTACCCGCCTGTTGCAAGATCTGATTTTTAGTCATTTGCGCTGTCTCAGTTGCAAAGTCAGTATCTTGAATGCGGCTACGAGAAGCAGATACGTTTTCAGAAATATTTGCTAAATTACTAATCGTGTGGCTAAAGCGATTTTGTACCGCACCTAAGCCTGCACGCTGTGAGTCAATATTAGCAATTGCATTATCAATCACAGATAACGCATCTTGCGAGCCCATTTGAGTGGTAACATCGATATCAGCAGCATCTTCTAATGTACTTGTTACTGTTGCCGTATTACTAGTAGCCAGTGAGGTATTATCGGCTTTAACATTAAATGTTTTTGATGAGTTTAATTGGATACCACCAGCCACCGTTGTAGAGTCAGCAGTAGCAGCACCACTTACAAGCGTAGCAGCTGTACCATTCGTACCATCGTAACTTTGACCTGTAACAACAATAGATCCTGACGTAACAGTACCGACTGCATTGGCACTCTGATAATTTACTATTTCAATATCTTCGCCTTGGTCATTGTTCAGTGTAAACACACCATTTTCAATTGTTGCCGTTACACCATGTTCATCTGTAGCTGAATTAATAGCCTCAGCCATTGCTTGCTGATCGGTAGATGAGTTACCTGTACTACTAAATGCTACTTTTTCACCATTTAACGTAAAGCTAACAGTTTCATCTGCAGAAGATGTAGCAATTGTAACACCGGCTGTTGTTCTTGCTTGAGCAGTAACACCAGTGTTTGATGTATATTGATTAATTGCAGACGCAGCTTCTTTTGCACTTGCCCCTGCAGTAATATTGACTGTTGAAGCATCACCACCTGTGCCTTCAATGACATAAGTACCTGCAGCAACGCCATTGTTAATCGCTACAGCAGCATTAGCCGGTGTTGCGCCGCCATACCCACCTACTGTACTTGTTGATAAAGCTTGAAGGTTAACTTGGTTTGAGCCAATTTTTTCAGCGGCTACACTTGAAAGCGATACGTTAATCGTTTCATTTGCATTAGCACCAACTTGGAATGTTTTACTACCGTAGCTGCCGTCTAATAATTGTTGCCCACCAAATGAAGTTGTGTCGGCAATACGTGTTAACTCGACCTGAAGTGCAGATACTTCTTTTTGTAATGCCTCACGATCTTCTGTCGAATTTGAACCATTTGCTGATTGAAGTGCAAGTTCACGCATTCTTTGTAAAATACTTGTTGATTCACTCATTGCACCTTCAGCTGTTTGCGCCATTGAAATACCATCATTAGCATTTCGTTGAGCAACTGCTAGGCCATTAATTTGCGATGTTAAGCGGTTTGAAATTTGTAGGCCAGCGGCATCATCTTTTGCGCTATTAATACGCATACCTGACGATAAACGCTCCATTGAAGTAGCTAAGCCTTCGCCAGATTTAGTTAAGTTACGTTGTGCGTTTAGTGACGACACATTAGTATTTACTGTTAATGCCATTTTACCATCTCCTAGGTTTAAACAGAGTGTGGTTCAACACGATTTAACAGGAACCACTGTTCGATAATTTCTTATAATAAGAAAAGCATTTACTGTGCCAACTTTAATTTATTTTTAAGTTGTTGTTTTTAATGACAAATATACAGCTTGTTAAATTGTAAATAAAGAGTGAAGTTGTTTCGGTGGGAGTGACATTTTTTTGCCGCAATTTTGTAGATAGTTATTGCCGCTTTAAAGTAGGTAAAGCGGCAAGGTATTTCTGCTTATAATCTGCTTATAACTTGCTTATAAATAATCGAATAACGAGAGGTTAGTTAAACGGCCAAAAGTTGCTTGCGATGCTTGCAGTGCCGTTTCTTGTTTGGTTAGTTCGCTAATAGCTTCAGCCATGTCTACTTCGACTAAATCAGAAAGATTACTTTTGTTTTGAATATCTTGCGCAAGATTAGAGTCGCTAACGCTATCAACTGCGTTCATACGCCCACCTAAACTTGCTTGAGTAAACACAACTTGCTCACTGGCATTTTGTAATTGAACCAAGCCATCGGCTAACACTTCTTGAAAATCATCACCTTCAAGTGTGCCATCATTTAAACCTGTAATAAGTGATTGTAATGTATTGAGTACGTTTTCTTTGCCTGGCTTTTCAAGGCTAAAATCAAGCTGGCCAGGTGCTGAACCTTCAAATTCAATCTTCATACCTGCAAAATCGATTGGCTCATCTGTAACCTCACCCGTTACTGCGGGGGTTAGTGCTGCGCCGTCTCGGTATATTTCGTAAGTTTGTGGGTCAGTTGCTGTAGCACCTGGGCTTACTAATACACTATAAGTATTTGCTGTTGCTGAAGCTGTTGGGTCTGCGTTGTAATTTGCTTGATGAAATTTATCAAACTCAGCTTGGCCGTCAACATATACACTTGCCGCTGTAATAGAGCCTGAAACACTTGCCGTGTTAGATTCTACATTTAATCGCGCGTTAGTTTTTTCAAACGTATCAAAACCGTTATCACTCGCTTTAATCGATACACCTTCAGCTATAGTTATTTGGTGCTGGCCTTGGTCGCCATTATAGGTGTACTCACCCGCTGCAGAATCAAACTGATATGGCTGCGTACTGTCTTGGTATCCTGAAAATATAAATTTACCGTCTTCTGATCGGGTGTTCATTAAGTTAGCTAACGTTTGTTGAATGCCGCTAAGTTCTGATGCAATCGATTTTAAATCGTCTTTAGTGTACGCACCATTACCAGCTTGAATAGTGAGTTCTTGCGCTTGTTGAATATTGGTATTTATACTTTGCAATATGGTTTCCTCTGTTTCGAGGCGGCCATTTAGCTGGTTAATATTTTTAGTGTATTGCTCGTTTGTTTGTATTTTATTTGAATATAGCATTCCTTGCGAAATAGCAGCTGGCGCTTCTGAGGTGGTTAAATACTTTTCACCTGTTGTTACTCGCTCTTGAGCATTTGCAACACCTTGTTGGTTGTCGAGTATTTTATTTATGTTGTTTTGGTACATTAAATTATTTGATAAACGCATAATTACCTCGCCGCATTTAATAAGGTGTCAAAAATTTCTTGAGCTGCTGCTAAAACTTGTGCTGATGCTGAGTATGATTGCTGAAAACGCAGTAAATTTGCGGCCTCTTCATCTAGGTTTACTCCAGATAACGACTCGTACCATGCCTCAGATTGCTGTGCTAGAGCGTCAAATGCAGCCCCACTTGTGATTGCTTGGCCAGTTATAACACCTATATCACTCACTAATCCTGAATAAGCTTGGTTGAACGTTTTATGGTTGTCGGCCGTTGCTGTTGTTTCTACGTTTAAACGGACTAACTCGCCATTTTGTAAATCAGCTAATTTTAAACCATTACGGTTATCATCAAAGCCGCCTTCGTTAAACTCAAGTGTAAAGGTGTCGCCTGTTGCTGGCGTACCTTCTATATCAAAATCGAATCCGTAGGTATCAAATGGAGCACCCGCTTGCGATAACATTCCTTTTGCAGGAGGCGTAATAGTAAAAGTACTCGTTCCGCTATTATCAGTAATTTGATATTCATTAGCATTACCTGTTTTAACAAGCGTTATTTCACCGTTTGTTAAGCTTGGTGTTGAAGTAAATCCACCGGAGGTAACACTTGTTACTTCTCCCGCTGAAATAGTAGCGGTACCTATATTATTTAAATCATTAGCAGTACGAATAGGCGATGCTAGTGCTAAATCTTCTGCGCGCCCTGTTGCAAGTGTAATGCTTGAAGCAGCATCTGAATTAAGCTTTATTTGAAACTGATCACCCTCAACACCTGCCCCAGACACATTTACTTGAAGGCCAAATGATTCTCCGGTAGTAATAGTCGATGAATCAATAACACCTGTCGATATATCAGCAAGTGAAGGCTGCCCTAACGGATCGCCTTTGTTATCTATAGGCTGAATACTTACTTCATTAGCATTAGCTGTATAAGTAATAATAAAGTCACTGGCAGGAAGTTCACTGCCCTTACCTGGCTCTACCGTTGCAGTCATACCGGCAGTACCTGTGTTAGCTTGATACGCATAAGCGCCAACGGTAGGAATATTAAAAATATTACCCCCTAGCTGACCTGTTGCATCCATACCCAATTTGTTTTGTTCGTTAAATGCATCAGCTATCGCTAAGCCCATTTGACCAATTTGGTTTTGCGCAGGGACTAATATGTCATCTCTAAAAGCAAGTAAGCCGCCAATTTTTCCTTTAAGCTTACTTACATCAACTTCAAGCGGCACTGCTTTGCCACCATTAACGTCCAGCGTGAATTCTTTAAAATTAGGATCGGGGTCGCCTGTCATCGAAAATAAGTTAAATGCGCCATTTTGCATAACAACCGCTTCGCCTGTGCCCATAAAAACGAGTTTTTCGCCATTTGGACCATCAAGCGTTTCTATGTCTATTAGCTCTGATAAGTCGCGTATTGCTTTATCGCGTTCGTTATAGGTAGAGCTCGCATCTGCGGCGTTATTAGTGCCATTAACTGCTGCAATATTTTGATTTAGCGTGCTAATACTTTGAATTAGTGAGTTTGCTTCATCTGAAAATATTTCGAGCTGCTCGTTCACTACACTTTTTTGATCAAGCACGATGCCCGAAAGCCTATCCATTTGATCAATTAAGCTTTGCGCATCTGTCATTACTAATGAGCGGGCAACGGTAGATGACGGCTGATTAAGCGCTTCTTGCACGTTATTAAATAAAGAGTTAATTCCGGTCGAAAGGTTGTTCGACTCTTCAGAAAAAATAGTATCAACTCTATTTGCCTCAGTAATAAACTGATCGAAAAACGATTTATTAGAGGTGTCACGATTTAGCTGTGACTGAGCAAACTCGTTTAGTAATCGGTATGTTTCGCCTCGCCCCACTTGGTTATCAACCATAGTGGTAAACTCTGTACGCTCACGCACATAGCCTACGGTATTTACATTGGCGATATTTTTACTTGTCGTTTGCAGTAGCTCCGAGCTTGCTCTAACCCCAGAACTGGCAATGTTTAATAAATTAAACGACATGTTACTCTACTCCTTGGCGGATCACGTTTGCCGCAATGTCTTTTAGCTGACTGCTATTGAGCACTTTTTTTATTTTGCTGGCATAATTTGGATCGGTTGCATAACCTGCTTTTTGTAATGAATCTAAAAAGTCATTTGGTTTTGCTGTATTTTGTAATGCTTCTTTGTAGCGTGGGTTTTGCGTTAAAAAATCAACGAAGTCGTTCACGCTATCTTTAATTGAATCGTAGGCTCTAAAGCTGGCTTGTTTTTTAACGGGTGTGCCTTGTTCAAACTCAAGCGTTACTTTACTTGCTTTGTCACCTTCCCAGCTTTTATCTGACTTAATATTAAATAGGTTATTTGAGCTGCCACCGTCACTTTTATTAATAATGTGCTTACCCCAACCGGTTTCAAGTGCCGCTTGTGCAACCATTACCGCAGGGTTTAAACCAATTTTTTGCGCTGCAGTTTTAGCGTGTTCCCACACTGAACTTACAAACTCTTCTGCATTTTTAAATGTTGGGCTATCGGCTTTAGACTCTGCAGTATTAACCTTAGGCTCAGCAATATCGGCTTTAGTGCTCTTAACGATAAGATCGGGTTGATTATTTTTTTGCTCATGAGGAAGAGCGGATCCAACTTGCATATCGCTAAAAATATCGTTGGTTGTTCTAAGTACAGAGCCTGGCATAAAGTTTTTAGACTCAGGCGATAACTGCTGAACAATTAAATCGGCAAGGCCTAAAGAGCCATTTGATGAAAGCTCTGTAGAAAGTTGCTGATCGTGCATTTCTTCAAAAAACTTTACGCCACTTGAATTAAATGGACTGTCTTTGTCTTCAAATGCTTCGTTGGCTTTGCGCATTCCTTTGAGCAGCATTTGCGTAAAAATAGCTTCAAATTGTGCGGCCGCTTTTTTAAGCGCAGCTTTAGAGGCATCAGTTGATGCATCGCCACTGGTTAAGGCTTCTTTACGAAGTGAATCTAAGTTGCCTAAATCAAAAAAGTTTTGCTTATCGAGGTGGTTAGTTTCCATCGGCTTTTTGACACAAAATGAATAATGTAATTAAAAATGCAAAAATTGAGCCACTACCGATAAAACGAGGAAGATAAAAATAATAAACTTGAGTTGCTGTAAATAAAAAGCCCTATATCTAATTTCAAAAATATAGGGCTTAAGTAATACGTTATTTATTGGCTTGGGTTATTTATATAACAACTAACTGTCCGTTAATTGCGCCGGCTTCTTTTAGTGCTTCTAAAATAGCCATTAAGTCACCAGGCGCTGCGCCTACTTCGTTAATTGCGCGAACTAAATCGTCAAGGCTTACACCTGGATTAAATACAAAGGCGCGCGAGTCGTCTTGGTTTACATCAATAATACTTTGCTGTGTGACAACTGTATCACCGTTTGCTAGCGGGTTTGGTTGTGACACATTTTGTTGCTCTGCAATTGTTACTGTTAAGCCACCGTGAGTTATAGCCGCAGGCTGAAGCTTAACGTTTTTGCCAATAACAATTGTACCGGTGCGCGAGTTAACTATAATTTTAGCGGCCATGTCAGCTGGTTTAAATTCTAAGTTTTCGAGTGTCGATAAGTACGATACACGCTGGGATGCATCGCGTGGTGCAATAACACGGATAGAAACAGAATCAATTGCTTGTGCGCTATTTGGGCCAACTAAGTCATTAATTGTTTTTTCTAGGCGTTTTGCCGTTGTAAAGTCTGGACGGTTTAGGTTGAAGGTAATGTAATCGCCTTGCATAAATGGGCTTTCTACAGTGCGTTCAACTGTTGCGCCATTTGGTATACGACCAACTGTAGGGGTGTTAATTACAACCTTACTACCATCAAGGCCTTGTGCGCCTAAGCCACCAACAATTAAGCTTCCTTGTGCAATTGCATACACGTTACCGTCTACACCCTTTAAAAAAGTTTGTAGTAAAGTACCGCCACGTAAACTGCCTGCACTACCAATAGAAGAAACCGTAATATCTATTGTTTGCCCGGGCTTTCTAAATGCGGGTAATTCTGCATGCACAGCAACAGCGGCAACATTTTTAATTTTAGGACTTTGAGTTGAAGGCAGCGTAATACCAAAGCTGTTCAACATGCCTCTAAAACTTTGTTGTGTATATGAGTTTTGCTCACCAGTGCCCGGTAAACCAACCACTAAGCCATAACCAACTAATTGGTTAGAGCGCACGCCCTCAACCATAGACACATCTTTTATGCGCTCAGCACTGGCAGTAAACTGCCAACCCAATAACGCAACTAAACATAAAGCTTTAAGGCTATTCATGTTGTTACCCTCTAAAATGGAAACAGCGAACTGCTAAAGAAACGTGTAAGCCAACCAGGACTTTGCGCTTCTTGCGTTTGCCCTTTACCTGAGTATTGAATACGTGCATTAGCAATACGATTTGATTCAACCGTATTATCGGCGCTTACGTCTTGAGGGCGTACTAGCCCTTCTAAACGAATAAACTCTTCACCGGTATTAAGCGTTAGCCATTTTTCGCCGCGTATAACTAAGTTACCATTAGGTAAAACGCGCATTACATTAACCGAAATATCACCCACTAAGCTGTTTGACTGGTTTGATTTTGAATCGCCCGTAAACGACGAATCGCTACCAATACCAAACTGAATACTATCGCCACCTATATTTACAGGTAGACCACCTAAGCCAATCACTGGGTCTAAGCTTGCGTCGGTTTCTTTGTCTGTTTCTGTTTTAGCGGCTTTTGTTGCTTGAGTAGACTCTTGCAATTTAACCGTAATTATATCGCCAGTACGTAGCGCTTTTTTATCAGAATATAAGTCGTTTGATGTATGAGTATTAAACAATGAACCTGTGGCTACCAGCGGCTCTAAAATAGGCTCGGGGTACATAGGTGCGTAGTAAGGGTCGTCCTGCACTACTTCACTATTTTGCGTAGACATACAGCCACTTAAAAATAACGTGCCCGCTGTAAATAAAATAATATTACGCATAATTCCCCCTACTCTATTAAAGCTGTTGATTGATATAACTCATCATTTCGTCAACGGCCGAAATTACTTTTGAGTTCATTTCGTAAATACGCTGAGTTTCTATTAGATTTACGAGCTCTTCAGTTACATTTACGTTTGAAGTTTCGAGTGAGCCTTGAATAATGCTACCTAACCCTTCAACACCAGGGTTACCTTGTACCGGCGCACCACTTACAGCTGTTTCGGTATAAAGATTTTGACCGATTGGCTCAAGACCCGACGGATTAATAAAATCACTAATAGTCAGCTGACCAATGACCACGTTATCGGCTTGGCCTGCAACACGTACAGATACTTCGCCGTCTTGCGAAACCGTAATTGATTGCGCGTCATCTGGTACATTCATTTCTGGCTGAATCACATAACCTGCGCCCGATGTAACAATTCGTCCATCGCCATCGGTAGTAAACTGGCCGTTGCGCGAGTAAGCAATATTGCCATCTGGTTGCAGTACTTCAAAAAAACCTTCGCCAGAAATCATCCAATCTAGTGAGTTTTCGGTGGTCAACATGTTGCCTTGCGTAAACTCTTTTTGGTTAGCTACAACTTTTGCACCCGCACCTAACATTAGGCCCGATGGCATTTCGGTATCTTGCGATGAACGACCGCCCGGCTGATTAATATTTTGATAAAGTAAATCTTCAAATATAGCGCGACTTTTTTTGTAACCTACGGTACTCGCATTCGCTAAGTTATTTGAAATAACCGATATATCGGTTTGTTGGGCGTCTAGCCCCGTTTTACTGATCCACAATGCTGGATTCATAATCGTGTCCTCACTTTAAAGTTAAACAATGCGTAACAGCTGATCTTGACGCTCGTCAATTTCTTCAGCTGTTTTCATTAATTTCACTTGTAATTCAAATTGGCGCTGGTGGCTTATCATGTCGACCATTTCGTGAACTGGGTTCACATTCGACATTTCAAGCGAACCACTTAAAACTTTTACATTGGCAGAGGTATCTACTGTTACATTTGCTTTTGGTCTAAATAAACCATCGTTACCTTTTTCGAGCTGTGAGCTATTTGCTTCTACCACTCTAAGCGTGTCTATTTCTTCTAAAAAGTTAGCGGGGGCGCCTTGTGGTCGAACTTGAATAGCGCCATCTTGGCTAAACCCTATTTTTTCGACTGGGACGGGTAAAATAACAGGTCCCCCTTCGCCAATAACTTGACGACCGTGGCTGGTTACGAGCATGCCTTGAGCTGTAACGTTTAACGTACCCACTTTGGTGTAAGCTTCATTACCGGAGGCATCTTGCACAGCAAGCCATGCGTTATCGCTCATTGCGATATCTAAGTCTCGCCCGGTTTGAACAATGCCACCCGATACCATGTTTGAACCCGGACGCTCTTGCATTGAAAATACACGTGTAGGCAAACCTTCGCCAAACGCTTGCATAGAACGCGCCTGCGCAAAGTCAGCTTTAAAACCCGTTGTATTTGCATTTGCCAAATTATTGGCTTTTAAAGCAAGCCCTTGTAGGCTTTGCTTAGCGCCAGAGGCCGCAATGTAGACCATTTTGTCCATAGTATCGACTCACATAAAAAATCTCTGAACTTACAAATGCAAAATAGATGCCAGATTAAATTTGACGCAACATTGAGAGGTATTTAGAAGGGCTTGCAAAGAGGACTTATAAAAAAGGCTGCAAAAATGCAGCCTCATATATTTAATAGGGTTTAGCTTATCGAATCTGCAAAATACTTTGCTGAATAGTTGAGTTAACTTCAAGCGCACGTGAGTTTGCTTGGTAATTACGCTGTGCAGTAATTAAGTCTACAAGCTCATTAGTAAGGTTAGTATTTGATTGCTCAAGTGCTGATGAGTTAATTCCACCAAACGTACCCGAACCAGCTTCACCCGCTACAGGTTCACCTGAATCAATACTTTGCTTCCAGCTTGTATCACCCACTTGTGATAACCCTTGTGAATTTGGAAAACGTACCATAGCCACTTGGCCTAGGAATGTTGAGTCACCATTACTGTAAGAAGCGACAATTTTACCGTCTGTTCCTATATCAATTCCGGCTAAACGACCAACCGTTGAGCCATCTTGATCGAGTGCTTTTACTTCAAAACCACTTGAATACTGAGTTGGGATACGTCCTGCCGTGTTATTTTCATCGCGCCAGTTAAGCTCAATACCAGTACCTGGGAAAGTTGCACCATTGTCTAGTAATGTTGATAAACCAGCACCAGAACCCGCTGGTAGTAGTATTTCATCAAAAGTAGTTGTATTTGTATTTGCCACACCACCTGTTGTTGATGGTAAACCACTTGAGTTAAAACCAAGGGTGGTAAGTGGTGTATAAGGCGCGGTTTGTTCTCCACCAGTTGTGCCATCAACTACTTTGCCATCGAGTGTTGCGTATACTTCCCAACTGTTATCTGTACCACCTGCTGCGGCATCATCTTCTTTAGCAAAAAAGTATTGTAAAATATGTGGTTCACCTAGTGAATCATATACCGTTGTTGACGTAGATGAGTTATAAGTACCACTAGAAGCAGGGTCAAAATCTAGACCTGTTGGATCCGCCGTTGCATCTAAGTTAAACGACAAAAATACATTTTCTGTTGCGCGAGGTGAACCAGACGAATCAGGGATTTGAATTGGATCAGTTGTGCTCAAACTTACCGACGTTGTATCACCTGTAGATGAATCAACTGGGAATGCTTGTAAAAAGTTACCTTTTGCGTCAACCATAAAGTTATCTTGGTTAAGCTTAAATGCACCTGCACGTGTATATGTTAAATCTTGCGAAGATAAATCGTCGGTCATCGCAAAATAACCTTCACCAGTGATTGCTAAATCAAGTGAGTTATTTGTAAATTGCAGTGAGCCTTGATGAAACTGCTGCGCAACCATGGTTGTTTGCACACCGTCACCATTTTTAGTCTTACCAGAGCTAAATACTGATGAAGCGTAAACATCGGCAAACTCAGCGCGTGACTCTTTAAAACCTGTGGTATTAACGTTTGCAATATTATTTGCCGTTACGTCTAAATCTTTTTGCGCGGCAGCAAGGCCGGTTAATGCAATATTGAAGCTCATAATTCACCTCTAACCTGTTAGTCTGTGGCCTGCTAGCAGGCGAAAAATACTAAAATTTATTACGCGATTTCTGCTACATCTGTCAGCCTAACCGCACCTTCTTTAGTGTTAATAATAATGCCACTTGAGCCATTAATATTAACGCTTTCAATGTTCTTGAATGTAGCAATGGGCAAGCTTGAAAATTCGCCGTCAGTACTTCCTTCGGCGGTTACTGAGTATTCACCTTCAGGTAAACGCTCACCGGCTTCATTTTTGCCATCCCACGCAAAACGTACTGCACCTGCTGATTGAGAACCCATATCAATAGTTCTCACTAGCTGACCTGATGCATCTGTCACTTTAATTTTTAAGTTATCAACGGCTTCTTCTGCCACTGCAGAGCCTCTGG
This sequence comes from Pseudoalteromonas sp. 31A1, assembly GCF_011378815.1. NCBI lineage: Bacteria > Pseudomonadati > Pseudomonadota > Gammaproteobacteria > Alteromonadales > Pseudoalteromonadaceae > Pseudoalteromonas > Pseudoalteromonas sp. 31A1. The sequence goes on along the minus strand of NZ_WTKY01000035.1, from coordinate 12,086 downwards.
CATCACCCGTTTCATTTAAATCCAGGGTGTTTGACTCAAGTAAAGCTTGCTTGCCAACAAGTGTTGATGCTTGCAATGCTGAATTTGATGTCATAGAAGACGCTAAGCTATCAAAATTTGAATTTAAATCGCTAATGCCTTGCGCCATTGTGAAACTAGTCATTTGCGCAATCATTTGATCGTTATCCGCAGGGTTACTGGGATCTTGAAACGATAATTGCTGAGTTAACAAAGAGAAAAAGTCTTCTTGTGTTAACGCATCACTCTCATTGTCACTGGTCGCTACTTGCGATTCTTGCCAGCGTATAGAGTCTAAATAGGATGAAGATGTACTAATATCGTTACTCATAACCTACCCTCGGTTACCGCTGCCCTAGCAACAGTGTTTTACTTAGCATTTGCTTTGCTGCATCAGCAACTTGCACGTTTGTTTGGTAAGAACGAGAGGCAGAAATCATATTTGCCATCTCCTCTACAACATTGACGTTGGGTTTATAGATATAGCCATTTTCATCCGCACTTGGATGGTTTGGGTTATATTCAATTTGTAATGGTGCATTACTTTCAACAATGCCCAAAACTTTCACACCAACTGCGGAGCCCTGTTGGTTACTTACTGATGCTGAAGCCTTTGTTAGCTCAGCCGCAAATACAGGTTGGCGCGCTCGGTACGTTTTGTCTTGAGATGAACTAATGGTATTAGCATTAGAAATATTACTAGCTGTAGTATTTAAGCGAACGTTTTGTGCGCTCATACCCGAACCTGCAATATCGAAAACATTATATAAACTCATAATTTTTATCCTTGACTACCGAGAGCTTTATTCAGGCCTTTAAATTTGCCGCTTAAAAATTGCAAGCTGGCCTGATACTCCATAGCATTCTGTGTATACAAGTTTCGTTCCACTTGTATATCAACCGAGTTACCATCACCTGTATCTGATTGATTTGGCAAACGAAATGATTCTGAACTGCCCATACTATGAGTACCTCCACCAATGTGTTTATCATTAGTTCTTACCATAGTATTGCCGCTTTGCTGGGTTGACCTTGCCGCTTTTAATGCAGAGGCAAAATCAATATCTTTTGCTTTATAGCCAGGCGTATCAGCGTTAGCTATATTAGTTGCAATTAATTCAGCTCGCTGTGAACGGATCAACATGGCTTGCGGATGCACACCTAATGCTTTATCAAAACTGATAGCCATAACCTTCTCCAAAAAATTGACTTACCCATGAATAAAGCAAAAAATAAGCCATTAATATTAGGAAGTGTTATATTTTTATAAGACTATGTATCTAAATAGAAAAACGACGCTTGGTGCGTCGTTTTAGGGAAATGAATTAACTTAGTTATTTCTTTTGGTAAATGATACCGGGGTTGCATCTAACCATATCAAATTCAGTACTTAGACCAGTTAGGGACTCTGACGCTCCTAAAAATAAGTACCCTTTTGGGTTTAATGCTTGTGCAAACTGATTAATAATTTTAGCTTTTATTTCAGGCGCAAAGTAAATAAGTACATTACGGCAAAAAATAATATCAAACTTGCCCATTAACGCGTAAGAATCAAGCAAATTCAGGTGCCTAAAACTAACTTGTTTTTTTATTGTATCGTTTACTTGTGCCATACCATTGCCGCTGTCTTTAAAAAACTTTTTACGACGCTCTGCAGATAACCCTCTGGCAAGTGCAAGCGCGTCATATTCTGCATTTTTACACATATCAAGCATGGTATTAGATATGTCGGTACCAATAATTTGTGCACCCATACGAAGCACACCAGGTTGCTTAGTATTAAATTCAGCTACTGACATAGCTATTGAATAGGGTTCTTGTCCTGATGAGCTGGCAGCAGACCAAATTTTTAAAGGCCTTCTTAAGTCTTTAAACTCAGGAAAAAGCTTATTTTGGAGCAACTCAAACGGGTATTGATCTCTAAACCACAACGTTTCGTTTGTGGTCATTGCATCAACCACTGCGGCTCTTAATTGCCGCTCGTGAGGCCCGAGAGTTTTACTAACCAACTCCGATAAAGATCCCACATTAAATCGAGTCATTAACGGAGCAAGTCGGCTTTTAACTAAATACTGTTTGTTTTCACCTAAAACAATGCCGCATTGCTGCTCTAAAAACGAACGAAACTGGTCGTATTCACTTTGCTGCAAATCTTTATTATTCAAGTTAGTAGCACCTATTTTTGTTAATCACAATGAACCCACTTTTTAACCGCTGTTGCTAATTCGTCTGGGTTAAATTTAGCAATAAAGTCATCTGCCCCGACTTTTTCAATCATAGCCTGGTTAAAAACACCACTCAAAGAGGTATGCAAAATAACATGCAAAGGTGCAAGTTTGGGATCTGCTTTTATTTCAGCTGTTAAGGTATAACCGTCCATTTCTGGCATTTCAACGTCTGAGATAAGTAACGCTACTCGCTCAGTAATATCGTTTTTACAATCAAGCTCTGCTATTTCTTTTAATCTTATAAGTGCTTCTTTACCATTTTTGGCAAGCTCTGTTTGCACGCCTAACGGCTCTAGGGCACGTTTAACTTGATTACGCGCAACAGCAGAGTCGTCTGCAATAAATACGATACGTTCGCCTAAATCTTTTTGAATATCGCCGCTTTGTGCAACTTCAGCACTTACTTCTGTGTTTACTGGGCAAATTTCGTTGAGAATTTTTTCTACATCGAGAATTTCGACTAATTCATTTTCGATTTCGGTCACTGCTGTTAAATATGAATAACGTCCGGCGCCTGATGGTGGTGGCATTATTTTTTCCCAATTCATATTTACAATACGTTCAACTCCGCCCACTAAAAACCCTTGCACAGAGCGATTGTATTCAGCAATGATTATAAAGCTGTCTTTAATGTTGTCGATTGGGCGCCCACCTACAGCCATTGATAAATCAATTACTGAAATAGTTTGACCACGAATATGTGCAACACCACGAATATACGGATTAGATTTTGGCATGCTTGTTAGTGGAGGGCATTGCAGCACTTCTCTCACTTTAAATACATTAATACCAAAACGCTGACGCCCTCTGAGCTTAAATAAAAGTAATTCTAGGCGGTTCTGCCCAACCAACTGTGTGCGTTGGTTTACTGAGTCTAAAATGCCTGCCATTCAAATCTCCTAAAGAAAACAAATAATACGGAACGATAATTGCTTTCTATTTATAAAGCTACATAACATCGCGGGTGCGTCTACTTTTTGACGCAAAATATTTATACCCTGTTTGAAACCATAAGCATAGTCGAAACATTATGAGTTTGTTAAAAAAAATCAGAAGATACAGTGTTTTTTATTTTGTTACTAGCTTGTGCTTTGTATTCCCTTTGCAAGCTAAAGTGTTTAGTAAAGATTTATTACAAGACATGGCCGTTGCTTATATAGCTAAGCAGATTGGTACATTGCAAAATACTAATACTCAATTAAGTGCACTGCCTTTAGATAGTCGCATTCCTGATCGTGTCTGTAATACTGAGCTTGAATTATCAACATCCGATGAGCCACCATTTAACCGCCAAGTAACCTTACAAGCTAAGTGCAATGATGCGCAAACGTGGGCTCAATACGTTCATGTAAGAGTTGTTGAAATGGCCCCAGTTGTTGTTGCCACCGCTAATTTATCCCGCGGTGAAGTAATAACTAAATCGCATTTAAGTATTGAAATGAAACCAACTCACTTTGTACGAATACAGTACTTAGATGACCCCACAATGCTAATAGGCAGCAGAAGTAAACGAAATATTAGAAGTGGTATGCCAGTATTACTAAACCAAATTTGTATGGTGTGTAAAGGTGACTCTGTTAATATTTACGCTAACCTTAGAGGCCTTAGAATTAAAACCACAGGTATTGCTTTAGAAGACGGTACTTTGGGCGAACAAATACAAATAAAAAACAAAAAATCAGGTAAAGTTTTAAATGCGCGAGTAGATGGTGTAGAGTCTGTTCAGGTGAATATTTAATTTAGATTTATACTAAAGTATCCTACGTATATGCCGATAACATGGCATAAGTTGGGTAATATACGGGTTTATTATTATGGTTAATCAAGTTAATGGCAGTAATCAACAAGCTAATGCGTTAACAAATGCAAAGCAACAACAAGTTGATTTAAAAAAAGATAACGCAAATACACAAGCGACGCAGACTCCTTCGCCTAAAGCAGCAAGTGACTCTGTAAGCTTAACGCCGCAAGCGCAGCAATTAAAAACGCTTCAAGATAAAGCACAGCAATCGTCTGGATTTGACAGCGATAAAGTTGCTGAGCTTAAAAAAGCAATAACCGAAGGTAAATATCAAGTGGACAGTGAAAAGCTTGCTAAAAACTTAGCTGATTTTGAGTTTAATGTGTATGGCTGATCATAATAGTTTAATTAGCGTAAAACTAAACCAACAAGTAAGTTGTTTAGATTCTTTGCATACGCTATTAAACGACGAGCTTACTGCTATTGCTTCACGACGTGGTGCTGGTTTAAAAGAAATTACCCAACAAAAAATGTCTTTTTTAACTAAGCTAAGCACTCTTGATAAAGAGCTAAGTAAGCTTATTGCCAGTAACGATACACAAAATCCTGAAATATCTGAGCTAATAAGCCAAGTTAAAACTCAACTTGCGCAATGCCAAAAACAAAATAATGTTAATGCTCATGCTGCCCGCCAAGCGCAACTTAGTGTTAAACAATTAAAAGAGATATTAATTGGCGCACCAACGTCAATGACCTACGATCAAGCCGGTAAATCTGTAAATACCGAGAGTAAATTGGTTCGTAATTTAAAAGCGTAAGCCCAAAATTTTACATTAAAAAAGCCTTATTGATATATCAATAAGGCTTTTTTAATGTCCTTTGTTCTTAAATTTCGTTATAAATAATATCCATTTGCTTAATAATGTAAGCCCCCTTAATAAATAATTAAGAGGGCTCTATTAATATTAAATATCCGTTTGATTATTACTACTTTCAATTAAGTGTTTAATCATCTCTTCCGATTGATTTTGCACATCAACCGCAGGTGCTGCTGCATCAATGCTTCCCCCACTTTGAGCTGGAGTATAAGCAATTGCAGAGCCTTCGTCCTCAACCAGTGTATTTAGCGCTATAAGCTGCTCTGCATCTTCGCTAATAATAACGTCATCAATATTAAGCGGTTCCGCCGAACTCATTTGGACCGTTTGCTCAGGTGTTGACAGACCACTCAAGTTACCTAAGTCAATTGTTTCAGTGCTTAATACGTTGCTGCTTGAAACTTCATTAGGAATTGTATCGCCTAGAGCCGACTCTTCGCTAAATGATGCAGGGATTGTATCGCCAGAAGCAGCGCTTGCTCCATTATCGTAAATATTGCCTGACTCTATAAATACATCATTTCCATTTTTAACTTGATAATTACCAGCTTCGTCCACAGTATAGAAATGCGTGTTTTCAAGACCTGTACCCAGTAAACCTAAAAGATTCAGATCTAAATTAGTAGAGTCCCAATTACCTTGAGCATCTACAACTGCATATGGCGCTGAAGTTAATGCTAAATCAATGCCTAAAACTAATGAGTCGAAAATATAGACCTTACTTCCCTCACCGCCATCAGATGTACCTTCGTAACCAACCAATATCCCTATACCCAATAAATTAAGTAAGTACTCAGGTTCTACTGTAAAGTTGATCGGTGTATTATCAATAACCAATCCAGATAAACTACCGCTTGATGTTGCGTTTCCAGAACTATCGGTCGCTACAGCTGTTACTGTATAAGCCCCATCAGCTAAGGTAGTATTAGCTGTTACGCTCCACTCACCAGATGCATCAGCAAATACTGTTTCAGTTGCCTCTGTAGCGCCACTAAAGATCACCGTTACTGACTCACCTGGAGCGGCTGTACCTGTTATAACTGGGTTTTGTTCTGTAGTTAGTACCAATCCTGAATCAATTGTAATACCTGAGTCAATTGCGCTACTTGATGATTGCGTACCAGTATTACTTGCACCATCAACAATGCTTACATCAACGCTGTAGTTGCCCTCAGGAAGTACTTCTGCTGATGTCACACTCCACGTCCCATCAGCTCCAACTGTTGTTTGAACATTGTGAGTGGCACCAGCTGAATCAGTAAACATAACTATAACCGCTGCACCTGCAAAGCTTCCAGTAACTGACCCCGTAACAGTAGGCGTTGTATCTTGCCCTACCAATATTGGATCTATGACTACAGTTGGCGCTGTGTAGTCTGTGCTTGACACCATAGTATCGCTAGCAGAATTACCCGCTGTATCGCTTATTGATGCTGTTGCACTAAAGCTACCTTCACTAAGCGCGGTGGTAGCTGTTACTGACCATGTGCCACTTCCTGAAACTTGAGCGGTAATAGTTTGTGAATCATTATTAGCATCGGTAATAACAACACTCACATTTGTACCTGCTGGTGCATCACTTGTACCTGTAATTGTTGGTAACGGGTTATTAGTAACAGGTAACTGGTTAACTTCAACTGTTGGTGGTGTTAAATCAATAATGCCACCTAGGCTTGTAGAACTTGTAAGCCCTAAGTTTTCAACTGTAGCACTTACAGTAAAGGCACCTTCAGCTAATGGTGTTGTAGGTATTAGAGTCCATACACCTGCAATAGCTTGGGTGTTATATGTCGTTGCTGTACCGCTACTATCGGTAATAACTACCTGTACGTCACCTGCTAATATATCTGTGGTACCTGTAATTGTTGGCGTTGTATCGCTTGTATCTACAATTTGATTAATTAACAAACCTGGTAAGGTTGTACTAATAGTGCCCGTTTGCGTAACTGTTGCTATATTCCCAGCATCATCTGTACTTATTGCCTCAATTGTTAAGTCACCTTCAGCAAGTAAAGGAGTAACAATAAGCCATGTTCCGTCTCCTAATACCGAAGTGGTAACTACATATAATGTATCTGTAGAGTCAGTAATATTTACGGTAATTAAACTTCCTACCTCTTCATCGCTTGTCCCTTCAATAGTAGGTGTTAGCGTATTAAGTACACCAAACGCATCAATTCCTAGCGCTGGCGCTATAGTATCTATGGTTACTTGCTCAATGGCCGACTGCCCTGTATTACCTGCGGCGTCAGTTATACTTGCAGAAACAGTATATACACCATCTGATAAGCTAGTAGTTACTAAAGACCACTTGCCATTGGCATCAATTAAAGTATTAAATACCGTTTTTTCACCATTACTACCAATAACAGTTACATCAATATTTGTGCCTTCAGCTTCTGGTGATGTACCTGAAAGCTCTAATATATCTGTATTGCTAATGCTCAGTGGTAAAATTCCAACCACTGGTACTAGCGTATCAACGACGAATTCAAGCGTATCGGTAACTACATTACCTGCATCATCAGTAATACTCACATTCGCAACATGCTGCCCTTCAGTTAGTGCATCTACCTCGAGTGAAAATAACCCAGCTGCATTAACCGTGGTGGTTAAAACTGAACCGCCATCTAGTTGTATTTCAACAACACCATTAATTAAATCACTGGTACCTTGGATTATTGGCGTGGAGTCTGATGTTGTGCCAATAACCTGTAAGCCAAGTGTTGGCGATATTGTATCCACCACTGCGGTAAGTAGTTGCGTGGTAGTAATACCGACCTCACTTAACACGTCAACTGTTACGCTAAATGCCCCCTCAGCTAATGATTGAGGAACCTGCACAGCCCACGTATTATCGGCTTGCACTATAGCCGTAAGCTCTTGTACTACATTTTCGCTATCTACCACTTTAACTAGCACTTCAGTGCCTGATGCTTGGTCGGTCGTACCACTAATTATTGGTAAATCGCCCTCACCAGTAGCAAAGTCAACTACCGCATTTAGTACTGGGGTTGAAGCATCTACATCAGCAGTCGTAATAGTGGTGGTGTTACCCGCATCATCGGTTGCAGAGGCTTCAATAACTGATAAGCCAATAACATTAACGGCTAGGCCTAATAGCTCCCAATCACCATTTGCATCTGTGGTTACATCGTATGTTAAATCGAGTAAATCACCTGCAAGCTCTAGAGTAACCGTAACGGTTTTACCTTCGCCCAAATCAGATGTACCAGATAAAGAAACCAACTGACCTAATAGGAACGAAGGCACAATTGTTAGCTCTGGTCCCACGGTATCAACCTCACCACCGGTTTTATTGTCGACCGAAGTATTGCCCGCAGCATCGCTAATAGTTGCACTAACACTGTAAACACCGTCAGCTAAAATATTATTAGCAGCCGCTTGCCAGTCTCCATTGCCATCGGTTTGAACGGTCATTTGATGAGAAACTCCAGCAGAATCAGTAAAGGTAACTATAACGTTTGTATTTGCTTCGTTAGATGTGCCTGTAATTAATGGAGTGCTATCTTGAGTCAGTATTAATGAACTTTGATTAATACTAATCTCAGGAGCAATTGTATCAATGGTTGCTGTATTTGTTGCGTCCCCGGTATTACCAGCGCTATCAGTAACAGAGACTTCAACTGAATAATCTCCTTGTGATAGAGAGCTAGTTGCCTCTACAGACCATACACCACCAGTTTGAACTGTTGTATTTACAGTATGCTTATTCCCTAGTGCATCGGTAAATGCCACAGCAACTGCATCACCTACCATGGCACCTGTCACATTCCCTGAAATACTTGGAGTTAGATCGGTACTTCCAGCAATATCGTTAATGGTCACAACTGGCGCTGTTATGTCAACTTCCCCTGTAATACTTGTGTTTACAGGATTACCGGCAGTATCTGTTGTTGAAGCTAAAACCGTGTAAGTGCCCTCGCTCAACTCTGTACTTGCAGCGACTGACCATGTGCCATTTGCACCAACCGTAGCATTAACCGTTTGCTCTGCACCTAAGCTATCAGTAATTAAAATAATAACTAATGCGCCTTGCGGTGCGGTTGTTGTGCCTGAAATTGTAGGCGTTGTATCATTTAAAGTTACAAGCGGCGTAATACTAAGCGTTGGCGCGGTTAAATCGATAACACCGCTACCTGTTGTATTACTCGTTAAGCTTCCTTCAGTTACACTTGCCGAAACAGTAAATTCACCTTCAGGAAGAATAGTTGTCGCATCAACACTCCAAATCCCGCCTACTACCGTCGTAGTTACAGTATGTGAAACGTTATTAACGTCAGTTATAACGACTGTGATCACCGAGTTATCTATTGCACTACTTGTGCCTGATATTGCTGGTGTTTGATCGTTCGTATCAACAATTGTATTAATATTAATTGTAGGCGCATTGGTATTTAAAGTTGCGGTACTATTTGCAACTGATTCATTCCCTGCGGCATCAGTAACACTTGCAGAAACTGTAACTTCACCATCAGTCAGTACATCTGTAATATCTACAGTCCAAGCACCTCCTGCACCAACAACAGTTGTGTAAGTCTCGGTACTATCTCCATCGGTCACAGTTACTGTAATACTCGTGTTTTCAGGTTCATTGGATGTGCCTGAAATAGTTGGCGTGCTGTTATTAATTGTACCTAATGCATTTATAGTAATACTTGGTGCTTGAGTATCAACAAAACTCGAACCTGTATCAGAGCCTGTATTACCAGCATCATCGGTAATACTTACCTCTACATCATAATTGCCATCTGGCAAGCTTGGCGCTGTAACTTGCCAATCGCCGCTAGCATCAACTATTGCGGTTAAAGTATGTATATCACCGTTGCTATCTGTAATGACTATATCGACCACCGTATTCTGTGGTTCAGTTGAAGTACCACTTACAATTGGTGTATTAGTGTTAAATACAGTTATATCATTAAGTACAATAACAGGTACTTGGGTATCAATTGTTAAATCAATAGTCGTGCTGCTGATATTATTAGCGTCATCGGTAATACTTACTTGCGCCGTATAATCACCATCAACAAGTGCTACGGGGACATCTACTTGCCAATTGCCATCAGTACCCACAGTTGCTGTTAGTGTTTGACCACCAATAATAATGCTTACATCTGCACCTATCTCATTACTTGTGCCTGAAATTGTAGGTGTTGTATCTATTGTCGCGTTAACTTCGTTCACAATTAATGTAGGATCAACACTGTCTATTTCACCTTGAGCCTGCTGCGTTGTTAAGTTACCAACACTGTCTCTAACCTCTGCAACAACGGTATATTGACCTTGCGCTAGCTCTGCAGGTACAGCAACAGACCAGTCGCCACCGGCTTGAACTGTCGCAGTAAACGCTTGGCTTTCTCCTTCACTATCAGTCACGGTTATATTAATTACAGTGCCTTGCCCCATATCGGTGGTGCCGCTAATTACTGGCGTACTGTCATTAGATAAAGCATCGACACTAACGGTTAATTCTGGTGCTACGTTATCAAAATCAAGTGTATTGATTGTTCTGACATTACCAGCTGCATCCGTTGCACTGGCAGTCACATAGGCAAGGTTTAGTAAAGGTACTGTTATGTTTGCAAGCCCCCACGTACCATCAGGATTTGTCGTTGCTGTATAAGTTGCACCAACTAATCCCCCAACTAGGTACTCTGTAATAGTGATTACAGAACCCCCTGGTAGATCAGAATCCCCCGAAAGAGAAACTAAATTACCTAATAAAAACGATGGAATAATTTCAAGATCCGGAGCGGTTATATCGACTTCGCCAGTGTCTGTACCCGTGCCTGTATTGCCTGCGGCATCGGTGATACTGGCGCTGACGCTGTAATTACCTTCCGCTAAATCGCCGCTTGGCGTTACACTCCAGTTACCACTTGCATCGGTTTGTACATCAATAGTTTGCACTGCATTCGCTGCATCGGTAAACGTAACCGTGATGGTGCTGTTAGGCGCATCACTGGTGCCAGTAACCGTCGGTGTGCTGTCGTTTGTTAATAATGGCGCATCTACACTCACACTTGGTGCTGTGGTATCAATGGTGCCGTTGCCGGTAATATTGGTGCTGTTACCTGCCACATCGCTGATGTTGGCGGTGATCGTGTACGGCCCTTCAGCCAGTGCAGTCGGTACTTCAACTGAGAAGTTGCCATCAGCATCCACAGTGGTGGTGAACGTTTGTGTATTGCCTTGATCGTCCACTACGGTGAAGTTAATAACCGTGCCTTCAACCGCATCGCTTGTGCCGCTGAGTGTCGGGGTGATGTCGCTACTTGAGCCTGGACTGGTAAGCACAAGTGTCGGTGCAATGGTATCTATTTCACCAGTGCCTGTGGCAGTGGTGTCGTTGGCTGCCACATCTTCAACATTCGCGCTAATGCTGTATGCGCCTTCTGCAAGTGCTACCGGTACAGGAATTGACCACGTACCATTAGCAAGCACGGTGGCGCTCATTGTTTGCGCTGCACCGGCACTGTCTGTCACAATAATAGTGACTTCACTGCCTTGTGGCGCATCGCTTGTACCCGAGATAGTCGGTGTCGTGTCATTGCTAACACCATTATCTGCAATAAGAAGGCTTGGTGCGGTTAAGTCAATCTCGCCTGTTTCGGTGGCGCTGCCGATATTACCTAGTCCATCATCTACTTCTGCGGTGACCGTGTATTCGCCTTCAGCTAACTCAACAGGCGCTGCAACGCTCCATAGGCCACCGGTGACCGTGATGGTCGTGGTGGTTTCAGCTCCTGCACTGTCTACAAACGTTAAGCTGATAGTGGTGCCATCGGCTGCATCACTTGTACCATTAATGGTTGGTGTGGTGTCGTTGGTATCAACCAAGGCATTAATGTTAATGCTCGGCGCGATGGTGTTGAGTGTCGCGGTTTCACTTAATGTGGTGGTGTTTCCGGCGTTATCGCTCACGCTGGCTTCAATAGTAAGCTCTCCATCAGCTAATGCTGTCGGCACATCTGCTGACCAACTGCCATCGGCTTGTACTGTCGCGGTGAACGTTTCGGTTGTGGTGCCGTCGCTTACGCTGATGTTTATCACTGTGCCCGCTGGAGCATTGCTGCTTCCGCTGATTGCTGGGGTGCTGTCGTTCGTAGCGCCCACGGTATCCAGTGTTAATGTCGGTGCTAAGGTATCAAGAGTGCCTGATTGAACTGCGCCACCGGTGTTGCCTGCATCATCGGT
>NZ_WTKY01000034.1:0-26042 GCF_011378815.1 Pseudoalteromonas sp. 31A1 | reverse complement strand
TTGCTATGTGAAAGTAGGACATTACCAGGCTTCAAATTGTAGAAAGCCCGAATCTAGCGATTCGGGCTTTTTTACGTCTGCAGAAAAGTAAAATGTGCGCAATTAATACACACTCACATCAACACCTATCACGTAGGGCGAGCGCAGCGCAGCGACTCCTGACGCTAAAATCACAACAAAATCCCTCAATACCCCATTCGGCCAATAAAGTAGCATTTACTACGTGACTCTCCACCGCTGTGGGTATCGTGACATTACGGAGGCTTCACATTGTAAATAGCCTTGCTTTAACTATTCAGTAGCCTATTAGACATTCCCATTAGGTATATAGCCTTATTTACAGACACTAGTAAGCAATTAATTGGGGGGCACTATTGTGCGCTAAGTTTACCTAAGTGATTTACCGCATTACATCTGTAACTAACTGTAGTTTTAGCGCGTGCAGAATAAATACACATACCTGATAATTATACTAATCGGCAATAATACCTAATCAATTTGGTGGATTGAACTTGACGTTAATTGCGTTAGAAATTTCTGATATACGATTGCATGGATACAGAAGGTTGAGCAACTTAGGAGTAATTGGCGAGAACAACGAAATAAAGAAATTTTTGACCTCAAATAGATCATTTAACTAGGTAGATTGGCGTAAAGTTTATTTTATTTTATTTTATTTTTATATTCTCTTGGTTCTAACTAACCACCTATATACGCCAATAAAGAACAATGCAGCAGGTCCAAAGCCACTCAGCACCCAAATGACTTTTAAAATGTTACCGCCAATGCAGCCGTCATGTAGAGGGTGTATCCAGTTTTTTATTTTACTAGCCGTACTTTGCTTATCTATATTAAACACGCTCTCTAACTTTCCTGTAAGTGCATTAACCTCTATATAGCTATGTGGAAAGCGATACGAAGGATCGTTTACAGTTTGAAATCTTAATCTGTAAATAGCATTTAAGTTTGATGGTGTTTCAATCCAAGCTAAACGCGTATTCGGTAATGCTTTTTCAGCTATTAATACCGCTTGTGATAAAGGAATATTGGTTTGTTTGCTCGGTTGAATTTGTGTTTTTGGTGGAGAGTTTATATCGCTAACTAGAGCGGTTAATATAGGATCTGTTTGTTTTGGAATAGCGAGCATAACACCTGTAACAGTTAAAGCTAGTAGCGGTATGCAGAAGGTTAAACCAATTAGTTTATGCCAGTCGTATAGCAAACCTATTTTAGAGCTACGAGATTTAAATTTTAGTGCCTTTACCCACTGCCCAGGCTTTGGAAACCAAGCAAAGAATCCAGAGATAAGAAGAACTATTGAGGCTATGCCTATATAGCCAACAACGAGAGTGCCCGTTGCTCCTGTTAGTAATGAAAAATGTAAGTTGTACATCCAAGTTACTAAGTATTTTCCCCAATAGTTTTTACGTATTACTTTATCACTACTGCTAGATAGCCATACCATTAAGGGGGCAAAGCCTTGCTCTTTTGTTTCTATTGGATTGTAGTATCGCGCGGGAATTACTGAGTTTATACCTGTGTTTTCTAATCGCCATGGCCCTTGCTTTGAAGGGAAATTGGCTCTTAGCGTATTATATGCTTGATCCCAATTAGGCGTTTTTATGTTTGTAATAGCGTCATTTGCTGGATTTAGCAGTAAGTCTATTTGTGGGTAATAAACTAATACGGAGCCAGAAAGGCTAATAATAGCAAGTAAAACACCTATCGATAGACCTAAGTATAAATGTAACCGCCTGAATATTTTTCGCCATGAAAGCTTTAGTGTCATTAATTAAATAGTCGTAATGAGTAATGCAGGTTTATTGGGCATTAAAGAATGATTAATTACGCGGTATATTATATGGTTTTTTGATATGAGTTGTGCGGCATTTTGTCGCACTTATTAAATTAGGTATTTAGAAAGTAAAACGCCAGCCCTTGGCTGGCGTTAAAATACAAACTTGAAGCTTATTTAAGCTTTAGGTCCTGCATTTTTTATATCGTCTGATACGTCATACTTAGCAAAGTTTTCAGTGAAGTCTGCGGCAAGTTTTGCTGCATATTCATTGTACTTAGCTTTATCTTCCCACGTATTAATAGGATTAAGTAAGTTAGTATCTACACCTGGAACTGCTACCGGTACATCTAGGTTTAAAACATCAATGTGCTGAGTTTCAACACCCGCTAATTTACCAGATACGATTGCATCAATTACTGCACGAGTAGTTGGGATATCAAAACGTTTACCTGTGCCGTAAGGGCCGCCAGTCCAACCTGTATTCACAAGGTACACCTTAGCGCCAAACTCGCGTACACGCTTCATAAGAAGCTCAGCGTAAACACCAGCAGGGCGTGGGAAGAATGGTGCGCCAAAACATGTCGAAAATGTTGATTCAATATCGCTAGTTGAACCAATCTCAGTAGAACCAACTTTTGCTGTGTATCCACTTAAAAAGTGAAAAGCAGCAGCTTCTTCGCTAAGTATAGAAACCGGTGGTAATACACCGCTTACATCACAAGTTAAAAATACAACAGCCTTAGGTTCGCCTGCGCGGTTTTCTACTTTACGTTTTTCAACGTGTTCAAGTGGATATGCTGCACGGCTATTTTGAGTAAGGCTAGTATCGTTAAAATCTGGAACGCCTTTTTCATCTAACACTACATTTTCTAAAATAGTGCCAAAGCGAATAGCATTCCAAATTACAGGTTCATTCTTTTGTGACAGGTCGATACATTTAGCATAACAACCGCCTTCAATATTAAACACGCTTCCAGGTGCCCAGCCGTGCTCGTCATCACCAATTAAAAAGCGAGTAGGATCTGCTGAAAGAGTTGTTTTGCCCGTACCAGATAAACCGAAGAATAATGCTGTATCGCCTGCTTCACCAACGTTAGCAGAACAATGCATTGGTAATACACCTTTTGCTGGTAGTAGGAAGTTTTGTACAGAAAACATCGATTTTTTCATTTCACCGGCGTAACGCATACCTGCTAGTAATACTTTACGCTGTGCAAAGTTAATAATAACGGTGCCATCGCTATTTGTGCCATCACGTTCTGGCTCACATACAAACGAAGGAACGTTCATTACTTGCCATTGTGGTAAGTTTGAAGCGTTATAGTTCTGCGGTTCGATAAACATGTTTTTGGCAAAAATATGGTGCCACGCTGTTTCTGTAGTTACAACTACAGGTAGATAATGCTCAGGGTCTGCGCCAACTTCTAGGTGAGAGGTGAAGTGGTCATTACTTTGAACATGTGATTCTACGCGAGCCCATAATGCGTCAAATTTGTCTGCATCAAATGGACGATTAACATTGCCCCATTGAATATCATTTTGAGTTGTTGCTTCTTGTACAATAAAACGATCTTTTGGTGAACGACCAGTTCGTTTTCCTGTAATTGCAACAAAAGCACCATTTGCGGCTAAAGTACCTTCGCCACGGCGGATCGCATGCTCGACAAGTTCAGCTGCGGTTAAATCGACAAAACGTGTAGCGCCTGTAGTCATGTTTATACCTAACTATGTGTGAGAGTTTGAACGGATAGCTCTGGGGTTATCAGTGCCCTTAAACTGAAATTATAGTAACAGAAGGTTTTAAGATATTCGAGCCCGTAAAGCCTCTAAAAACACATATATTTAAGAAAAAACATGAATAATTTCAATGATACCGGTGTCATGAAACTAGCAAAAAAGATGACACCGGTATCATCTTTTTATAATATAAAACCGCATATTTTGCGGCTTTAATTACTATATATAGATGAAGCTGAACATTTAGTTGAAAATGCTTTTTATATCTTGTTCGTTAAAAACATACTCTTTTAAACAGTAATGACAGTTAATATTAACAGACCCTTTCTCAGCTACGTCTTTAAGTAGTTCTTCTTGTCCAATATTAACAAGCGCAGTAATTGTTTTATCACGACTACAACCACATTTGAATTTAATCGCTTGAGGTTCAAATACGCGAGGATTATCTTCGTGATAAAGGCGTGTAAGGACAGTATTAGCATCAAGGTATAATAGTTCTTCATCTTTAATTGTATTACTTAATGCTTCTAGGTGTGCAAAGTCTTCAATTGATTTTTGTTTATCAACTGGGAGTACTTGTAAAAATAGACCACATGCTTTTGCGCTACCTTCTGTTGTGTCGGTTGCAAACCAAAGGCGTGTTTTTAATTGCTCTGACTGCTCAAAGTAACTTTCGATACATTCACTCAGAGTATCATGCTCTAGCGGAACTATACCTTGGTAACGTTCACCCTTACTTGGTGTAATAGTGATCACCATATAGCCCTGACCAATAAGCTCTTTTACAGTTGTGCCCGTAATTTCGCTTTGCAGGCGTGCAATACCACGCATGTTTTGTTTATCATCACCATTTATAACTGCATATTTAACTGGGCCATCACCTTGAAGCTGTACTGCAATTTCACCTTCAAACTTTAAAGTGGCGGTTAATAAACAGGTTGCAACAAGTAACTCACCTAGTAATGCTTTAACAGGGTCTGGGTAATTATGGTCGGCAATCATTTCATTATAAGCATTCTCGATTTGTACGAGTTCGCCACGAACATCTAGTTCGTTGAATAAATAACGGTGAAGTAAATCTTGTTGCATGAGCGGCTATACCTAACTTGATTTCATTTTTAAAAGTTCGCGTCTTTGCTTTTTATCCGGTTTTTTATCCGGATGAGGAGCAAAAAAGCTGTTATTTTTGCGTGCGATGCTGTTTTCTTCGCGTTTAGCAATACTTGCATCAGATTCTTGATACATGGTCTGTGCAATGGGGGCGCTTTGACGTTTTTCAAGCACTGAGAGTATAGTTATCAGCTTTTCATCTACGCCCTGAGCCAGTTTTACTTTTGCGCCAACGTCTACTATTTTACTCGCTTTTGTACGTTGCCCATTATAATGTACTTTGCCGCCTTGCACCATTTCGCGTGCAACTGCACGAGTTTTATAAAATCGCGCAGCCCATAACCATTTATCTAATCGAACTTTTAACCCATCTACAGGGTCTGAGCTGGTATTAGCATTACTTTTTTTACTCATAAGGCATTTCCCCACGTTTTTATAGCTTAAAATTTATCATGAAATCATCGTAGGATGAAGGTATTACAACGGCAGTTTACTTTTTGTACTGTTATGTAAAGTTAATTTAATCTGTTTACAAAGTTTAATATTAGTGTGCTTGTTGAAAGAAAAATGAAAGGGTACTATGGGTACGCGCTAACGCAGTAAATTAAAATAAGAACACTATTTATGGAACAGCAAATCCAACAACTAAAACAATTTTTAACTCGTTTACCGCATGCTAAGTTAAGTGCATTAGTGACACTGTTAGTTGTTGTTTATCTTGCATTTTTATTATCAAAACTTGTTTGGCTTTTGTGGCCAAAACCACCAGTAACTCTACTTACCCCTACTCATTATGCTAACCAATCATCTGGTGCGAGTAACAACTCAGCGCAGCATATTATTGAGCAATTTTTATTTGGTAAAAAAACTGTAACAAACAACAATAATACTGCAAAGCAATCGCAGGTAATAAATAATGCGCCAGAAACGCGCTTAAGTATCAATTTAACCGGTATCGTAGCGGTTAATAACGATGACAAAGCAGGTATCGCAATTATTGAATCACAAGGTAAGCAAGTAAGCTATCTTGTTGATGAAGTAGTATCGGGTACGCGTGCTGAAGTTGCACAAATATTGCCGGATCGTATTATTTTGAGTGTTAATGGACGCTTTGAAACATTAATGCTTGATGGACTCGATTTCAGTAAGAAGGTGTCTATGCCAGTACTCGCTGCGCGTGATGATTCTGAAATGGGTCCGCAAAAATTAGAACCAAGTGATCTACAAATAGATGCCACTGCAGATCCGGACGTTAAAGAAGCAATTATAGAAACACGTGAAGAGTTACTCGAAGAGCCGGGCAAGCTATTTGACTATATACGTGTTTCACAAGCCATGAATGATGGTGAGCTAATTGGATATCGCTTAAGTCCAGGTAAAGAGCCTGAGCTATTTAAGCAAATGGGTTTAAAAAATAACGATTTAGCCATTTCTATAAATGGCTATCAATTAACAGATTTAAAACAGGCTATGTCAGCTATTAATGAGCTGCGTAATAGTACAGATGCCAATATCACTATAGAACGTGATGGTGAACAAATTGATGTGCAATTTAGTCTGCAATAATTTAGCTTTGGAGTTTTAATACGATGGTTCAGGTGCTACACCTCAAAAAAATTAAAAAAGGGTTAGCTAAGTACGCAGCACTTTTTTTGGCGGCAAGTATTTCTTTGTCTGTTTCTGCTGTTGAATATGCTGCTAACTTTAAAGGAACTGATATCAATGAGTTCATTAACATTGTTGGTAAAAACCTTAATAAAACAGTAATTATTGACCCTAACGTGCGTGGAAAGGTAAATGTTCGCAGTTACGAGTTAATGGACGAAGCACTTTATTATCAGTTCTTCTTAAATGTATTGGAAGTTTATGGCTACTCAGCTGTTGAAATGGACAATGGCATAATTAAGGTAGAAAAAAGTTCAGACGCTAAAAAATCAAATGTGCCACTTATTGACGAAGGTAGTGAAGCTAGCGGCGACATGATGATTACGCGTGTTGTACGTGTTAAAAATGTAAGTGTGCAGGAGCTTGGTCCTCTAGTTCGTCAATTTAGCGATCAAAAAGATGGTGGCCACGTTGCTAACTTTAATGCGGCTAACGTAATGATGCTAACAGGTCATGCTGCATCGGTTAATCGCTTAGTTGAGATTATTCGCTCTGTTGATCAGGCGGGTGACAAGCGTGTAGACATCGTTAAGCTTAAATATGCGACGGCAGATGATGTTGTCTCTGTGGTAGATAATATTTATAAAGACAGCGGTAAAGGCAGTGTACCTGAATTCTTAATTCCAAAAGTTGTGGCTGATGGCCGAACTAATAGCGTTATTGTAAGCGGTGAAGGCCAAGCCCGTACACGTGCTATTGAGCTCATTAAGCGCTTAGATGGTGAGTTAGAAAGCCAAGGTAATACTAAGGTGTTTTACCTAAATTATGCTAAAGCTGAAGATTTGGTCAAAGTATTGCAGGGTGTTAGTAAGTCACTTGTTGAAGATGCACAAGGCGGTACTACTAAAACTCGTAGCAGAAGCAATAATGAAAGCAGTATAGAGTCTCACCCAGACTCAAACTCATTAATTATTACCGCACAGCCAGACACAATGCGATCACTTGAATCTGTAATTGAACGCCTTGATATTCGCCGTGCCCAAGTACTAGTTGAAGCCATTATTATTGAAGTAATGGAAGGCGACGGGGTTAACTTAGGCCTGCAGTGGATTTCTGAGCAGGGCGGTATGCTGCAGTTTAACAACGGCACTACGGTTCCCGTGGGCTCGTTAGCTGTTGCTGCAGAGCAAGCACAAGATGTAACCGTTACTAAAAATATAATAGGAACAGAATCTGGTACGGTAACACCGTATACGGAAACAACAGAAGGTGACTATGGTCCATTAGCCTCCTTACTTAGTGGCATTAATGGTTTAGCGCTGGGCGTTGTTAAAAATGATTGGGGCGCAATTATTCAGGCTGTTGCCACTGATACAAATTCAAATATTTTGGCTACCCCTTCTATTACTACAATGGATAACGAAGAAGCCTCTATTTTAGTCGGTCAAGAAGTACCTATTATTACAGGCTCACAAACAGGCAGTAATAATGCTAACCCATTTCAAACAGTTGAGCGTCAAGAAGTAGGTATTAAGCTGGTAGTTACGCCACAGATTAATGATGGTTCAGCAGTACAGCTTACTATTGAGCAAGAAGTATCGAGCGTAAGTGGTGCAACTGCGGTTGATATTTCAGTAAATAAGCGTTCAATTAAAACAACTGTTATGGCCGATGATGGCGGTATGGTTGTACTTGGCGGTTTAATTGACGAAGACGTACAAGAAAGCGTTTCTAAGGTGCCGTTATTAGGCGATATCCCTATTTTAGGACACCTGTTTAGATCAACAAATACAACGCGCCGTAAGCGTAATCTTATTGTGTTTATTCGCCCAACCATTATTCGTGATGGTGTAAGCATGAATAAGTTAAGCTTTAATAAATATAACTTTATTCGTGGTGAGCAGTTTAAACAAAAAGAAGACGGTATTGAGTTAATGCCAATGACTGATACGCCTATTTTACCTGAGTGGAATGACGAATTAGTACTTCCCCCTACGTATGAAGAGTCTCTGCGTAAACAAAATGCACAAGAGCGTAAAGATGACTAATGCGATTCAAGAGATAAACCAAGATGTGGTTCATCCTAAAACGCATAATCAGGATGAGCTATTAACGAGTGATGTGTTAGTTGAGTTACCAGCAAAGCGTTTGCCGTTTTCCTATGCAAGACGTGCAGGTGTGTTACTTGGCAAAAACAAAGATCACCGCATAGTTTACTACCGTGGTGAGCTAGATGTGGAAGTACTATTAGAAGTACGCCGTATCGCAGGCCATGGTTTTACACTTGAGCAATTGGCTGATGATAAATTTGAGCTATTGCTTGAAGCGTCATACCAACGTGATAGCTCTGAAACACAACAAATGATGGAAGATATTGGCAACGAGGTTGATTTATTCTCACTTGCTGATGAACTTCCGCAAACTGAAGATTTACTGGCTGGTGACGATGATGCGCCAATAATCAAGCTTATTAACGCCATGCTAAGTGAAGCGATTAAAGAAGGGGCTTCTGATATTCATATCGAAACCTTCGAGCAAGAGCTTGTTATTCGCTTTAGGGTCGATGGCGTGCTTAAAGAAGTACTTAAGCCTAATCGTAAACTTGCATCGTTACTTGTGTCTCGTATTAAAGTAATGGCTAAGCTTGATATAGCCGAAAAACGCATTCCACAAGATGGCCGTATTAGCTTACGTATTGCCGGGCGTGCAGTTGATGTGCGTGTGTCTACAATGCCATCGAGCTTTGGTGAGCGTGTAGTACTGCGTTTACTTGATAAAAACAACGCGCGTTTAAACCTTGAAGATTTAGGTATGACCGCAGATAACCGTGCATTGTTTTCAGATTTAATTAGTAAACCCCACGGCATTATTTTAGTAACAGGGCCAACGGGCTCTGGTAAAAGTACCACTCTATACGCTGGTATGAGCCAAATTAACTCACGCGATCGCAATATTCTTACCGTTGAAGATCCGATAGAGTACGAAATTCCAGGCATTGGGCAAACACAAGTTAATGCAAAAGTTGATATGACATTTGCACGTGGTTTACGTGCAATATTACGCCAAGATCCTGATGTAGTAATGGTGGGTGAAATACGCGACCTTGAAACTGCGCAAATTGGTGTTCAAGCGTCACTTACCGGCCACCTTGTTATGTCTACTCTGCATACTAATACCGCATCGGGTGCAATTACACGTATGGAAGATATGGGTGTTGAACCATTCTTACTTTCATCGTCGTTACTCGGTGTGTTGTCGCAACGGCTAGTACGTACATTGTGTAATACCTGCAAAGAAGGTCACACGGCTGATGAGCATGAATGCCAGCTGTTAGGGGTTCCTTTTGAAAGCCAACCGACAATTTATCGAGCAGTAGGGTGTGAAGAGTGTAACTTTAATGGCTATCGTGGTCGTACGGGTATTCACGAGTTACTTGTAGTTGATGAAACAATACGCGAAATGATTCACAACGGTAAAGGCGAGCAAAGCGTAGAGAAATACATTCGTAAGCGCAGCCCAAGTATTCGCCAAGATGGTTGTAGCCGTGTACTTGTAGGTAAAACAACACTTGAAGAAGTATTGCGTGTTACCCGTGAGGAAGGTTAACTATGGCGGCGTTTGAATACCGTGCCTTAGATGGCCGAGGTAAAGAAAAAAAAGGCATTTTAGAAGCTGATACAGCTAAACAAATTCGCCAAACTTTACGTGATCAAAAACTTACGCCGCTTGAAGTTGTCCCTGCGGCGCAAAGTGATAAACAAGTCAAAGGCGAAAAAGCCCCTTTACTCGGTGGCTTTTTTAAGCCTACAATTTCAACCTCAGACTTAGCATTAATTACAAGGCAATTAGCAACACTTATTCAATCGGCACTTCCTGTTGAAGGCGCTGTTATGGCGGTTGCTGAGCAATGCGAAAAGCCGCGTTTAAAGCGGATGCTTATGTCGGTACGCTCAAAAGTAGTCGAAGGTTACACCCTTGCCGATGGTCTTAGTGAGTTTCCTCATGTTTTTGACGACTTATATCGTGCAATGGTAGCCGCAGGCGAAAAGTCGGGTCACCTTGACCAAGTACTTAATCGTTTAGCCGACTATACCGAGCAGCGCCAACATATGCGTAGCCAAATAACTCAGGCTATGGTTTACCCCATTATATTAGTGGTATTTGCAATTGGTATTGTGTCGGTATTACTGGGCACCGTAGTACCAAAAATATTAAAAACGTTTGAAAAAACGAAACAAGTACTTCCTTGGACAACCGAATGGGTTATGGCAGGCAGCCATTTTGTGCAAAATTATTGGTTTATTAGTTTAATAGCGATTACAGCTATAGCCATTGGTATTAAGCATGCACTTAAGCAGCCTAAAATACGTTTTTGGTGGGATGACCGAGTGCTACATATGCCAGGTATAGGTAAAGTGGCTCGTGGTATTAACACCGCACGTTTTGCGCGTACTTTAAGTATTTTATCGTCAAGCTCGGTACCATTGCTCGAGGGGATGCGTATCTCGGGCGGTGTATTAATTAACGAAAAAATTAAAAAAGCGGTTGCAGATGCATCCGATAGAGTGAGTGAGGGTGCAAGCTTAAGAGCTGCACTTCAGCAAACTAAGTTGTTTCCACCAATGATGCTGCATATGATAGCAAGTGGTGAAAAATCAGGTGAACTAGAGCAAATGTTAGAGCGTGCTGCAAATAACCAAGATCGCGAATTTGAGAGCATGGTTAATGTATCGCTTAAACTACTAGAGCCTGCGATGATCGCCTCAATGGCGGTTATTGTATTATTTATAGTAATGGCAATATTGCAGCCAATAATGGCGATGAATAAAGCTGTTGGACTTTAAGTTAGAATAAATTTTTAAATATATTAATGGTTTTACCTAAACCATTTTTACTTAATGTTTTTAGAATAATGAGGTAATTACGTGAATAAACAATCAGGTTTTTCTTTACTAGAAGTGATGGTGGTACTGGTTATCATCGGGATGATTATGTCAATTGTTGCACCTAACATTATGGGTCAGCAAGAAGAGGCTGCTATCGATAAAGCGCATCTAGATATTCAGCAATTAGAAGATGCAATGAGCTTATACAAGCTTAAAAATAAGAGCTACCCAAGCACAGAGCAAGGTCTTGAAGCGCTAGTTACTCAAACAAGCATTGAACCGGTTCCAAAACGTTTCCCTGACGGTGGTTTTATTAATGAATTACCAGAAGATCCATGGGGTAATCTATATCAGCTAATTAGCCCAGGTGAAATTGGCAAGTTTGATATTTTTTCTATGGGCCCTGATGGTGAAGTAGGTACTGATGATGATATCGGTAACTGGGACGAAGAAAAACAATAATGCTTAAGTACACTGCTTTGTATGAACATGTTAATGCTAGAGGCTTGCTATGAAAGCAAGCCTTAAGCAGCGCCATGCAAAAAGCAGAGGCTTTAGTTTAATAGAAATTTTAGTGGTATTAGTGATTATCGCTTTTGCTACAAAAATGGTGGTATATAGCTTAGAAGGCGGTGCTGAGGAAGAATTAGATACTCAAGCATTAAGGCTGCATACCACCATTAACATGGCATCGGAATTTGCCATTTTAAACCAAGTTGAATTGGGCTTATTAGTAGAAGAAAATACGTTAGAGTATTTAGTTTTCGATGGTGAAAAGTGGATTACCTTTGACCGTGAAGATCTTTTTAAACCAATAGAGTTAGATGAAAGATTAAAGCTCACTCTCAACTTAGAAGATTTAGCGTGGGCGCAAGATAACCTCTTAGAGCAATCTAACTGGCGCGAACTTATGAGTGGCGGCGATGAGGACAGTTTACTTGAGCTTAAAAAGTTAAAAATCCCACAAGTGCTTATTTTGTCATCAGGTGAGGTAAGCGCGTTTCAACTTATATTAGAGTTAAAAGAGCAAAGCGAGCCTGTGTATTACATTGAAGGTGAATTTGCTGCACCAGTAAACTTTCGCCGAGAGCCAGAATAATGAAGCGCACTAAAGGGTTTACCTTATTAGAGGTATTAGTGGCATTAAGTATTTGTGCTATGGCGGGTATAGCTGCAATGCAAGCAACAAGCGAGCACATACACCACTTAACGACTATTGAAGAGCAAACCTATGCATCTTGGGTCGCCGAAAACGTTATTATTGAACAGCGTACTAAAGGCGAACAATGGCAAGGTAAAAATAACCTTAAAGGCAGCGAAGTAATGGGCGGTGTTGAATGGTTTTGGCAGCAAGAAGTAACAGCCACTGCTGACAAAAGCTTTGTTAAGTTAACCATAAATGTTTTTACGGATGAAAAATATGAGCATTCGGCATATGAGTTATCAACGTATCTAAATAAAGGCAAAAAGTAAGTGAAGCAGCGCGGGTTTACATTACTTGAAGTTATGGTAGCACTGGGTATTTTAGCTTTTGTTATTATTGCTACTCATCAAATATTAGAGACGACAACAAGAGCAAAAGATGCCTCCGATGAAAAAATTGCTGAGTTAAATGGGTTGCAAACAACATTTAGGTTAATGGATCAAGATTTTAGCCAAATGACTAAACGTGCAGTACGAAACGAATCTGGTGATGTTCAAGAGCAATATTTACTTGCTGGTCGTTACGTTTTAGAAAGCCAATACGATGGTATTGCGTTTGTACGAGATGGCTGGATAAATCCAATTAATTTATTGCCACGTTCAGAACTACAAGCCGTTGGTTATAGAGTGATAGACGATAACCTTGAGCGTGTTTATCGGGTTTATGTTGATCAGCTTGATAATATGGAACCGCGAGTTCAACGTGTACTAGAAAATGTTGAAGAGCTTAAGTTTGAGTTTTTAGATGATAAAAACGAATGGCAAGAACAGTGGGAAATTAAAGCTCTCCCTAAAGCGGTTGCTGTTACTTTGCAACAAATAGAAGCAGAGCCAATTCGTCGTGTATTTTTAGTTCCTGGGCAAGGCAAAGTTGTTGCTACACAAAGTACGGATGTGAATAATGGTTAAGCAGCAATCATCGCGCGGCGCAGCACTTGTTATTGTTTTGTTTATTGTGGCATTAGCGGCTATTTTAGCAGTAGAAATGAGTGCTAATTTAATGGTTCAAGTGCAAAAAAGCACTAATTTGCAAGGTCATCAGCAAGCTAAATGGTACGCCTACGGTGCAGAAGAGCTTGCTATTAAAGGGCTAATACAAAGTAAAAAAGATGATGCTGATAAAACAACACTTGATCAAGTTTGGGCAACTCAAGGTGATGCTTCATACCCTGTTGATAACGGCACGTTAAGTGGCAAAATCACTGATTTACAAGCATGTTTAAATTTAAATGCTTTAGCCATAGCGCCAGAAGAAAATAGCGCAAGTAAAACAAACCCTGCACATAAAGCACTATTTGCATTACTTGAAAACATTGAAGATTTACCTGCTGATGAATCAGAAGAGACAATGGCAGATAGCGTATTTGATTGGCTTGACGAGGACAGTATTACATATCGCTCAGGCGCAGAAGAAGACGAGTATTTATCACGAGATTTTCCGTATATGACAGCCAATAGTTTATTTGCATCAACATCGGAATTACGCTTGGTTAAGGGCTTTAACCCATTAGTGATGGAAAAAGTACTGCCATATGTATGTGTAATACCAGGCAGTACGCTTTTATCTATTAACGTAAATACATTAATCCCAGAGCAAGCACTTATACTCAGTGCCTTAATAGAAAGCTTGAGCTTATCTGGTGCAGAGGCTGTGATAGGTGCAAGACCGCAAACTGGCTTTGACACCATTGATGAATTTTTTGAACAGGTGAAGCAACAAGGCGGTACTAATACCGACTCAGTCAAAAGTTTATTTAGTATTAAAAGCGAATATTTTAAATTACAAACGCAGGCAAATTTTGTCGACCTGCGTTTTTCGATGACCACATTACTGCACGCTAAAGACGGTGACGTAACGATACTGGCGCGAAAATTTGGAGGCGTACAGTGACAGAAATACTGTTGATCCGCACGGGTCAAACCGAGCAAGAATTGCTTAATTGGTTAATTTACTCACCACAAGAACAAGAAATAATAGCCAGTGGCGAGTTACCAAATGCAGAGCATTTAAGTGAGCTAAGCGAAAAAGCACTTACCCGAGAAGTGGTCGTGTTGTTACCAAGTGATCAAGTGCAATTAAAAACGGTCGCTTTGCCAACAAAATGGAATCGCAAGCTTGAGCAAGCATTGCCATACATGCTGGAGGAAGATATAGCATGTGACGTAGATGAACTGTTTATAGCAGTAGCGCAGCCGACAATGCTTGGTGAGCAACATGCAATTCGTGTAGCAATGACAGACCGTGAATGGTTTGAACAATGGCTCGCATTATTTGTAGAGCATAATCTATCAGTATACAGAATATTACCCGATGCTTTGTTGTTACCGCTTGCAGATGATGGCGCAGTTACCGCTATCGAGCTCAATAACCAATGGTTATTTAAGCAGGGGCAATGGCATATAGGTGCGGTTGAATCTAGTTGGTTAAATGGCTACTTAACAGCCATGGGTAATCCTGATATTAAACATTTTAGCCCAGCTAGTCAGTTTCCAGAAAGCGTTAACTTACAAGCGCAAACGAGTGAGTACGACTTACCTCTAGCATTATTTGCAAAGCAGTTAGATAGCGTTAACTTTAACTTACGCCAAGGTATGTATCAGCTTAAAAAACAAAGCGCTTTATGGTGGGGTTACTGGAAAGGCGCCGCAATTATAGCAAGTGTTGCATTGGTTTCTACTATTACAATAAAAGCTATTGAGTTACACCAACTTAATACACAAGTAGAAGTAGCTAAAGCTCAAGTAGTCGACAGATACCAAAAAGCATTCCCAGGAACTAAAGTTCGCCCCAATCTAATTAAAAGCCAAATTAAAGGCGCGTTAGATAAAGTGCAAGGCTCAAGTGAGTCGGGCTTTTTAGACTTAACGACTAATTTGGTTGATGTATTTTCGCAAGTGAGCGAATTTACACCTGAAACACTTCGTTATGACAAACGTCGCAATGAGCTGCGCATTCGTGCACGTGCTAAAGACTTCCAAACCTTTGGTAAAGTAAAAATCATACTTGAAAAACAAGGTTTAACTGTTGAGCAAGGGTCTTTAAATAACGACGGTGATTATGTCGTTGGTGAAATTAAACTGCGAGGTGCAGTATGAAAAAGCAGTTAATGCAACAATGGCGCTCGCTTAAAGAGCAAGAACAACAATTGGTAATGGTCGCTGGTGGCGTGTTTATTATTTTTGTTTTAGTAATGGGAATATTTCGACCATTAAATAATGCGATAGAAAAGGCACAGCAATCTCAAATTAAACAACAAGAGCTATTAGCTTGGGTTGATGAAAGCATTGTTAAGCTAAAGGCTGCGGGTAACACCAGTGTTGCTAGCAATGTAAACTTAAGCCAAATTGTTAATTCTACACGTGGGCGCCATCAAATAAGTATTAGTAAAATGCAGCCTAGTACGGGGTCACTTCGTTTAACGCTCGACTCTGTAGAGTTCAATCAGTTAATAGAGTGGTTAGATGAGCTAGTGAATCAACACGGCTTAAAAATTGAAAACTTAGATTTGAGCCGCGATGATAAATCAGGCTATGTGCGTGTAAGCCGTTTAGTATTAGAGAATTAATTAATGAAAAAAATAATAACGTTATCGGCTGTCTTTTTAATTAGTTTTATTGTGTTTTGTATTATTAAATTACCAGCACATATTGCACTAGATATAGCAAAACCGTACTTTCCAAAGCAATTAGAAGTAGGGCAAACTGTAGGCACTGTTTGGCAAGGTCAAATGATGCAAGTTCGTTTTGATGGTGAACAGTTAAATAATGTTCGCTGGGACATTGCTGGCTGGAAGTTATTTACAGGCAAGCTAAATGCGAATGTGAAGTTTGGTAATGCACGAGAGCGTAGTGATATCTCGGGTTATGCTGATGTAAGTTATGGGCTTTTTAATCAAGAAGTTAAAGTGACTGACGGCCTAGTGCGCTCAACAGTAGAGCGTGCAATGCAGCGCGTGCAGCTTCCCCTACCTGTAACCGCTAAAGGGCGTGTAATTTTAGAACTTGATGAATACAGCTCAGGTGCACCTTATTGTGATTCACTAAAAGGTGAAATAGCGAGCCCTAATATTGACGTGCAAGGCTTAAATGGGTGGTTTAATATTGGCCCTCTGGCTGGTAAGTTAAGCTGTAAGTCGGGCGATATTGCTATATTAATTGACCCAGATAATACGCTTGGCCTTGAGGCAGATGCTACACTTAAAGCTAATTTCGACTTTAGTGTGGCAGGTTATGTAAAACCAGATGCTAGCTTACCTAAAGATGTACATGATGCGGTTAAATTTTTAGGCCGACCAGATAGCCAAGGTCGTTACCCGCTCAACTTTTAATGTTTGAATATAAAGAGTTTTAATGCAAATACCCCAATTTACTGAGCTGCACGCAAAGCAGCTCAGCACATTTTTAAATACCCAATCTCAAGCAATGACCCTTCAACAAAGCCAAGGCTATTTATTTGGCGTTATTTGTTCGCCCAATCCATTAGATGTGCATGAGTGGCTTGAGCAGATATTACCAAATACAGCTAATGATTTAGATGAAGAAGTACTTTTCTTGTTTATGGCGCTATACCATAAAATTAGTGAGCAAGTATTTGAAACAGGATACAAACTACCCGTTGAGTTTACTATTGAGTTTTGTAAACCATGGAGCGAAGGCTTTTTAGTGGCTACTAAAGCATATGCAGAGCCACTTTTAAATGCACCTGAGTTAGATGCTGACTTTAAAGAAGCATTAGAGAGTGCATTAAGTACACTGAGCTTTTTTGCTCTTGATCAGCAAGCAATTACTCAGATTGCTCAGCAAAATAGTATGACTAAAGAAGCCTTATGCCAGTATCAATATGAATCAATGGGTGACTTTGCACTAGGCTTTGCGGAGCTCATAGAAGTTGTTGCCATTAACAGTGGTTTAATAACTGATGACAGCTGGGACGAATAGTTTTAGCTTAAGCGCTTAGGTAATCTAAGCGCTTAGTTCTAATACAATATCAGTACAGCCTTGCTTACACTTTACCATACCTTTACCAGGCTCGCAGGTGGCTAAATCAAGTGTTAAAACTCCATTACATTTCTCACACTTTAACGTTTTGCCTTGTGCTAATTGTTTAAGCATGTTGCGCTGTTTATGAAATGAGTCGCTTGCTTTTTTATTTAATCCTGAAAAATCCACTACTTTGCTCGCTTTTGCTCTAATGCTTCAGTCACTATTTTACATACTGTATTTAAACGATCGCCATAAAAATAAAGGTTTAAGTCACGTTCACGACAATAGCGTAGGTGAAATAACTGAACAGAGTCATCTGTTGTAAACGTTTTTTCTACGTACTCACCCTCAGATTCAGACAATTTAAGTTGACTGCTGATCCTATTTTTAGCCATATTTGCAGCAGGGCTTCTGTTAACCTTACTTGCATCACTTAAAAAACCAATGCCTTCACCTAATAACCTTTCGCGAGGTTCTTTTATAAGCGGATGATCGATTGTAAAAAAGGCAAGGATCACAACTACCAAAATAATAAATTTTTTCATGGATACGTAAACCTTGATCTAAGTAGGGTTGAATTACCATGCAGTGTAATAAACTGCATTTTAAAAGCAAGTAACTGGGATGAATAAATTATTAGCGATCTATGCCAGTAATTTTAACCAACATTGTTATAATGGTTAACAGCAGTCAGATATTTCTGAAATATCTGAAAGTATTCGAGAAGGCAATTTATTAAAGTAAATCTGCCTAGCAAGTAACTTGCTAGCTTTAAGTATAGAGTACTTGAGTATTGCTGGATTTTTATTTCCAAGCGGCGTTGAGGAACTTCGATGGACAAACAAATTAAAGTAAAGAATATCCCTGTAGAGGTGAAAATCCAAAAACCGGATTTAAGCCGTCAAGATGATAGGTTCAATCCCCGAAATCGTATTTATGTGCGTGCCGTAAAAGGCCTACATCAATTACTTAGGCAGCGCATTGGCTTTTTAGGCCTACTTGCGTTTATGTTACTTCCTTGGATTAATTTTAACGGCCAGCAAGCAGTGCTGTTTGATCTAATTGGTCAAAAATACAATATTTTTGGTTTAACGCTATGGCCTCAAGATTTTACCATATTAGCGTTTATTTTTATGCTGGCAGCATTTGCGCTGTTTTTAGTGACCACCTTCTATGGACGGGTGTGGTGTGGCTACACATGTCCGCAAACTGTTTGGACCTTTATTTTTATTTGGTTTGAAGAAAAGCTTGAGGGCACGGCTAATCAGCGTAAAAAACTCGATCAAAGACCCATGAATTTTGATAAGTTTTGGCGTAAAACGGCAAAGCATACTAGTTGGGTATTGTTTTCGTTATATACCGCTATTTCTTTTGTGGGTTACTTTACGCCAATCAGAGAGTTACTTCCTGATTTTGTAACGTTTAACGTGGGTGGTTATGCACTAGTCAGTATTATTTTCTTTGCTGCGTGTACCTATGGTAATGCCGGTTGGATGCGAGAAATTATGTGTTTACACATTTGCCCTTACTCACGTTTTCAATCAGCTATGTTTGATAAAGATACATACACTGTAACGTACGACGAAAGCCGTGGTGAAAGCCGTGGTCCTCGTTCACGTAAAGTAGATCATGAAGATTTAGAGCTAGGCGACTGTATCGACTGCAACCTGTGTGTTCAAGTGTGCCCAACAGGTATTGATATTAGAAATGGGCTGCAAGCTGAGTGTATTAACTGTGGTGCATGTATTGATGCGTGTGATGGCGTAATGGATAAAATGGAATACCCGCGTGGACTTATTTCATATACGACAGAGCGAAACCTCGAAACCCCAGAAAATAAAACGAATCCACTACGAGCTAAAATCATTGGTTACACGGTCATACTTGTTGTGCTTACGGGAGCACTTGTAGCTAATATAGCGCTGCGTAAAACAATGGACTTTGATATCATTCGTGATCGAAACCAATTATATCGTGTCGATTTTGATGGTTTAGTAGAGAACACCTACACATTAAAGGTAATCAACAAGGCGCAGTACGAGCAAACTTTTAATATTAAAGTGCAAGGGTTAGATAACTTTAAGTATATTGGTAAGCAGTCATTTACTGTGCAGGCAGGGCAATCTCATAATGTGCCATTGTCGCTTGTAATGGACCCTTATGATTTGAAGGTGTCGATGACAGAGTTTAACTTTGTGCTTTCACCGGTAGATGAGCCGGATGAGACAATATCGCAGTCGAGTAACTTTTTTAAAGCGCGATAATCACAACCTACCTTAAATAGGTAAGTTGATATAGCAATTAACAAAAGCGGGTATATAACCCGCTTTTTATTTTATATAAGAAGAGTATGAGTAAATTTAGTTTTATTGACTTAACACCTGACCTAATACTCGATGCAATAGAAAGCGTAGGTGTGTACGCTGAATCTGGTTTGTTGGCACTCAATAGCTATGAAAACAGAGTGTACCAATTTAAAGCCGATGATGGCCTGCGTTACGTAGTGAAGTTTTATCGCCCAGAGCGCTGGAGTAGGGAGCAAATTCAAGAAGAGCATGATTTTGCATTTGAACTGGCAGAAGCGGAAGTGCCTGTTGTTGCCCCTATTTTATATAATGGACAAAGCTTGTTTGAACACGAAGGTTATTTGTTTGTGTTGTTTCCAAGTGTCGGCGGGCGTTTATTCGAGGTTGATAATTTAGACCAGCTTGATGTAATGGGGCGTTTAATTGGCCGTATGCACCAAGTCGCTAAAACAAAACCTTTTACTTATAGGCCAACAGTTACCTGCGAGGAGTATTTACATACAGCCAAAGTTCATCTTCAAAAAAGTAACTTAGTGCCTATGGGAATAAATACTGCCTTTTATACTATTTTAGATTTAGTGATAGAGCAGGCGCAAAAACAGTATAAAGATGTGCAAAGTATTCGCTTACATGGTGACTGCCACGTTGGTAATATTTTGTGGGCAGGTGATGCGCTCATGTTTGTTGACTTAGATGACAGCCGCCAAGGTCCTGCAATCCAAGATTTATGGATGATGCTCAGTGGCGATAGAGCGACGCAACTGTTACAGTTAGACACCCTTGTGAGTGCGTATGAAGAGTTTTGTGATTTTGATCACTCTCAACTCAAATTAATTGAACCGCTGCGAGCGATGCGTATTATCCATTATATGGGATGGGTAGCTAAACGATGGAGCGATCCTGCCTTTGTGCGGAACTTTACATGGTTTGCTGATGACAAATACTGGGAGCAACAAATTTTAGCACTGAAGGAGCAACTTGCAGCACTGCAAGAAGCACCGTTAAAGTTATTGCCGTAATATTTTATTTAAAGACAAGTACAACGAGATACAAATGCTTAAAAAATTAAAACTGAGTTTATTACTTTTATGTTTACCATTTGCAGCACTTGCTGCACAGTTTGAAGTTGATAATCAATACACTGTTATTGATGTAGACAAAAGTACATCACCACAAGTAACCGAGTTTTTCTCATTTTACTGTCCACATTGCTTTAAGTTTGAACCAGTAGCAAAAGCAATTGAACAAGGCTTGCCAGAAGGCGCGGAGTTTATTAAAAACCACGTGAACTTTTTAGGTGGCGTGTCGCCACAAGCACAAAGTAATTTAAGCTTTGCCTACTTAATTGCTAAGCAGCATGGTCAGGCGCAGAGTATTAGCGATCAAATTTTTAAAAGTATTCATGTTCAGCGTGCTCCTTTAACTGAAATGAAAGACGTTAAAAAATTACTTGAAGTAAACGGTATTGATAGCGCAACGTTTGATCAAGAAATTGCAAGCATGCCAGTTATTTCGGCTGAGCAAGCAATGCAAAACAAACAAAATAAATATTCAAAATTAGGCGCACTTACAGGTGTACCTACTTTTATTGTTAACGATAAATATAAAATAAACCTCAACACCATCAAAAATCAAAAAGAACTTGATGAGTTAGTAGCGTTTTTATTAGCACTATAAATTTCGGAGCATAATAATGATTAAATTAGTTAAAGCAGGTTTGCTTGCAGTACTACTTCCTATGGCGGCAACAAGCTTTGCAGCAACGTATGAAGAAGGCGTGCATTACGACGTTGTTTCTGAGCGCGCAACAAAAAAGCCAGAAATTAAAGAGTTTTTCTCATTTTACTGCCCTGCATGTAATAACATGGAAGCACTAATTGGTGAGTTTAAGCCTAAGCTTGATAAAAACGTTAAATTTAAAAAGAGCCATGTTGATTTTGTAGGTGTACGCGACCCAGAAAACCAACAGATGATGAGCCAAGCACTCGCTACTGCAGAAGTGCTTCCGCAAAAAGATAAAATTGTCTCTGCAATCTTTAATCATATTCATACAAAGCGCGCTAGTTTTAATGAGCTTGCAGATGTAAAAGATATATTTGTAGCGCAGGGCGTTGATGGCGATAAGTTTGATAAGCTGTTTAAAAGCTTCTCGGTACGTACGCTGAGCTCTAAAATGAAACGCGATCAAGACTACTTTAAAGAAAAAGGCGCACTACGTGGCGTACCTACATTTATTGTAAATGGTAAGTATAAATTAAACCTAGGTCGTGAGTCGGGTATTACTGAACCAGAAGATATTAGCAAACTGATTAATTACTTAGCTAACAAGTAAGTTTAGCTAAAACTAAAAAAGCTCCTACAAGGAGCTTTTTTTATGGGTAACGTTTACTGAGCGTATTTATTTGCGCTGCAAGAAAACACCCGACTCAATGTGATGTGTATATGGGAACTGATCAAATATAGCAAAGCGCTTAACGTTGTGCGTACGTGTTAGGTGATCAAGGTCACGCTCAAGGGTTTCAGGATTACACGATATATAAATTATGCTTTCGTAGTTAGCTACTAAGTCACACGTTAATTCATCCATGCCCGCGCGCGGTGGATCAACTAATATGGTTTGGCAGTCATAGCTTTTAAGGTCAATACCGTCTAAACGAGAGAAAGTACGCTCGCCATTCATTGCTTGAGTAAACTCTTCACTAGACATACGAATAATATCTAAGTTCTCTACGTTATTTTTAGCAATATTGTATTGAGCAGAATGAACAGATGATTTTGATATTTCTGTTGCTAATACTTTATTAAAACAGCCCGCTAACGCAATTGAAAAGTTACCGTTACCGCAATACAGTTCTAATAAATCATTTTTAAGTGGTTTACATAAATCTTGCGCCCACTCCAGCATATTAATATTTACTTTTGCATTAGGCTGAGTAAAGCTATTTTCTACTTGTTGATAAATAAGCTCTTGACCATTAACTGTTAAACGCTCAGTTACAAAGTCATCACCCAGCACTTCTTTTTGTTTGCGAGCACGGCCGATAAAGTCAATTTTGTATTTACTGCTTAGTTTTTCTTTAAGCGCTTTAATTTCACTTAACCATTCATCATCAAGTGGTTTGTGATAAAGCAAGCTTACTAAAATTTCACCGCTTAGCGTGGATAGGTAATCGATTTGAAATAACTTACGACGTAATATTTCACAAGGCTTAAGATGCTCAATCATCACCTGCATTATTTCACCAACTAGAGGCGCTGCTGGATCAAATGTATCAACACGGATTTTTTCTTTTGTTTGTTGATCAAACATAATGTGAAACAGATCGTCACCGTCGTGCCATACTCTAAATTCAGCACGTTGGCGGTAGTTAGTTGGCTCTGAGCTAAATACTTCTAGTTGCTCCACACCAAAACGTTGGAACTGTGCACTAATACGCTGCTCTTTTTCACTTAACTGCGTTTGGTACTGTGTGGTATCTATTTTAATAACTGCCATTAACGCTACTACCTTATCTAAGATCTGTTTATCGGCGCTATTGTAGGGAGCGCTGCGTATTTGTCTAGTTTTGGCTAGCATTTATGCTGTTTTATTGAACATTGTACTTTAGTTTTTGTTGTTATAGCCGATAATAAACTACGCACGCTTAGGAGACGAATCATGAAAATAGGTAATTATGGCTTTACGCCAAACAACAACATCAATAAATTCAATAATAAAGCTGATATACAGCAACCTACAATTACGTCTCCTCAAGATAGCTATCAACAACGAGGCCGAGAGTTGGCCGCAAAGGTGCTTGGCGATAAAATGGCTGAGCAGCTTGGATTGCCTATCGCAGAAAAAAAAGCAGATAAACCACTATTTGATTTTGATGAAATAGTAAAAAACGTACTCGATTTTGTAAGTCGTGCTGTTAATAAAGCAAAAGCTAATGGCGCTGATGACGAAAAGCTCAAAGATATGTTAGGCGACGCGCGCAAAGGAGTCCAAATAGGGATTGACGACGCTGTTGATGAACTCAAAGGTACAGGTGTATTTAATGATGACATGGAAGAGGGGATTAATAAGTCCAAAGAGGGAATTTACAATGGGCTCGATAAGTTTGAAGAGTCGTTATTTAACCCACAACCTGCCAGCGTAAATATAAGCCAGGCTCAATATGTCAGTATGACGAGTAATGCAGAGTATAAATTTACCACCGCAGAGGGTGACGAGGTAAGTATTAGCTTTGCAGATGCATTTGAATCTCAGTCGGCAAGTGGCTATCAGCAAAACAGTAATAGCGAGTCGTTTGCAAGCTCATCATCGCAATCTCGACAGGTATCATTTTCGATGTCGGTTAATGGTGACTTAAATGAGCAAGAGCAAGAAGCTATTAATGCAATGATGGAAGACTTACAAGATCTAAGTAAAACCTTTTTTGGTGGTGATTTAGATGAAGCATTTGAACAAGCGCAAGAGCTGAGTTTAGACAGCGATCAGCTGGTGGCTTTTTCTATGGATTTACGCCAAACAAAAACAATAGCAACAGTTAAAAGCTATGAAGAATATAGACCAGCACCAGAAAAACGAGTAGCGGAAGGTTTAGCTCCTTTTAATGATGACCTTAAAAATGCTTTTGAAAAAGCGGGTGAGCTTGGATTACAAAATCAGCTAGCTGGCATTCTCCAATGGTTAAATCAAGATCAGGAGCAAATAGATAAGTTAGTGGATTACACAAAGTCTATGTTCGAAAACCTTAATCAGTTAAATTCGGCAGCCGACGAGCTTGCTGATTTAGAAACCACGCAAAGTTAAACTACTTTCTTTTATAAATATCTCATGGCAAACTGCCGTTCTTAAAGTAAAGTGGGAACGGTAGTTTGTCAGCGCATATAATGGTCTTTGATTCAGGTATTGGTGGAACTACTGTACTTGAGCATATAAAGCAAAGTATCCCCAATGCTCAGTACAGTTATTTTATGGATAATGCATTACTACCTTATGGTGCTCAATCCCAAAAAACAATCATTAACCGATTATGCTCACTTATTCATTTCATCAAAGCTAATACGCTTAACGTTGATTTAATTGTAATAGCGTGTAATACCGCTTCTACATCTGCACTTAGCGCTGTTCGCCAAATGACAGATATTCCTATAGTAGGTGTTGTGCCAGCAATAAAGCCTGCGGCAGAGTTAACACGTTCAAATCATATTGGCTTATTAGCCACACCGGCAACGGTCGCCAGTTCATACACTAAAACATTAATTACTGAGCATGCACGTAATGTAACCGTTAATCTATATAGCAGTGTGGAGTTAGTAACTTTAGCTGAGCAATACTTTTTTACAGAGTCTTTTGATACAAACAAGTTGCATCAAGTGCTTGATGACCTACATATAGATAAAACTATAGATGTACTTGTATTAGGATGTACGCACTTTCCAATATTAGCAGAGCCTATTAGTCAGTATTTTAAAGGGAATGTAAAATTACTTGATTCAGGTGTAGCGATAGCAAACAGAGTCAACTACCTACTTAACCAACTTAACTTGTGTGTGAATAAACTAACAGACATAAAAAAGCCGCTGCAATATTATGCAACGGCTGATGTGTTTAGCAATAAGCTAGCGGTAAAGCTAGTTACACTGACTGATCCGTCTCAGTACGTAGAGCATTAGAATCATCTTCTTGTTTTTGTTTTGCTTCACGTACCTTTAAAGTACGTTGTTGGAACTCGCTATCGTTCAAGTTAGCAATTGCATTGTCTGCATCAGCTTGCGCCATTTCAACAAAACCAAAGCCACGACGCTTGCCAGTATTCTTATCCTTTAATAAACGAACATTGAATACTTTGCCTTGTTCTTCAAATAATGCACGAACCACACCTTCGTTTGCACGATAAGGAAGGTTACCAACATAAAGCGTTTTTGTTTTAACTTCAGCTTCTTCAGTCACATCAGATGACATTGCAGCAATAGCAATCGCACCTATTAATAAACCAGCACCAAATAGTAATGCAGGGTTTAAAGCTAAGCCGCCTAAAGCAAACTCAACAACAACAAAACCAACTACAGCAAGAATAACAGAGAAGATAAAAGATTTTTGATCGGGTAATTTCATTTTAGATCTACCAATAAACAGGAAATAAACATTAATTTAACATTGTGAACTTGCTATCTTAACGTCTAAATCAAACATAGCAATGATATTTGTATTAAATAATAAATAAGAGCACAAAAAAGCATCATCTTAGGAAGGTTTTCATATGGTTTTACATGGTTTTGTTCTATTTTTGTTCGAACAGTAAAAAGATCTAAAAAAAGGGTTGATCTGTTTTCGGATCTCCCTATAATGCGACCCCACTGAGACGGGAAACGCCAACGCATAGCGAGGCAGGAACAACTCAGAGAGTTAAATAAAACTTCGGT
>NZ_WTKY01000033.1:0-26329 GCF_011378815.1 Pseudoalteromonas sp. 31A1 | reverse complement strand
AAAAAATCCGTAGTTAGTTTCCTAACTACGGATTTTGCATGATCGTTTGGATCGGTCAACCGGTCATTTTCTTAACTGATCGGCATTAAGCCAGGTGGCTTGCTTTTAGCGTCTTTAAATACACACACTTATAGACTCGATTTAACTATAACGTTTAAAATCTATAGCTTGCGCCAAATGTAATACGGCGGTCTGTAATACCTTGGAAACAAAGTAAAGCACCTTCGTTAACACAAGACTGGCTAACTTCTGATTCAGTTAAGTTTACAGCTTCAATACCGATATTTAGCTGATCGTTCACATCATAACTTATGCTGGCATTAAGCTGCCCTCTGTCTTCTTGAACAACAGGGAAACCCCATGGGAAGCTTGAGGTGCTACCAAAGTCAGTTGAACGGTACCCTTCGCGCCACGTGTAACGCGCTCGAGCAGATAGACCGTATTTCTCATAGTAAAATGTAATATTATATGCGTTTTCTGACAGATCAATGAGTGATTGCTTAGCACTTATGTCTGCATCCGGGTTACCGGTTGTTAATGCAAAAACAGCATTTGCACGACTCGTTGCAGTGTCAAATGATTCACCACCAGAAAATTCTTGATAGGTATAGTTAGCAACCACACCAAAACCTGATGCCCAACCTAGCTCTTTTTCAAAACTTGATAAGTCGTATTGAGCTGCAAGCTCAATACCTTGCTGTGTTGTTTCACCAGAATCATTAATAGTAGTTTGTGTTGGTACACATAACCCTACGCCAGCATCTGGGCCAAACACGTTTATGTCTGCAATTGGATTAAATATGCCGCCTCCTTCACACTCTGGACCATTTGTATCGCGAAAGCCTGTGCTTGGGTCTTCAAATGGGTCAACTTGCTGTGTAACGTGCAAATCGCTACGTGTTTTATGAAAGTACCCCACACTTAACAAAGCAGCGGGTGCAAAATACCAATCTGTGGATATATCGAAAGAGGTTACTTCTTCTGGTGCTAAGCCTGAATTACCAATTGAAACGGCACTATTAGGGCTGGTGCCAAACGTAACAGATGTAGATAGGTCATCAAAATCTGGGCGTCTAATATCTTTTGACCAACCTAAACGAACAATCACATCTTCACTTACATTCGCGGCTAAATTGAATCGAGGTAAAAAGAAATCGTAATCACCTTTAGACGTTAGCTGAGTAACCAGTTCGTTGCCACTTCCATCTTGAGTAACAGAGTTACCTAGCGATGTAACTTCAGTCTCTAAATAACGTAGGCCAAAGTTACCGCGAAACATGCCGTACTCAAAATTTGCTTGTGCATATAAGGCATGTGTTTCTTCTTCAATATCAAAAAACGCATTTACTTGAGACGTTGGTGAGCTTATTGGACCACGATCAGAACCCGTTATTGCATTATTAGCTTCAATCGCTTGGTTTAGCGCTGCTAATACGGCTTGTGGATCAGAGGATGCAAGCTCTGGGTTAATAAGTAAGAAATCACGAATATAAAGTGCTCGCCCATCACCATCGTTAAAGTTATCTGGGCCCGCTGTTAATAATTGTGCAAATAAATCACCCGTTGGGCTATCAGCCATATTTCTTAAACCAACGTTAGAGCGAACTTGATCCGACACACTACTCGTTTTACTGTAGCGGTAACCAAAATCGACTGACGTTATTACATCATCTAAGTAATATGTAAAATCTGTACGAAACGCATCTTCTGTATTTTCTGACTCATCTTGCCCTTGGTTTACGTCACGTAGAACAACATTTGCAGGGTCGAGCAATTGAGCCATTGTTGGCGCGTTTGCCTCTCCCGTTGCAATCCCAAACGTAAGTGCATCACCTGTAAGATCATACTCAAAAGGAGTCCCGTTTTCATTTGAAGAATTAGTAGCAACATTTGGATTTATAAAATTAAGCGTTGTATTAAAGCTTGGTGTAGTTGAATCAGAACGAGAGGTTGAGGCTTCAACACTTGCAAATAATCTATCGCCTTGCCATTCGCCCCCTATTCTAAATATTTTGCTCTTTGTGATGCGTGAATTAGTATCGCTAGAAAAACGCAAGTTAGGATCGCCACCACCGTCTTCAACCGGAATTACGCCTCTTACGGCCGCTTGTATACTGCCTAGGTTTTGTCCGTCCAGTGAACCAAAATTAACTGTTTCAAATTCACTCGGTATTGATACATTTCTAAGATCACTTAGACCAGATGCTTGTACTCTTGAGCTTTCTTGGCGGCGCTCTTGATCATTAACAACTGCATCAAAAAAGAATTTCATATTATCGTTTGGTGCATATTCAAATGTACCTGCGAAGTTTTTTGTCTCGTATTCGTAATTATCGTAATCTTGAATTAAAAATTGTACTGGTAGAAAATCAAACGATTGTGCACTTGCAGCACCACTATCAGCGGCTACCGAATTATCTCTATCTGCGCGAGGACGAAATGCGGTTACGTCTTGCTCACTGTAACTACCACTAAATACAACACCAAACTTACCGCCCGAATCAAGCTCCCAGTTATCACCCCAAGCACCTGATACCCTAGGGGTCACGCCATCTGTTGATAAGCTACTATCTTCACCTTGGACTCTAATTGAGCCTAGAGTTTCATTTAACTGTAACGGGCGAATTGTTTTAAGGTTTATTGTTGCGCCCACAGAGCCTTCGATTGTTTTTGCTTCTGGTGACTTAATTACTTCTACACCAGAGATAATTGCAGCTGATACATCTTCAAAACTAATGCCACTTCGCCCAGACCCTGAGCCAACTGTTGATACGCCGTTCACTTCTGTACGATTGGCATTGGTACCACGAATTTGAACGCCCGTACCTACCCCTGCTTCACGGGTAATTTGAATCCCTGTTACGTTTTCAAGTACTTCTGCGAGGTTTTGATCTGGTAGCTTACCAATATCTACAGCCTCGATAATTTCAACAAGGCTATCTGCTGAACGCTTTTGTGCAAGCGCATTTGTAAGCGATTGTCGAATACCTGAAACCTCGATAACCTCAAGATCGTCCGCAGCTTTTTTTGGAGCTTCTTGCGCCTGTGTAGACAAAGACATACCAAGTGCGGTTGCCGATATAACTGCCAGTGTAATTTTAGATAACTTGTGACTCATAGTTTTTTTCCTGTGTGTGTGAAATGCTATGTTTAACCAGCTACTTTATTGTTTTTATTAAAAGCCCTTTCTTATTACAAAGTCTTAACTTTATATTTACACCCACACCTACAAAGGTCAACCTTTTGGTAATGAATTTAGATCAAATATTATGCAATATGTTATTACCAAAATAGAAAAACCTAACTAAATTTCAAGTTAAAAGCAAAACTTACATTTTAAGTTGATGTTATTTATAGTTTTTAAATTCTATTAGAAATAGGGCTGTCAATAACAAAGGTTAGAATAGTTATCGTTTTAAAAATGAAATAATTTAGGCAGGAGAAACCGATGATGTTGGGCGTGCTGAATAAACAGCATTATTGGTTAACCAATTCAATTGTTTTTAGTCAAGTAGCGTAATTTAGGAGTGAGTTTTTTTTAAGTACTGTCTGTTAGTGTTATCGAAAATATAAAATTGAAGAATTTAGGGATCAAAAAAGGCGGTAAAACCGCCTTTTTAATGTGATCTAATGTTTAACTATTATTACAGCTTGTAGCTTAAACCTAAGAATAAACGTGGGCCGTAGTCATTCACTTCACCTAAGTTACCTTCAACAAAGAAGTCTTGTGATTTAGGTGCACTGAACAAGTTAATTGCTTCTGCTTTAACTCTAAAGTGCTCATCAATTTTGTATGATGCGCGCATTTCCCATACGCCTACGCCATCAACATAACGAAGTCGAGTACCATTTGTAGTATATGGTTGGAAATACTCACTACGATATTTGTAAATAACAGCAGTATCAAATCCACCAATTTGGTAGTACAGCTGACTGCTAAATACATGCTTTGAGAAACCAGGTACTGAAGCCGACTCAATAATACCGTCAGTTAACTGTGTAGTATTACCATCTACGTCAGTCTCAAACGTATCGCCGTATAAGCTATCTTGGAACTCAAAATCAGTGTCTGCATAGTTGTAACCAAATTTCATACCGATGCCGTTATCCCAGCGGTAAGAAAATGAAGCTTCAAGACCTAATATTTCACTGTCATCGTCTGATGTAACAGAGTTAGTAATTGGTAATGAAACAGTTTCACCGGCAACAGTAAAATCTTCAATTACTGTTTGTTGTTGAAAACCACCGTTGAACTGTTTGTAGTATAAGCTTAACGCTAAGATTGAATCTTCGTTAGGGTACCATTCAAACGCAGCATCGTAGTTCCACGACATAAGCGGTTGAGTGTCCGGGTTACCAGAACCATTTACACCCACTAATAAATCGCTAATTGATGTTGCTGTACCTTCTGTATCTTCTTGGAATGTACGGCTGTAACCTAAATCAGATGGATCTGCGCGTGACATACCACGGTATATACCTGCACGGAATAAAATATCTTCACTGTAGTCAATAACTAGGTTAAAACTTGGTAAATACTTCGTGTAGTCACCACCGCTTTTTATTTTATCCAATGAACCATTATCAGATTCAACCAGAGAAAGTACACCGGTGTCGCTTGTTACTACGTCAAAGCTATTTCTAAAGCCAATCGAAGTTACTTCTGTGTCTACAATACGAAGACCAAAGTTACCGCGAATGAATTTACCAAACATTTCAGTATCGTAATTCGCCATTAAGTACACTGATGTGGTTTTTTCTGTTACATCAATTGTACCTGCATTTTCATATTCAACTTCTGGGTAAGCAAACACACCATCAGCGTTAGAACCAGCTACAGCTTGTGAGAAACATACGTTGTCGTATGTAGCCCATGATGAACCTGTACCGCTATCTACAACGTTACCGTCACTATCAACATTTGTTACGATAT
The DNA here is from genome assembly GCF_011378815.1 of Pseudoalteromonas sp. 31A1. Lineage (NCBI taxonomy): Bacteria > Pseudomonadati > Pseudomonadota > Gammaproteobacteria > Alteromonadales > Pseudoalteromonadaceae > Pseudoalteromonas > Pseudoalteromonas sp. 31A1. The sequence continues at coordinate 21,396 of NZ_WTKY01000033.1, read as the reverse complement.
CGCCATCAGATACACTTGATAAAAAGCCTGATTCAGGGAAATCGATTTGACAACCTTGTAATACGTCAAGCGCTTCAGTACCAGAGTCTAGTGTGTATTCATTTCGTGAACCGTTACCTTGGCTACCACCATACTGTAGGAAGGTCATTTCAGATGTTCTAATACCACCTTGAATACTGGTGAAAACATTGCCATCTAAGGTATAGTCAAAATCTAGTCGCGCTGAGATAACTTCGTTTTCACGAACATTTTCACGGTCAAGTCGTGTTCTTAGGCTATCTGTAAAGTTTGAAATATCTGTTACGTCAAAGTCTGTCAGTGTGAAATGAGGGATCTCATCGCCCATGTCCCAAGAAAAGAAATTACGACCTGATGTTCTACCACGGTTAGATATTTGAAGTTCTTCACGTTCAGTTTTTGAATACGCTAAATCTAAGTCAACAGTTAATCTATCGGTAACTGTATGTTCTATATTTATGCCGTAACCTTGATAGTTTTCTTCACGTTCAAATTGCTCACCTGCAGATTCAATTCGCTCTTCGCCTTCCCAATGAAGGATACCGCCAACATCATTAGTAACAAGTGTTGGACCGGTTACGCCTGGTGTTGCACGTTTTTGTAAAAAGATTAAATCGTGACGCGCTTCTTTTTGTGTTCTATCTGATATTTGTGCATCAAAGTTAACATCCCAATCAGCTGAAGGTTGGTATTGCAGTGCAAAAAACATTGCATCACGTTCATCTGATGTCTCGTTTTGACGGTAGCTTCGGCTACTGCCAGTCCAAGCATACGGAGTTCCATCGCTTATTGCTTTGCCTGTTTCAGGATCAATTTTTGTATCGTAACCTTGATTTTTACTGCCGCTTACTTGATCTTCACAGTCACCTGCGCTGCTGCGATAAAAACCTTCGTTGGTATTATTAGGATCGTTTAAACACGCCCATAATGAAGAACCTGATGGGCTCGAACTTCTGTATTCAGCTTCTGGTTGGCTAATATCTTGGCGCTGTACACCAAAAGACACACCAACGGCTTGGCCGTTATCAAATTCAAACTGGTCAACATAACTAAACGTGCCACGGTAACCCGCGTCACTTTGAAGCGAGTTATCTACATTACCTTCATCAGGGTTGTAGTTTAATTTAACTTCAGCTGATACACGTTGCTTGCCAAAATCAAGTGGAGTTATAGTTTCAAGTGCAATAACACCTGCAACACCACCTTCAATCATTGACGCATCTTGCGTTTTATAAATTGCTACTTTTTTTACAAGTTCAGACGGAAACTGCGAAAAGTTAACTGAGCGGTCACCACTACCATTAGTCGCTTCACGACCATTGATATGCGTTGCACTTAAAAATGGACCAAGACCACGAATAGTGATTTCTGTTGCACCACCGTTTTCACGGTGAGATGCAGCACCTGTAATTGATTCCAGTGCTTCACCGATAGACAGTGCTGGTAAATCACCAATATCTTCAGATGACAGGCCATCAACTACCGTTGTTGCTTCACGTTTAATTGCTATTTGGTCTTGAATCGTTCTACGTGTACCTGTAACACTAATTATTTCAACGTCTTCTTCAACTTCTGTCGCTTTTCCCTGATCTTCCTGTGCGCTTGCTGTAAATACGCAAGAACTTGCCATACCTGCGATGACCGCTGTTCTTACCCATTTTGCAACTGGGCGCATTGCAAACTGCCCTGTTGTAGAATTATTGTTATCTCGTGACTTCAACGACATTTGAATTCTCCGCTGGTTGTTGTTGTGTGATTTTAGTGTGTTAGCTTGTTATGCTTATGTATATTTTATGTGACCTTTGACGTTAATATACTTAAACGCAGCACGATGATCAACCAATTTGACGTTTTAATATTACCATAAGGTATACCAATTTTAACTTAGTGGCATTACCAGTAGGTCAGGCAGGTTTTTTACTAGAATATAAACCGCTCTAAACTAGTTTATAAATGGGTAATGTAGGTTGAGAAAAGTGTGGTGATTATTAATAAATAATAAAAAAGCCCCAAATTTGGGGCTTTTAAAAGTTAACTGATTAATTGGTTATTTAATCGTTTTGTATTTTCCATGTAGATCCAACACCGACTTCAGATGATTGAATATAATGAAGACCTTTAGCACCCGCCTCTGCCTGAAGGCCTGCAGGGTCAGTTTCTAATAACGTACTTGTTGCTGTAACGTACTCAAGTACTTCTTTGCCATTAGTTGCTGGGTCTTGGTCAATTGCACCATCAGTATCGAATGCGCCATTACCATTTAGTTTTCTAATTTCAACCCAGTCACCGCTTGCATCGCCTGATACTCGACTATCCATATAACCAAAGTTATTACTTAGCACCGAACTATCATGATTAATTAAGTCACAGTCATATTCAAAAGCATGGTCACTATCAAGTGTATTTGGGTAAAATAGGCCTTGAGTTGTAGCACTGCTGTTTATTGTATCTTCGTCTGTTTGATCGCCTAAACCGTTTGCAATTAAATTTCCATTAAAGTTGATAACAAACGCATTTTTGGTTAGACCGTATAGGGTTGGATTATTGACGACCGTTAACTCATCACAATCACTAACGTTTGAATTATCATGTACTTCTGTGCTAAATACGATTGGCTGTTGTGAGTTTAAAACCGTATTGTTAGTTACGTTAAGTGTAAAATCACCGGCACCATCAAGAACGGCTTGATTACCTGACTTTGGTACTCCGCCATCAGCTTGCGAAAATGGATTTGCAGTAAATACAATACCGCCCGCTTCTTTGTTAGCTGAGCGGATGCCTGCAATATAGTTATTGCTCACTGTATGCCCAAGCGGTGTTATTAAAATACCGGCAGGTCTATCTGATGAGCTCGCTATATCTGTAGTACGAATAATAATGTTGTCTGTAACACTGTTAAATCCACCATCTTCCAAAGAGATACCCCCATTAGGATTTACAATTGTATTGCCTTTGATGGTTGCACCAGAAGTTTGTACTCGAATTAAACGACGACCCGTTACAAAGTTTTCTACGCGGTTATACTGAATAGTAAAGTTTGCATCATCAGCTGCACCGCTACCCGTTGTACTACCTGCATTAATTAAATATAAACTTGATTGCCCAAAGTTTGGGTTATTACTGTCGCTAAATAAATTATATTGAATAACGTGATCAGAGCTTGATGACGATATTTTAATCACGGACCCTTTTTCAGCCACATTTCGATTAGAAAATGTATTTCGCTCAACTAATGCGCTTTGACCTTTTATCATCAGCCAATGGTATTCAGAGTTATTGAGTGTAGCTTCTTCTCCATCCATCGTGTTTTGCGAAAAAGTAAAGTTATCCCCTTCTGAGTAAATAACAGCACCTTCTTCGGTTTCACAAAATGCACCCGCTTTAGTATCTATATTCTTAAAGGTAAGCCCTGTTAATCCAGCGCCATCTACTCCAGCAGCTACATGCACACATACTTCACCGCTAAGTACAGGAGTTTGACCTTCTACAGCGCGAAGCGTTACTGCACTGGTTAATAAAACTGCGTCCATATCAGCATAAACACCGGTGTTTAAGCCAATAACATCACCATCAGCTAAACCACCACTTATAGCACCAAGGAGTGCTTCAGGGTTACTAACTAATTGTGTGTAAACTAATGTATCAAGTGAGTTTGTAACCTCACTCGCAAAACCATCGTTATCTGTATACGTAGCTTTTACCGACATTATTGAGCCAGCGTAAGCAGAAGGTGTAAATGTTTTACTATTACTGTCGGCTACTTCAACGCCATCAGCAGACCAAGTATAAGTAACGTTTGCCTCTTCAACACCGTTGTTATCAGTTATCTCAGCGGTTAACTCGCCACTTGTCAAATAAGGCGCTACGCCCATAATGGCGACGCTACCGGCTTCGTCAACCGCAACAGCAGAAACAGCAATTGTTTCCTCTGATGTATTATCCTCGATAAATCCATTATCATCTGTGTAAGCAACTTGAACACTTATCTTTTGACCTAAAAGTGATGCATCAACTGTAAAGGTGCTTTGTGTTGCGCCATCTATCTCTTGTGCGTCAGCAAGCCATTGGTAAGTAATATCTCCTGTTGCCCCGTCGGTATCAGCAACTTCTGCTGTTAATATATTACCAACGGTTGGCGTGCCACTAATTGTAACTTCGCCTTCTGAGTTTGTTCGTGCTACAACCTCTGTACCCGTTGAAGTCACAGACTCGTTAAACCCACGGCTATCTTCAAAAGATGCACTAACTGTTATAACTGTACCAAACTGTGCGTCTGTTAACGTGAGCGTTGAAAGTGCTTCATCTGCAATCTCTATGTCATCAGCAAACCATTTATAAGTTACTGTATCGCCATCAAAGCCATTTTCGTCAGCTACATTGGCTGTTAGTTGCGAACCAACTAGAGCGTCGCCCGTAATAGTTAAACTTGCAGGGAATGCGATTGCGGCAACATCTGCGGTTGGATCTGTAATATGCGATTCATTAATACCGCCATCATCGGTATAAAGCCCTTGAACTGTAATTGGTAACCCTATCTGATCGTCAGTCAGTGTAAACGAAGCGCTATTTGCACCTGTAATTGCCTCACCATCTGCATACCAATAGTAAGTCACGTCACCTGAGATACCATCAGGGTCACTAACTTCAGCTGTTAATGTTTGTCCGCTTGTAACCGTTCCACTAAGAGCAATAGAGCCCAAGTTGTTGTCATTGTTGTTTGAGTTTGTGTCACAACCAACTATTGCAGCTGCAATAGCGCATAGCGCAAAATGTTTTAATTTCATGGTGGCTCTATTCTCCAAATTTATGGTTTTAATATTTGGTTATCTATTGTGTGTGTTACCAAATAAATCATGCGTTTATTACCAAATTCATTTAAATTGCAAATAAATTGTTAACCAACTTGGTAATATAACCATAATAAAATAACTTTTTCCACTACATCCACCCAATTAAATAACAATAAATAAACATAAAGTTAACCCTGCACTGTTATCGCAGGTCAAAAATTGAATTCAATCATGCACAATTACTGCGAAAATACATAACCTTAGAGTAAAAAATTGGTTTTACATGGGGTTAAGTAAATCAGATTTATTTAATATATATGAAGTATTCTTATTTGAAGACTATAAGAAAATTAAGAAATGAAGTGAGTTTGTATAAAAAGGATTATTTACAGAGAGAATGAAAAATAAGGGTAAAAAAGGGGCTATTTTCTTGCCCCTTTTTTATTAAGTACTGGTTTATAAAATAGCGTTATTATAAAACTCTACAGGCTCATTTGAGCCCAAAGCAACAGGCACACGTTGATGCAAGCTAGTTGGCGCAATATCTAAAATACGCGTTCCTCTAGAGGTTGCTTTACCACCTGCGTTTTCAACTAAAAGCGCTAACGGGTTTGCTTCATAAAGCAGTCTTATTTTTCCGTTATCGTTACCACTGCGTTTATCTTGCGGATACAAAAATAACCCGCCTCGGCATAAAATACGATGAACGTCGCCTACCATCGCTGCATTCCAACGCATTGAGCTTTTTTCAAAGCTTTCACAGGTGTAAAGCAATTTATCAAAATACACTTGTGTCGGTTCGTCCCAATAACGGTAGTTAGCCATATTAACGGCAAATTCACGACTCTGCTCTGGCACACTTAACTGCTTATTTGTCAGTAGATAACCGCCATGCGTTGAATCTAATGTATAACAACGCGTTGGACCGCCAGTGCTCATTACAAGTAATGATGAAGGGCCGTATAACACATAGCCTGCACATACTTGATTTACACCAGGCTGACTAAATTGCTCGTCGCTGTCGAAGGCAACATCATCACGGGCTAAGTAAATAGTAAATATAGTGCCTATTTGCCCATTAACATCAATATTAGAAGAGCCATCTAGTGGGTCAAAAGCAACAATAAACTTACCTTCAGGGTGGCCACCTACCGCATGATCTTCTTCCTCTGATGCAACTGATCGAACGCTGCTGTCGTCAAGTAGTATGTCTTTAAGTAGTTGGTTTGCAATTACATCTAGCTTTTTTTGAACTTCACCTTGGATGTTTTCATTCAATGTTGAACCTAAAACACCGGCTAATTCACCTTGGCTTACTCGAAAAGCAATTTCTTTACTGGTCGCTAAAATTGTGCGAATAAGTAAAATAAGATCGGTATCTACACCGTCTTCTTTTAATACTGTATTTAGTCTTTTCATGCGCTATACCTATTTACACAATTTAGATCGTCAAAGCATTGCTCTAGTCTTGCAACCATACTTTGCTCTGAATGACGCAACCATACGCGAGGGTCATAGTATTTTTTGTTTGGCTTATCATCCCCATCAGGGTTACCAATTTGCTCTTGTAGGTATGCTTGGTTATCTTTGTAGTAGTCTAAAATACCTGTCCAACACGCCCATTGCGTATCGGTATCAATATTCATTTTAACTACACCATAGGTTAAAGACTCTGCAATTTTATCGTACTCAGAACCACTACCACCATGAAATACAAAGTTAATTGAGTTGCTTGGTAGATTAAATTTTTCTGATACGTAAGCTTGTGAATCTTTTAAAATAGTTGGTGTAAGAACAACGTTACCCGGCTTATATACACCGTGAACATTGCCAAAAGACGCTGCAATTATAAAATTAGGGCTAATACGACTTAAACGTTCGTAAGCAAATGCAACATCTTCAGGCTGAGTGTATAAAGAAGAGCTGTCTAGGTGTGAGTTATCAACACCGTCTTCTTCGCCGCCCGTGCAGCCAAGCTCAATTTCAAGCGTCATACCTATTTTTGCCATACGCGTTAAGTAACGTTCACAAATTTCGATATTTTCTTCTAAAGGCTCTTCTGACAAATCAATCATATGCGAGCTAAACAGTGGTTTGCCAGTCAGTTCAAAGTGTCTTTCACCTTCATCAAGCAAACCATCAATCCAAGGTAGTAGCTTTTTAGCTGCGTGATCAGTATGAAGCATCACTGCTACTTCATAATGTGCTGCCACTGAATGTACATATCTTGCAGCACTTACCGCCCCAAGCACTGCTGATTGTTGCTCTGGTAAAGATAAGCTTTTACCACAAAAAAATTGAGCTCCACCATTAGAAAGCTGAATAATAACGGGCGAGTTTTTCTTTTTAGCAGCTTCTAGCGTCGCATTTATAGATGTTGTACTAACAACATTTACCGCTGGCAACGCATATTCATTAGTACGCGCATGTTCATACACAGCACTTACTTCATCGCCAACGATTACGCCTGGCAGTATTGTTGGGGCTAAATAATTCATTTATGAAATCCTTTCTATTTTAAAGCCTGGATACAAGAATCAGTAATTGCTTGCCAATTTTCTTGTTCAACCCACTCTTTTTTCGCTATCCAAGTACCGCCAACGGCGAATACATTATTTAAAGAAAGATAGTCCATTTTGTTACTTTCGCTAACACCACCTGTAGGGCAAAAGCTGACTGCTCTAAATACTGACGACACAGCTGATACAAAAGGAGCGCCACCGGCAAGCGATGCTGGGAATAATTTTTGCTCTTCAAAGCCATATTCAAGCGCCATTAAAATATCACCGGTGTTTGATACACCAGGAAGTACCGGCACATTACATTTAGCAAGTGCTGTAAGTAATGCAGGAGACACCGCTGGCGTTACAATAAAGTCAGAACCCGCTTCAAGTGCTTGCTCTAAAATGTCAGTATTTATGACTGTACCCGCACCGACTTTTAGCTCTGGCACTTGTGCCTTAATAGCTTTTAATGCTTCTAAAGAAGCCTCTGTTCTTAGTACTACTTCAACTAAAGTAAGGCCAGCGTTAGCCATAGCTTTCGCTATTTGAACACCTTGCTCTGGCGTATCAGCTTGAATTATAGGTAGCAGTGTTTGTCCTGACATAAGTTCAGAAAAGCGAGTCATAACGTTGTTCCTTTATAAAAAGTAATGCGGCCGAGGTATGGCGGCCTTTAATGTTTGATTAACCTGAACTCTAGATAATAAATCTATCTCAAGCAGCTATTTTCAGCGCTAACTGCGTTGAATTTACTTGCAATAGGCCCGCTATTGACGCGTAAATTCGCCTTGTTTTCACTGAAAATCTCTAGCTAGAGAAAATAATTTTAAATATCACCATGATTCAATATGTTAGTAAATCTCTTAACCAGAGTTCAGGTTAATTATTTTGTTATACCAATTGCATTAAATTAATGAGCTATTATAGCGACAAGAAAATAGCTCAATAACAAGGCTAAAATTATGATACATAGTTGTTCTATATAAATAATTTTTAACGTAGTTAGTGAGTTATTTAATACGCTAAGGTGATCATGTTTTTAATAAAATTGGTATCAGATACCAGCTTCAATCATTGCTAGCTGAAATATATCTTTTGGAGCAATGGCGCCTGGCTGTTGTATAACAGCACCTGCCGCTTTTGCAGCAAGTTGTACAGCACTTGAAATTGATTTATCAGATAAACGAGCACCTAAATAAACACCGTTAAAGGCATCGCCTGCTGAGGTAGTATCTACAACATTTGTTACCGGTATTATAGTGTGGCTTTGAAGCGTATCGCCCTCTTTTGTCACTACCGATTCAGGGCCATTTTTAACAATAATTTCTTCAATTTGGTAAGGTTTTAAATATTCAACAACCGCTTCTACGCTATGTACATCATAAAGTGTTGTTAAATCTTCAACGCCTGGAAGGGTAATATCTGCAAGCGTAAAGGCTAAATGATATTGCTCTTTAGTTTCCTCTACACTATTCCACAAACGCGCTCTGTAGTTAGGATCAAAAACTATTTTAACCCCAGCACCTTTAAGCTGCTTTACCACTTTCCAAAATTGCTCACGTGCACTTTCTTCAATTATTGCTAGTGAAATTCCTGAAAAGAAAAACATATCACCTTGGCTAAGCTGCTCGAGTGCATCAGCATCTAAAAAATCAACAACCTTTTTAGCTGCAGAATCATTACGCCAATAAATAAAGCTACGCTCACCATGCTCATCTGTTTCTATGTAATACATGCCGGGTACTTTGGTATCGTGAGCAAATACGAGTTGTGTACTTATTTGTTCACTTTCAAAGCGTTCTAGCATTTTTTTACTTAAATTATCTTGACCTAAAGCCGTAACAACCGAAGTAGTAACCTGCGGGAAGCAACGTTTTAAATACACTGCAGAATTATAAACATCGCCAGCAAATGATTGGTGTAGTGTGGCTGCGCTCATAGCTCTAAGCTCGACCATGCATTCACCGATAAAGTAAATATTTTTCATCTTGGAAGTTACCCTATGTAGTTAACTGCTATGCGCTTATACAGATTATGTTGGCATAGCAGTTATTATCTAGATTATTGAGGCTTTTTAAGAGGTTCTATTTTTGGAATTAAAATCCAAACAGCTGCCATTGCTATAATGGCTAAAGAAGCACCAATAACAAATGCTGGCGTATAGTTACCATCAGCAGTAAGAATTGGCACTAGCGATGTAAGGCCTACAGCACCAAGCTTTGCCGCCATGCCAGAGAAACCTGATAATGTACCTACAGCTTTTTTGCCTAGTAAATCACTTGGTAGTGTTTGCACGTTACCAATTGCAGTTTGAAAACCAAATAAGATAACAGCCATAATTAGTACCGCAGTTGTTGGTCCACCTGGATTTGCCATTGCAAGTAATGCAGGTAGCATAATTAAACAACCCAGCGTAATAGTTAGCTTACGTGTTTTATCTGTATTCCAGCCTGCTTTAAGTCGGTTTTGAGCCAATAAGCCACCAAACCATGCGCCAAACATTGCGCCAACATAAGGAACCCAACCGTATATACCAATAGACTTAACATCCATGCCGTATACTTCGTTTAAGTAAATTGGAATCCAAAAAACAAATAACCACCAAATAGGGTCAATTGCAGCAGAGGCAATAATTACACCCCAGCTTTGTTTACGAGAAAGTAGTTCGGCTGTAGATGGGTTATATTCTTCTTCGTCTTCTCCTGTTACATCGCCGTTATCATCAACACGTCTTTGACCTGTTAAAATGTATTCACGTTCTTCAGCTGTAAGCCAAGGGTGAGAGCTAGGCGGCGCTTTAACTAAAATCAACCAAGGCACTAACCAAAGAAAGCCTAATACACCAACAAAAACAAACACCATTTGCCAGCTAAAATAGATAGTTAAATATGCAATTAACGGAATTGCAATAATACCGCCAATAGCCGCGCCAGAGTTAAAAATACCCTGCGCTAAAGCACGCTCTTTGGTAGGAAACCATTCAGCATTACCTTTAGCTGCGCCCGGCCAGTTACCGGCTTCTGCGACACCTAAGATTGCGCGAAAAATACTAAGGCTAAGTACACCTTGTGCAAATGCATGCGCAACGGTGGCAATAGACCAAACACCTATCGATAAAACAAAACCGAAGCGTGTGCCAACCCAGTCAAATATTTTTCCAAATATGGCCTGACCAAATGCGTAAGCAAATACAAATACAATTGAAATATTAGCGTATATTTGTTTACGCTCTAATGCTGATTCATCAGGGAACAAATCTTCAACAATGTCCGGCCAAAGCACACTAAGTGCTTGGCGGTCTATATAGTTAATAATGGTCGCTAGCGCAATTAACGCTATAACCCACCAACGTAAGCCTTTAAGTTGCATAATTAGTCCTCAAGAAAGTCTTCACGCGCTGGGCTAAAGGTATCAATCAGGATCCCGCCTGTTGGACAGGTAGCACCATGATCAGCAAATGGAGGGATTAAGCAGCTATCACCCGGTTTTAAGATTTTAGTTACGCCATCAATGTTAAAGTGAAACTCACCTTCAACAACATACGTTACTTGAGAATGTCTGTGAGCATGGTTATAACCAATAGCCCCTTTCTCAAACCAAATTTTAACGGCCATTAGCTCTTCGTTATAACCTAGCATTTGACGTTTTAGACCATTTCCTAAATCTTCAATTTCGGTCTCGTTGCCAAATGAAAAGTGTGCGCTTTGCTTTTGCATCCTGTTTACTCCTGATTATTGTTCATCATATAAATGCCTAATCGGCCATTTAAAGTGAACTCTTTATTTTGATAATTGAATGTGTGTTTGCCAGGCTTAGCTGATTCAGCAACTTTGTTAATAGCCACTAAATACGAATTGCCTTTAATATCAAGTTCAACAAGTGTTAAATCGCCCTGCTGACTATATTCAAGCTTTGTAACTCTACTAACAGCTTCTAACGTATATTCTTTACTTGGGTTGTATTCACCGTGAGGCTCTAGTACTGATATAAATTTATGATTTTTTTGACCCTCAACACGACGAATAAAACCGTTTTCGTTGCGTAAGTTAAAATCTGGGTCGTTTGCGCCTATTTGAGTAAATAAGAAAGACTCATCACCTTTAACCAAGCTCGTTTGCGTATAAAAGCGGCCGTTTTCGTTCAGCCACGTTGCTTTAGCTAAACCACTTTGAGGTTGCGCTTGAGCTTTAAGCCATAGATGCTGGTAACCATTTTTAGTACCTAATGCAGCGAGTTGTGTTGTATTTGCTTTTAACTCAAAGCTGGTATCTATAAGCTGACCTTTATAATGCAAAGGCAAGTCAAGTTGGTGTGCTTTATTTGCAGTAACATCAAATATATCAAGTGCAACTGTGCTTTGTAGTTCAGGTAAGTTAATAAGTGCAAGCGTACGCTCAAGATCAACGCCCTTATAAGCTGTGCTTATTTCGCCGCTTGAAACCGTGCCGTATTTATTTGTTTCGAAAAAGTTAAGTGAAGGGTAATTACTATTTCCTACTTCAACATTTGCATTAAAATGCGTTGTTTCGTCAACCACTACCGTATTGTGCGCAACAGTGTGTTTAGCGTAAGTTTCGTTTTCAGGTAAATAACGACCGCCGTATTTAGCTTCTACATTTAAAAAACGTGCTGCGCCATAATCAGATACAATTTCATTACCGTGATCGTAAAACTGCCATGTTAGTTTATCAAAATGACCGTGACCTAAGCCTTGTGCAGCAGGTTTAAATAGTAGAGCTTGATCGCCACCTACCTGCGTTCTCATTACAACTAGAGCACCTTGTTTACCGTCATTACCATCGCCGAAGGCAACAGATTTAAACTCATAAGGTTTTGCCATGTTGTTATCAAGTGCTTGAGCTACTTTTAGCCCATCACCAGAGAGAATTATTTGGTCTTGTTGCTTAGCAATATCTAAATAACCTGCATCGTTGGTTAAGCCATACGCTGCCGTTACCCCATTTACTAACTCAATGGTATCGATACCTTTACTTTTTATTGCATCATTAATTGGGAAAAACAAACCGTTGTAGCTAAGTTGAATAGTTGTATCAATCGCTTTTAATAATATGCCATCACGATATTCAAATATTTTTCGTTGTGGTTCATTGTTTTCAATCGCTTTAGCAAACGTTACAAAAGGTAGTAGTGCAAAGCGTTGATAGTAAGGACCTTCGTTATAGTAACCTTGTGGTGAAAACAGCATTTCTAGCTGCTTAATAAAGCCACCCTTACCCGATTTTTCTAAATCGTATAATGATTTTTCTACCCACTCAGGTTCGCCTAATACATACCCTGCCATGCCAACACCCGCTGTTGCCCATGTTCCATGATTATGTACTTTATTAAATGTAGAGGGTTGGCCTACTGATGTGAACAACGAAACAGGACGTAGTAAGTCATTTTCGATTGTTTTAATGTTATCGGCATTTAACGAGTCATGAATTAGATCATAAGCTTGTATTGTGTACACAAGCCACATTGCTTCATTTAGGCTTTGCCAAAAAAACTTACCTGGATTTTGCGAGTCCATTTTACGTTTTGGATGCAGACCAAGCGTTGGGTATAATTTTGCATACTCAAGCAACATATCACGCACGTAATTTGCATATTTATCATCTTGGCTTAGTTGATAAATGATGCCTGCGTTATACATAAGCTGATAATTTTTTTTGTGGCGTTCATGTGTATAACCACCACCACCATCTTTTGGTACAGGTACCGCAATTGGTTGAGCTATTTGTTCGTCTACTTGCGCTTTTAATAGCTCAAACGCAGTAGAAAATTTACCTTCGCTGCCTATTGCTTGGCGCATATGACTTACGTCATCAGTAGTAATTACTAAGTTTGGGTGCGCTGCATGCGCACCCAATGATGTAAGTAATGTAAGTGCTGCTACAGCCGTTATTTTAAAACCTGTTTGGCATTTTAATAAGTACATAGTATTTACCCTGCCTTATTTAAAATGTTGTTATTTTTTAATACTGCTGTATGTGGGCCTTTAACTCTTAGTTCTTTAACACTTGGTGCTTTAGTTGCATCAAATGTATTGTCTGAGATTTCAGTTTTAGGCTCGCCTACTGTGTGCTCTACAACAATAGGAGCAGATTTAACAAATTTATTATCTTTGATATTAGTAACCTGAACACCGTGAACATAAATGCTCGCTTGCTCTTTATTACGCTTACCAAGGCCGACGTTATTAAGCGTATTATTTGTCATTTCAAAATGAGGGCCAAATGTACTTTCATCAGTACCACCACGGTAAAGCTTAAGTACACCACCTTGCACATCATTAAATGTATTATTATTTACAATAACGTATTCCGCGTTATAAACACCTAAGTCTTCAATTTCAGTATTTAGACGTAAAATGTCACCTGTTACTGTATTAAAGGTATTACCTGTAACAATAATTTCGTCAGCCATTGCACCTTTACCAGTGATAAAGAAATGGAATGAATGATTAATATCTAAAGCATTTAACTCTGAGTTGGTCATTACAAAGCGGTAATTATCAACCATACCCCATTTTTGCGTACGAACAATGCTGTTACCTATTGCATCTGGCGCGTTTTCACCTGAAATAGATAAACCATCTAGTTTTAAGCTGCCGCCATCATGTATTTCAAACAAGGTAGAACGTTGAAAAGTAAGTTTAGACTTTGTGTTCTGCTTCGCTTTAATTGTCAACGTTTTATCAATTTTAACCAGTTTAGAAACATCATACTGGCCAGGCGCTAGTTCTAGAACATCGCCCGACTGTGCATTATCAATAGCATCTAGTAATGCACTTACATCAGCTTTAACAGAATGTGTCTTACCAGAATCAAAATCAACTAAAGCAGGTACTTTTGCATACCAGCTAACACCGGTATCTTCTTTTTTAAGTACTTTTAAATCGCGCTTTGCACCTACATTTAAACTTTTAGATGTTGGGTAAAGTAGACCATTACTTGCTTTTTTAAGCGTGATTTTTTCTTTTTTTACACCGTACGTTAGCTCAGAAAGTACTTTTGTATCAGCAATGTTGTTACTTAGTACCAGCCCGCTTACATCATCAAATGTTGTAAATGGCTGTTCACCATCTTGATTTATGATTAAGTTATTTTTCATTACGCTATCTTTAGGTGCAGCGCTACGCTCAGCATCGCTACCTGCGGCAAGTTGAATATGACGCACATTTATAAATGTGTTGTTTTCAATTGTCGCATTTTCAACTTGGTGATAACGATTTATAGATGAATTTGGTACGCCGTTCATCACAGTAAAACCACTGCCAAAACGATACCCTGTTAGACCTTGTAGGTAGTTATTTCTTACAATTTGGTCTTTATTGATAACGCGGATACCACCGGTGTGGTCAACACCATTACCAATAAATATATTTTCTTCTATTAGGTTACCGTTACCATGGCGCAGCGTTAATGTACCGCGCGCTTCATAAAATACGTTATTACGAAGGATGTTTTTACCTGACTTAACCGACACAATTTCTACTTCACCATTGGTGCGTTCAAAGTAGTTATTTTCTACCAATGTATGTGAATCAGTTAATGAGTAATGACTAGTACCAATACGAAGTGTTTCACCACCGTTTGAACCAAAAGTTGGACGGTAGCCAAAATAGTTATTATCTATACGGTGATAGTTTTCTTGGCTTGCTTGAGTGTTTAAACGAACAGCAACTGTCACGCCTTTATTTCGTTTGCCAACTAAATGACTATGATCAAAGCGGTTATGTTGTCCATATAATGCAACCCAATAATCAGACTCTCGTTTGTCTGGATTACTGTAATTATCAATTACAATTTCTGTTACTCGTGAGTTGTAGGCTAATTCATTTTTGTTTTTACGAAATTCTATTACAGCTGAGCTCGGTGTGTAGCCGTCTTTAAATACTAAGCCAGAAGCCTCAAGGTATTTACCTGCAAGTCTTAGGTTAGATTGACCCGATAAAATTACTTTGCCGTTAGTTTCAGCGGTCAATAAAATAGGAGAGTTTTTTGTACCTTGGCCTTCAAGTAGGATTTCGAAGTCAGACCAAGTACCATTTTTAAGTACTACTTTGTCGCCAGCAACTAGATTAGCTGCGATATCATTAAAAGCTTGTTTACTTTCTACAAAATAATCTTTGGCCGCTATTTGTGTGGATATGCAACCGATGAGAACTAGACTAAGCTTTATTGTGTTAATCAAACGCATAGTTAACTCTTTTTCGTTGTGACTGAAAGTAGTGCTTCATCAGAATTTTAAAAAGCTGACATTGCACAAAGACTTTAGTCAATTGGTGTCATGTGTGTTAAAGCGCCTTAAGCTAAAAGCCTAAAGCGCTCAATAAGGTCGAGAAGTATTACTTTTCTAACTTTTTGAAGTAATCAAAAATTTCAGGAACGTTACCTTGACCCATACCAGCGTCAAACGCTGCTTGTAGGTTAGCTGATGAACCTTCAGCGATTTTTGATTCAGTACCTAGGTCTTCTACCATTTGTAGGAAGTAGCCTAAATCTTTGTTTGCATTAGCAATCGAGAAACCAAGGTCACTAACATTATCAACTGCATAGTTTTTACAAAATTGCATAAACGGTGAGTTAGATGGACCAGTCGACATGATGTCAAAAAGTTGTTGACGGTCAACACCAGCAAGCTCTGCAACTGCAAATGCTTGTGACATAGCACATACTGTAGTCATGCCCATGAAATTGTTGATAAGCTTAGTTGTATGACCTGCACCTAGCTCGCCAAGATGGAAAACGTTTTCACCTTGATCTTCCAGTACTGGTTTAACTTTATTGAATGTAGCAATATCGCCTGCAGCCATGATGTTTAAAAGGCCATCTTTAGCATGTGCTGGTGTACGACCAAGAGGAGCATCAATCATGCCTGCGCCTTTAGCTGCTAAATCAGCACCAATTTTTTTAGTAGATGATGGGATAGAAGTACCAAAATCAACTAATACTGCACCTTCTTTAATACCCGCTAGGATACCGTCTTCTGCATAAATGATTTTTTCTACAACGGCAGAAGTTGTAAGACAAAACATAACAATATCTGAACCTTCAGCTAGCTCTTTAGCAGTGCTTGCTGTTTTTGCGCCTCTAGCAACACATGCTGCAACCGCATCTTTGCTAAGGTCCATAACAATTAGCTCATAGCCTTTGTTTTGTAAATTTTCGGCCATGTTGCCGCCCATTAAGCCTAAGCCGATGAAACCGATGACTGGTTTTGACATGAATAACTCCTAAATATGTGGCGCATACTTTTATAAGAACAAGTAAAATCTACTCTAAAATACGCTGTGTCTTTGTTTCAATTTGTAGAGTAACTTTAAGCTTGAGTTATTTATAAATTAACCTGTGCAAAACGTAACTCTGATTAATTACCAATACATTGTATTCACTCAAACCAAGCAACTTACCAATTGGTATGCAAAAACTGTATTACCATACGCCTTTTTTGTCAACCAATAAGTTAACCAAGTAAATCCCATATTTTTACAAATTACATACAAATAAATTTAATATCAATTAAAAACAAAGAGTTAGATATCGCAAACCCAATCGGACATAGGTTAACTTTTGTTGAACAATCAGTAACTTTTTTTATACTAATAGGTTGACCAATAATTGAGTGTTCTTTATTTAAATATGCAAAATTCAATAAAATGGTTCATTAATTGGTAATTTACAATTGATGTTATTGGTGAAATTATAAAGACCATACGTGAACAGCTTCCGACTCTAAATGGTATTGAGGTTGTGATTTGTACGTAACGCCTACATATATGGCTAATACATATAAAAACCACAAAATGCGCTTAATAATAGCGCTTAGTTAAAAATATACTGAACTTTGAAAAATCACTAAAGGAACTGAATAATGCGTTTATTACATACTATGCTGCGTGTAGCGGATTTAGACAAATCAATTGCTTTTTATACTGAAGTATTAGGTATGAAAGAGTTACGACGCGCAGACAATGACGAGTATCGATATACATTGGCTTTTATTGGGTATGGAGATGAGAAGGACACGACAGTCCTAGAATTGACATATAACTGGGATGAGGATAGCTACGACCTTGGTAATGCTTATGGCCATATAGCCATCGAATTTGATAATATTTACAAAGCCTGTGCTGATATTAAGGCAGCCGGTGGTAATGTTAGTCGTGAACCTGGGCCTGTAAAAGGCGGTACTACTGAAATTGCTTTTGTAAAAGACCCTGACGGTTATTCAATAGAACTTATTCAGAAAAAAGATGACATGAGTAACTTTTAAGTTATGTAAGTTATGGGTGCTAGTTTAAATTAAAAAAGGTGCTTTTTAGCACCTTTTAACGCAACTGACTGTCTTTACTGCCACGTCTATTAAACGATTTAGCGCTAGCACCATTACCTTCTATTGCAGCTTGGCATGCAACACAATAGCGCACTCCTGGTAACGCGAGCCTTCGTGCTTGTGGGATTTCCTCATCGCACTCATCACATAACTCTGCACTTGCGCCAGATATTAAATTGCTTCTTGCATACTGTACGGCGTCATTAACACTCGCATCAATTTGATCTTGAATTGCACCGTCTCGTGCCCATCCACTTGCCATAAATCCTCCTAATAAAGTTGGATGTTTAAATTTATGCTACCAAATCGAATCTTTATAAGTACTGAATAAAAAAGCTAGGAATGTGATGTTCTTTGAAGGTTTAAGCTATAAAACTATATTTTATATCTAAAGAAAGATGCTGTAGTTGCTCCTTGTAATCTATTTTTCACAAAAAATTCAACACTCTACAATTAGGCAAAAAAAAGCAGCTAAAAAAGCAGCTAAAAAAGCTGCTTTATAATTCCAATGATTTATTTAAATATTAAAGACTGTAGTCAACAACCTTCATACCTAATTTTTCGAGCTCTGGACGAAGTGTTTTAGCATCACCCACTACTAAATAAATCATGTCTTTAGTATTTAAGTGTTTTTTAGCTAAGGCGTTAACTTCTTCTTTGCTGATATTGCTAACAATCTCATTCCTTTCTTTTACAAAGCTAGGTTTTAAATCGAATTCTAATATTTGTGCTAAAAAGCCAAGTTTTGCATTAGGCGTTTCGTATTTAAGCGCATCTTTTTGATTGATAGCCTTACGCATAAACATAAGCTCTTCATCAGTGACACCGTTTTGAGCATAGTTATTAAGCTCATTAGTAAACTCTGTAATAGACGCTGCAGTAGAGTCGGCTCTCACCGCTGCAGAAGCGGTAAAGCCACCTGATGTTTTATCACCCCAGAAACGAGAGCGAGCACCGTAAGTGTAGCCTTTATCTTCTCGTAAATTTAGATTGATACGGCTATTAAACGTGCCACCAAGTGCAAAGTTCATCAAGTTAGCTTTAAAAAACTCACCTGTAATATCTTCAACCATATCGCGTTTACCTATACGAATTTCTGATTGAGGAGCGTCTGGTTTATCGACCAAATAAATTACATTAGTTTCTACTTTAGGTTCACTGAAATCAACCGCTACTAAGCTCGATTTACCTTTCCAATTTGTAAGTGTAGCTTTAACTTTTGGTTCAATTGTTGACTCTTTTAAATCAGAAACAATAATTACTTGAGCGCCCTGCGGTTTAAAGTTTGCGTTATAAAAAGCTTTAACGTCAGCAAGTGCAATAGCCTCTATACTATTAAGCGTTCCAGTACTTGGAAGTGCAGCTATATTGTTGCCATATAGTAATTTACTATATGTATTAGATGCTAAATACCCAGCATCCTTCATTGAATGTTGAATATTTTGAATGATTTGCTTTTTATTACGCTCAAAGTCATCTGCATTAAATGCTGGTTTAAATAACTTTTCTTCTACAAGCTTTAGCGTTGCATCTACATTTTTGGTTAAGCTAGAAACATACACATTTGTATGTGTTTTATCTGAGTAGATACTTACCTGGCTACCTAGTTTTTCAAGCGCGTTACTCATCTGCTCTGTAGTGTAGTTTTGCGTTGACTCGCTCATTAACGATGCAGTTATTGATGATAAACCCACTTTACTAGCTTGCTCACTGTACAGGCCACCCGGAACTTTAATGAAAATAGCGGTAGTTGGCGTTTCTGTACTTTGAGTACCTAATATTTTAATACCGTTTTCGGTCTTAGTTTGCCAAAGAGTAGGAACATCAACAGCAGGATTTGCGCCGGCCTCTGGATGAGCACTTCGATCAAATGTATCAACAGCTCTTCGTGCCACTAAATCATCAGCTGAAGTTGTAGATGGACCTCCAAAATCATGCGATTTAGGCGTAAAGTTGTCTGGAGCAGCTATAAGTTGAGTTTGCCCTTCTGGTACAACACTCATAATAACGGCAGATTTACCTTTGATATATTGATTAAAAACACGCATAACATCAGCTTTTGTAACTTTGTTATAACGTGCAATCTCATCTTTAGCTGAATTTGGGTTACCTGTAAACGTTTCTGACGCGGCTAGTTGAGAGACTTTTCCTGATACGCTTTGCAGACCAAAAATTGCACCAGATTCTATTTTAGCTTTTACTTTATCTAAATCATCTTGTGTAACGCCACGCTCTTCAAATTCAACAAATGAATCACGAATGATTTTTTCCATATCAGCTAACGTTTTCCCTGCTGTAGGATTTGGTAAAGCATAAAGACTAATTGAACACGCTAACTCTTGGCATGGATGATTTGCACTTGCTTGAACAGCAAGTTGAGTTTTAACTAAGTTTTTGTATAGTAGTGAATTATTACCACCACCCAATATTTCAGCAAGTATATCAAGAGGTGCTTCATCTTCAGAGCGAGCGTAAGTCGTTGGGAAACTCATACTTAATAAAGGCAAATGTACCTTATCTTCCATTGAAATATATCTATCAGCATTGAGTGTTACAGCTGTTTTTTCTACTGTAGGGATTTCAGGGCCTTTTGGAATTGGTGCAAAGTATTTAGTAACTAATGGCAGTATTTCATTAGCGTTGATATCGCCACCAATAGTAAGCGTTGCATTATTAGGACCATACCACTTTAAAAAGAATGCTTTTAAATCATTTACATTTACGCGATTAAGATCGTCCATAAAACCAATTACTGGCCATGAATATGGATGACCATCTGGATACATCGCTTGAGCAACACGTTCACCTAAACGACCATAAGGGCGATTATCAACACGTTGGCCGCGCTCATTTTTTACTGTTTCGCGTTGTACTTCAAATTTTTCTTGGGTTACAGCATCGAGTAAAAAGCCCATTCGATCAGCTTCTAGCCACAACATTTTTTCTAATTGATTTACAGGTACTGTTTCAAAATAATTTGTTCTATCTGAGTTAGTTGTACCATTTAAAGTACCGCCTGCTTCAGATATTATTTTAAAATGTTCCTCATCAGCAACATTCTCTGAACCTTGAAACATCATATGCTCAAAAAAGTGAGCAAAGCCTGACTTACCCAACTCTTCGCGAGCAGAACCAACGTGGTATGTTACATCAACGTGTACTAAGGGATCTGAATGATCTTCATGCACAATTACAGTTAAACCGTTATCTAGTTTATATTTTTTATACGGTATGTTGATTTCACCTGCATTAGATTTCACTGATTCAATAAGTGTAACGCCAGGAATTGATGTTTCTGTAACAATATTTTTATCAACAGCTTGAGTTGAGCTATTACATGCAGCCAACCCTGATGTAAGTAAAACAGCAAGTGCAATTTTTGTGAGTTTCATTTTTTAGTCCATATTTAAATTAACTCAATGAGTTTAAAGACTAATTAAAAGTACAACAAGGAATATGGAGCGATTATGGGCTTGGTTTTGTAACAAAGTGTAAATAGATTGATATAAAAATGAAGTGTGAAATGAGGGTGTTAATTTGTGGTTTTATTCTAATAACACTGCACTTCCCTATCTAAGTAGTAAATGATATAGCTAAGAGATTGATACTCTTAATAACATCGTGCATATAGAGTGTTATGTAACACTGCTTTATACAATACTTAAAATAGTAAGTGGCGTCCCCAAGGGGATTCGAACCCCTGTTACCGCCGTGAAAGGGCGGTGTCCTAGGCCTCTAGACGA